>DASQGX010000234.1:0-28925 GCA_035632395.1 Allostellaceae bacterium
AGATCAAGGACGACAAGTTGCTCTACGTCGACGGCCGCGAAGGCCCGTCGAACCTCAATCGTCTGTGCGTCAAAGGCCGCTTCGGCTTCGATTACATCAGCCATCCGCAGCGGCTGACCAAGCCGATGATCCGCAAGCCCGGGATGAAGAAGGACGCGCATACGCCGCTCGATCCGACCAACCCGTGGACACATTTCCGCGAGGCGACCTGGGACGAGGCGCTCGATGCCGCCGCCGCCGGTTTCAAGAAGATCCGCGACCAGCACGGCCCGAAGGGCCTCGCGGGATTCGGCTCGGCCAAGGGCTCGAACGAAGAGGCCTATCTCTTCCAGAAGCTGGTGCGCGCCGGCTTCGGCACCAACAACGTCGACCATTGCACGCGCCTCTGCCATGCCTCTTCGGTTGCCGGCCTGCTCGAAGGCATCGGCTCGGGCGCGGTGACGGCGCCGTTCATGGCGGTCAAGGACGCCGACGTCATCGTCGTCATCGGCGCCAATCCGACCGAGAACCATCCGGTTGCGGCGACTTTTTTCAAGAACGCCACGAAGCGCGGCGCGACGCTGATCGTCATGGATCCGCGCGGCCAGGCGCTGGCGCGTCACGCGACCCATATGCTGCAGTTCAAGCCGGGCCGCGACGTCGCGATGCTGTCGGCGATGTTGCACACCATCATCGCCGAGGACCTGACCGACAAGCAGTACGTCCAGGCGTTCACCGAGGATTTCGAAAAGCTTGCTGCCAGCGTCAAAGATCGTACGCCGGAAAAGATGGCGCCGATCTGCGGCATTGACGCCGAGACGCTGAAGACCGTCGCGCGCAAATTCGCGCGTGCCGAAGCGGCGATCATCTTCTGGGGCATGGGCATTTCGCAGCACGTCCACGGCACCGACAACACCCGCTGCCTGATCGCGCTGTCGCTGATCACCGGCCAGGTCGGCCGGCCGGGCACCGGCCTCCATCCGTTGCGCGGACAGAACAACGTGCAGGGCGCATCCGACGTTGGCCTCATCCCGATGTTCTTCCCCGACTACATCTCGGTCGAGGACCCGAAGCAGCACGCCTTCTACGAGAAGTTGTGGAGCGCCAAGCTCGATCCGAAGAAAGGCCTCACTGTCGTCGAGATCGTCAACGCGATCCACGCTGACCAGATCCGCGGCATGTACATCATGGGCGAGAATCCGGCTATGTCCGACCCCGATGTGCAGCACGCGCGCGAGGCGTTCGCCAAGCTCGACCACCTCGTGGTGCAGGACCTGTTCCTGACCGAGACCGCATTCTATGCCGATGTCTTCCTGCCGGCTTCGGCCTGGCCGGAAAAGAATGGCACGGTCAGCAACACCAATCGCCAGGTGCAGATGGGCCGCCAGGCGCTGCCGCTGCCAGGCGACGCGCGGCACGATCTCTGGATCATCCAGGAACTCGCGCGCCGCATAGGCCTGAATTGGAACTACGCCGGGCCGGCCGACGTCTTCGCCGAGATGAAGCTTGGCATGCCGTCCCTCGACAACATCACGTGGGAGCGTGTCGATCGCGAAAGCTCGGTCACCTACCCGAGCACCGCGCCCGACAAGCCGGGCGAGGACATCGTCTTCGGCGACGGTTTCCCGACGGCAACCCGTCGCGGTAAGCTGGTGCCGGTCGAAATCCGCCCGCCCGCCGAGGAGCCCGACAAAGATTATCCGATGGTGTTGACCACCGGCCGGCAGCTCGAGCATTGGCACACCGGCGCAATGACCCGCCGGGCGAGCGTGCTCGACGCGATCGAGCCAGAGGCGCACGCCTCGCTATCGCCGGGTGACATGAAGCGCATGGGCATCGATGCCGGATCAATCGTGCGCGTCGTGACGCGTCGCGGTGCTATCGAGCTGAAGGCGCGGCCTGATCTCGCAATCGCGCCTGGCATGGTGTTCATTCCGTTCTGCTACGTCGAGGCAGCGGCGAACATCCTGACCAATCCGCAGCTCGATCCGATGGGCAAGATTCCCGAGTTCAAGTACTGCGCCGCGCGGGTCGAGCCGGTCGCCACCAAGGTCGCGGCGGAATAGCGCTGCGCCGTCAGCGCTAGCGGACGCGGCGACCGGGAGGTTCGGCAGCCTCCGCTTCCATGGGTGCGAATTCGCCCGTGGCCGGATCGCGCAGCAGCATGCGCCCGGTGGCGACGCCGAAATAGGCGCCATGCAGCGCCAGCGCTCCAGCTTCGACACGGCGGCGGACAAACGGAAACGTCATCAGGTTCGTGAGGCTGAGCTCGACGGCCGCGCGTTCGAGCCGGCGTAGGTAATCGTCGTGGTCCGTACCGCGCGCACCGAGACCCGCGGCGGCCGGCGCGATCTGCGCCATCCAGCGGCCGATGAAGTCACCGGCGGACAACGGCTTCTGCTCGTCGGCGAAGGCGCGGATGCCGCCGCATAAGGCGTGACCGAGCACGACGACATGCTTGACCTGTAGTGCTTGGACGCCGAACTCGATCGCCGCGCTGGTCCCATGCTGCGTCTCGCGGTGCGGCTCGAACGGCGGTACGAGATTGGCGACGTTCCGCACGACCAGCATCTCGCCGGGCGCGGCGTCGAAGATCACTTCCGGCGACACGCGTGAATCGATGCAGCCGATGACCATGATTTCAGGCCGCTGTCCGGTCCGCGCCAGCGTTTCGTAACGCGAGCGTTCGCTGGCGAAGCGGCCGCTGAGGAATGCGCGATGGCCATGCAGGAGACGTTCGGGAAAGGCAGGCGAAGCGGAGTTGGCGTCGAGGGTCATGCGGTTGCTGTTTGCTGTAAAAAATCGGCGGGCGGTGGGATTGTAATCCCGCACCCGCCGCTGGTGTGAGTTTGTTTGGTCTATTCGGCCGGGGCCGCGCGCGCCCGGGCGGCGATCACAACGGTCTTGACAACACGCGGATTACAGCGGCGCGCGACGGACTCAACGCGCCGTGAAGTCCTTGATTGCCGTTGTGTCCCGGTGCAAGTCTGAGACGATGCCCTGCCGCGGGACGCATTAGGGGCTCGACCATAACTCGAACGGATTTTGCCAACACGGCCGCGTGCGAGATGGAGACGCGGCGCAGCGAAGGGAAGGGGATCACGCAATGAGCAAACAAGTTCTCGTCGACGCACTGAAGAAAAACGGCATGCGCACGTCTGACGCCGGAGAAGCCGTCGACACGATTACCAATACGATCGCCAAGGAACTCAAGAAAGGCCAAAAATTCAGCCTCCCCGGCTTCGGCACCTTTGCTGTCAGTCACCGCGCTGCCCGTATGGGCCGCAATCCGCGCACCGGCGAAGAAATCAAGATCAAGGCCAGTAAGGGCGTGCGCTTCAAGGCTGGTGCCAAACTAAAAGGCTCGCTCTAGAGGCGCTCAAACAACAGGAGCGATGCCGGCGCGAATGCCTTGCCGGCGCCGCGGTCTGTCTTATGCGTCCCGTGTCTTCGGCTTCCGCGCCACGAGGTCGACAAGCGCCGACATGCCATCGTGGCCGCTGCCTTCATGGATCACGTCGTCGTGCTCGGCGAGGTGAAGAATCTCGAAATCGGCGAACGCCTCGCGCAGCATCGCGGCTGTATAGAGATGGTCGAGCTCCTTCGGTCCGCCCGTGCCGTAATCGATCTGCTCCGGCCGATAGCCCTGGATGAAGATCAGGCCGCCGGGCTTGAGCGCCTCGTGCATTTGCTGGAATAGATGCGCGCGCAATTTGGCGTCGGCGAACTGGATGAAGATTCCCGCGATTACGTCGAAGCGCTCGCGTCCCCAAACCCATTGCGCGAGATCAGCACATTCAGTTTCGAGTTCGGCGCCTTCGTGCACGGCCAGCCGCCGCGCCTTGGCCAACGCAACCGGCGAAAAATCGACCGACAACACTTTGAGCCCCTGTTTGGCAAGGAACACGCCGTTGCGGCCTTCACCGTCGGCAATGGCAAGCGCACACTGGCCTTGTTGGAAATAACCGGCTTGCGCCGCCAGGAAACTGTTCGGCGCGGTTCCGAACAGATAGTCCTCGCCATGGAAGCGCGCGTTCCAGCGCGCCAGCGCCTCATCCGGGCGCATGGCCGAGCCGGTTGAGCGCCGCGAGAATCGGCTGTTTCCCTGCTGTTCCAGGGGATTGGCGCCGGTGCGCACGCCTATAATCTTGGGAGCGGTTCCGGGCTGGATTTCGCCGCTTCACCCATGGGCGCAATCTGCGACGGGATCGGTGCATGGTCGAAAGCTTTCCAAAACCTGCTGCGTTTTTATACCCTGACGTTGTACGCGAGAAGGGGCCGAACGGGCATCGGTCCGACATCTCGATCTCCAGGATCCCGGAATGATGGGCACGATGCACACGAGCGGCGCACGGATCGTTTCGGGCTCGACCGGGGGTGCCGATGTTTGAACGGTATCTCCGTGGACGGCCGCCGCTGTTCTGGGGTGGTGTCGTGCTCGCCGCATTGATCGTCATCGGATTGTGGATCGCGCTGCGTCCGCGCAACGTACCGCACGCCGTGCTACCCTTGCCGGTTGTCGCGTCGGCCGCAGCGACCGGTGAAATGCCGGTAATCTATACCGCCCTCGGAACCGTAACGCCGTTGGCCTCGGTGACGGTGCGTACGCAGGTGAGCGGCCAGCTCGTCGCTGTCGGCTTCACCGAAGGGCAAGAGGTCAAGGTTGGCGATTTCCTCGCCCAAATCGATCCGCGCCCGTTTCAAGCGGCGCTCGACCAAGCCGAGGGCCAGCTCGATCGCGATCAGGCGCAGCTCGCCGGCGCGCGCGTCGATTTTGCGCGCTACGGCGTCCTGATCAAGCAGGATTCGATCGCCAAGCAGACCTATGACGATCAGGCGGCGACTGTGCATCAACTCGAAGGCACGGTGAAGCTCGATCAGGCGGCGGTCGAAACCGCGAAGGTCAATCTCTCCTACTGTCACATCATTGCGCCGGTCGCCGGCCGCATCGGCCTACGCCAGGTCGATCCGGGAAATTACGTGACTCCATCCGATACCAACGGCCTCGTTCTTCTGAACCAAATGCGGCCGATCTCGGTGCTGTTCTCGCTGCCTCAGGACGATCTCGAAGCCGTGCTCAAGGGCAGTCGCGGCGGCGTCAAGCTGCCGGTCGCTGCCTTTGACAGCACCGGCAATACCAAACTTGCCGACGGCACGCTCGCCAGCGTCGACAACACGATCAACACCAGCACCGGCACGTTCCAGTTGCGCGCTTCGTTCGCCAACGCCGAGGAAAATTTGTTTCCCAATCAGTTTGTCAACATCCACATCACGGTCGACACGCTCAAGAACGTCATCGTGATTCCGAGCGCGGCCATCCAGCGCGGGGCGCCCGGAACGTTCGTCTATGTCGTGGGCACCGACGACACGGTGTCGGTGCGGCCAGTGACTTTGGGGCCGGCGGCGGGCGAAACGGTTTCGATTCTCAAGGGGTTGCAGGCTGGCGATTCGGTCGTGGTCGACGGCGCGGACAAGCTCAAGAACGGCGCCAAGGTCAACTTGCGCTCGCGGTCGATGGCCGCGTCGACGCCTCCGGCCGCGGCCGCACCGGCGCGCCCATGATCGCAGTGGCTGGGTGACATGGCGCTCAGCCCGTCACGCCCGTTCATCCTGCGGCCGGTCGCTACCTCGCTGCTCATGGCGGCGATCATGCTGGTGGGCATGGTCGCCTTCCGCTTCCTGCCGCTGTCGGCGCTGCCCGAGGTCGATTATCCGACCATCGAGGCGACGACGTTCTATCCCGGCGCCTCGCCCGACGTGATGACCTCGTCGGTCACGGCGCCGCTCGAGGTCCAGTTCGGCCAGATGCCGAACCTGGTGCAGATGTCATCGACCAGCTCGACCGGTGCGTCGGTAATCACGCTGCAGTTCGGCCTCAACATCAGCCTCGACATCGCCGAACAGGAAGTCCAGGCGGCGATCAATGCCGCCGGCAATTTGCTGCCGTCCGACCTGCCGGCGCCGCCGATTTACGCCAAGGTCAACCCCGCCGACGCGCCGGTGCTGACGCTTGCGGTGACTTCGGCGACCATGCCGCTGCCGCAGGTCGAGGACCTCGCCGACACGCGGCTGGCGCAGAAGATTTCGCAGCTGCCGGGCGTCGGCCTGGTCAGCATCGCCGGCGGCGAGCGGCCGGCGGTACGCGTCCAGGCGGATCTGCGCGCGCTCGCCGCTTACGGCCTCAATATCGACGATCTGCGCACCACCATCGCCAATGCCAACGTCAACACGCCCAAGGGCAA
The DNA here is from genome assembly GCA_035632395.1 of Allostellaceae bacterium. Classification (GTDB taxonomy): domain Bacteria; phylum Pseudomonadota; class Alphaproteobacteria; order ATCC43930; family CGMCC-115725; genus REEB95. Next base: position 6,222 of record DASQGX010000234.1, read on the forward strand.
TTTCGACGGCCCGTCGCGTGCCTATACCATCAACGCCAACGACCAGATCCAGGACCCCAACGCTTATCTCGGCCTGGTGATCGCCTACAAAAACGGCGCGCCGGTGCATTTGGGTGATGTTGCGCATGTCGTGTCCGGCGCCGAGAACGACAAACTCGGCGCCTGGATGAACACGACGCCGGCGGTGATCATCAACGTCCAGCGTCAGCCGGGTGCCAACGTCATATCCGTGGTCGATGGCATTAAAAAGCTGCTGCCGCAGCTGCAGGCCTCGCTGCCGCAATCGGTCGACGTCGCCGTGCTCACCGACCGCACCATCACGATCCGCGCTTCGGTCGCCGACGTCGAATTCGAGCTGACGCTAGCGGTGATCCTCGTCGTGCTGGTGATCTTCGTTTTCCTGCGCTCCACCCGCGCCACCATCATCCCGAGCCTGTCCGTGCCGCTGTCGCTCGTCGGCACCTTTGGTGCGATGTATCTCTTGGGTTTCAGCCTGAACAATCTTTCGCTGATGGCCTTGACCATCGCCTCGGGCTTCGTCGTCGACGACGCCATCGTGATGATCGAGAATATTTCGCGCTATCTCGAAGAAGGCGAGACGCCGTTGCGCGCGGCGCTGCGCGGGTCCGAACAGGTCGGCTTCACCATCATGTCGCTGACCATCTCGCTCATCGCCGTGCTTATCCCTCTCCTGTTCATGGGCGACGTCGTCGGCCGGCTGTTCCGCGAGTTCGCGCTGACGCTCGCCGTCACGATCCTGATCTCTGCTGTCGTATCGCTGACGCTGGTGCCGATGGCCTGCGCCAAGCTGCTGCGCCGGCCGGGCGAAGTGCCGGAGACCCGTTTCCAGCGCTGGAGCCGGGAAAAGTTCGATGCCCTCATCCACGCCTATTCGCGCGCTTTGACGTGGGTGCTCGATCGACAAATGGCAACGCTTCTGGTCGCGGTCGCGACGCTGGCGGTCACGGTTCTGCTCTATGTGATTGTTCCAAAAGGCTTCTTTCCGGTGCAGGACACCGGCCTGATCCAAGGCATCTCGCAAGGTCCGCCGAGTGTGTCCTACGCCGCGATGGCCGAGCGTCAGCAAGCCTTGGCCGAAGCCGTGCTCAAGGATTCGGCCGTCGCCAGCGTCTCGTCCTATATCGGCATCGATGGCACTAACACGACGCTCAATAGCGGCCGGCTGCTCATCAACCTCAAACCGAAGAATCAGCGCAGCGACGTCGAGACTGTGATCCGCCGCCTCGAGCAGGAGACCGCGAATATCCCCGGCACGACGCTCTATCTGCAGCCGGTGCAGGACCTGACCATCGATACGATGGTAAGCCGGACGCAGTATCAGTTCGTGCTCGAGGACGCCAATCCCGACGAGTTGGCGACATGGGTGCCGAAGCTCGTCGACAAGCTCAATCACACCGAAGGTTTCGCTGACGTCGTCAGCGACCAGGCGAACGACGGCCTGTCGGTCTATATCGACATCGACCGCGCCACCGCTTCGCGTTTCGGCCTGACGCCGGCGACCATCGACAATGCGCTCTACGATTCCTTCGGCCAGCGCATCATCTCGACGATCTTCACGCAGTCGAACCAGTATCGCGTCATTCTGGAATCCGACAAAAGCTATCAGTCGTCGCTCGGCGCACTGGACTCGATTTACCTGCCGTCGGCCAATGGTGGCCAGGTGCCCATGTCGGCAATCGCCAAGGTCGTGACGCAGACCGCGCCGTTGCAGATCGATCACCTCGGCCAGTTCCCGTCAAACACCATCTCGTTTAACCTGGTTCCGGGCGCATCGCTCGGCGCGGCGGTCGACGCGATCAAGGCCGCTGAGACCGAGATCGGCATGCCGCGCGGCATCATCACCGTGTTCCAAGGTGCGACGCTGGCGTTCCAGTCGTCGCTCACCAACGAGCTGTTCCTGATCCTCGCCGCGGTGGTCACGGTCTACATCGTGCTGGGCGTGCTCTATGAGAGCTACATCCACCCCGTCACGATCCTGTCGACGTTGCCATCGGCCGGCATCGGCGCGCTGCTGGCCCTGATGCTGGTCGGCGACGACCTGACGGTCATCGCTATCATCGGCATCATCCTGCTGATCGGCATCGTCAAGAAGAACGCGATCATGATGATTGACTTCGCGCTCGACGCCGAACGCCATGAGGGCAAGTCGCCGCGTGACGCGATCTTCCAGGCGTCGCTGCTGCGCTTCCGGCCGATCATGATGACGACGATGGCGGCGATCCTCGGCGCCTTGCCGCTGACCGTCGGCACTGGCGTTGGCTCCGAGCTGCGCCATCCACTGGGCCTCACCATCGTCGGCGGTTTGATCGTCAGCCAGGTGCTGACGCTGTTCACGACGCCGGTGATCTATCTCGCCTTCGATCGCATGGCGATCCGCTTCCGCCGGCGCACCGCCGGTTTGTTCAACCACGAAGCCGGCGACCGGCCGGGGGAGACGCCGGCCGAATGAATTTCTCGGGGGTCTTCATCCGCCGGCCGGTGGCAACGACGCTCCTGACGCTCGGTATCGCTTTGGCCGGCGCCGTGGCCTTCTTCTGGCTGCCGGTGGCGCCGCTGCCGCAGGTCGATTTCCCGACGATTTCCGTGCATGCGACGCTGCCGGGCGCCAGTCCCGAGGTGGTCGCAACCGCGGTCGCGACGCCTCTCGAGCGTCACCTCAGCCAGATCGCCGACGTCACCGAAATGACCTCGGCCAGCACCGTCGGTGGTACGCGCATCACTCTGCAATTCGGCCTCGACCGCGACATCGACGGCGCTGCGCGCGACGTCCAGGCGGCGATCAACGCAGCACGCGCCGATTTGCCGACAAGCCTGCGGCAGAACCCGACCTACCGGAAGGTCAATCCGGCCGACGCGCCGATCATGGTGCTGGCGCTGACCTCGGACGCGCTCGACCGCGGACAGATGTACGACGCCGCTAGCACGGTATTGGCGCAGAAACTGTCGCAGCTGCCGGGTGTCGGCGAGGTCGACGTCAGCGGCTCGGCGCTGCCGGCGGTGCGCGCCGAGCTCAATCCGCTGGCGCTGGCGCACTACGGCATCGGTCTCGAGGACGTGCGGGCCGCGCTCGCGGCGGCGAACGCGCATGCGCCCAAAGGCGCGATCGAGGATAACGGCAAGCGCTATCAGATCTACGACAACGACCAGGCGCGCAACGCTGCAGCGTACAAGGACCTGGTCGTCGCCTATCGCAACGGCGCCGCGGTGACGCTGTCCGAAGTCGCCGACGTCGTTGATTCGGTCGAGAATTTACGCAACGCCGGTCTCGCCAATGGCAAGCCGGCAGTTCTGGTCATCATCTACCGCCAGCCAGGCGGCAACATCATCAGCACGGTCGATGGCGTCAAAGCCGAGCTGCCGGTGTTGCAGGCCGAGATCCCGGCCGCCATCGACGTCAGCATTCCGGTCGACCGTTCGACAACCATCCGCTCCTCGCTCGCCGAAGTCGAGCGTACGCTCGTGATCTCGACGCTGTTGGTGATCGCGGTCGTCTATCTGTTCCTGCGCAACGGCCGCGCCATCATGATCCCGTCGGTCGCGGTGCCGGTGTCGCTGATCGGCACCTTCGGCGTGATGTATCTGCTCGGCTACAGCCTCGACAATCTGTCGCTGATGGCGCTCACCGTCGCGACTGGCTTCGTCGTCGATGACGCCATCGTCGTGCTCGAGAACACGACGCGGCATCTCGAAGCCGGCATGTCGCGGCTGCAGGCTGCGTTGCAGGGCGCACGCGAAGTCGGCTTCACCGTGCTGTCGATGAGCCTGTCGCTCATCGCCGTGTTCACCCCCATCCTGCTCATGGGCGGACTCATCGGCCGCTTGTTCCGCGAATTTGCGATGACGCTGTCGATCGCCATCGTGGTTTCACTGGTCCTGTCGCTGACAACGACACCGATGATGTGTGCTCGGCTCCTGTACCGGCCGCGCGCCGACGATCCCCCGCCGCACCGCCTGCTGCGCTGGAGCGAGCACGGCTTCGACCGGATCAAGGAAGGCTACCGCCGCTCGCTGGCCTGGTCGCTGCGCCATTCGCGCCTGGTGCTCGCCATCCTCGCGGCGACGCTCTGTCTCAATGTTTTGCTGTTCATCGTCGTGCCCAAGGGCTTTTTTCCCGAGCAGGACACAGGCCGGTTGATCGGTGGCATCCAGGCCGACCAAAGCATTTCGTTCCAGCTGATGCAGAAAAAGCTGACGCAGTTCGTTTCGATCATGCTTAAGGACAAAGCGATCGATAACGTCGTCGCCTTCACCGGTGGCGGCGAGACGAACTCCGGCTTCCTTTTCGCATCGCTCAAGCCGTTGAATCAGCGGCCCGGCATCGACCAGGTGATCGGCCGGCTGCGGCGCGAGCTGTCGGTGGTGCCCGGCGCCACGCTCTTCCTCCAGCCAGTGCAAGACATTCGCGTCGGCGGCCGGCCCTCGAACGCGCTCTACCAATACACGCTGCGCAGCGACGATCTGCAGACGCTCAACGAATGGGTGCCCAAGATCGTCGCAGCGCTGCAAAAGGTGCCGCAGCTCACCGACGTCAACTCCGACCAACAGGACAAGGGCCTCGAAACCGATCTGGCGATCGACCGCGCGACCGCCGCTCGACTGGGTCTCAGCGTCAGCGCCATCGACAACACACTCTACGACGCCTTCGGTCAGCGCCAAGTCTCGACGATCTATAATCCTCTGAACCAGTACCACGTCATCATGGAGGTGGCGCCCCAGTTCTGGCAGAACCCGGAAACGCTCAAGGATCTGTACGTCAGCACCGCCGGCGGCGCTGTCGGAGGCACGCAAGCGACCAATGCCGTTGCAGGCACGGTCGTCCTCAAGGGCCAAACCAGCAACGCGTCGGCGGTCGCCGCCGACGAAGCGCGCAATTTCGCGATCAATTCGATCACCGCCATCGGTCACGGCCCTGCGTCGGCCGGCACCGCCGTCAGCACCAACAAGGAAACCATGGTGCCGCTGGCGACGTTCGCCAGCTTCCATCCGGGAACGACGCCGCTCGCCGTCAATCACCAAGGGCTGTCGGTCGCCTCGACCATCTCGTTCAACCTAGCGCCGGGCGTCGCCTTGGGCCAGGCGGCGACGTTGGTCAACCGTACCATGCTCGAGCTCGGCGTGCCGTCCAACGTCATCGGCAGCTTCCAGGGCACTGCTCAGGTCTTCCAGCAGTCGCTGGCCGCCGAGCCGTTCCTGATCCTCGCCGCGTTGGCGGCGGTCTATATCGTGCTCGGCGTGCTCTACGAGAGCTACGTCCATCCGATCACGATCTTGTCGACGCTGCCCTCGGCTGGCGTCGGCGCGGTGCTGGCGCTGATGCTGTTCCACACCGAATTCAGCATTATCGCCTTGATCGGTGTCATCCTGCTGATCGGTATCGTCAAGAAGAACGCCATCATGATGATCGACTTCGCGCTCGATGCCGAACGCAGCCTCGGCCTGTCGTCGCACGACGCCATCTTTCAGGCGTGCTTGATGCGCTTCAGGCCGATCATGATGACGACGATGGCGGCGATGCTCGGCGCGGTGCCGCTGGCCATCGGGGCGGGCGAGGGTGGCGAGCTGCGCCGGCCGCTCGGCCTCGCCATTGTCGGCGGCCTGATGATTAGCCAGTTGTTGACCCTCTACACGACGCCGGTGATCTACCTCTATCTCGATCGTTTCCGCCTGTGGGGCCTGCGGCAGTGGGGCCGCCGTGGCGCCGGTCTGCTTGGCGGCGCGCCGGTGCCCGGAGAATGACCATGCGCCGCATCCTCGTCCTCGGCTTCGCGTTGACGCTCGCCGCCTGCTCGGTCGGACCCGACTATCAGCGGCCGCCCGCCCCGGCGCCCGCCGCCTACAAGGAAACCGCAGACTGGAAACCGGCGACGCCGAAAGCGGCGGCGTCGGGCCAGCCGTGGTGGTCGATCTACGACGATCCGACGCTCAACCACCTCGAAAGCCAGGTCGACGTATCGAACCAGAATCTCAAAGCGGTCGAAGCCGCCTATCGCCAGGCGGTTGCGGTCGTCGCCGAAAACCGCGCCGGCTTTTTCCCTTCGATCGGCGTCAGTCCCGCCATGAGCCGCTCGCGGCCCGCCGGCAGCCAGTTCGGCGGCGGCCGTATCCGCAACGAATTCAGCCTGCCGGTCGATGCCACCTGGGTCATCGACATTTGGGGCCAAGTCCGCCGCACCGTCGAAAGCGCCACCGCCACCGCCCAGGCCGACGCGGCGCAGCTCGCCGCGGCGCGGCTGTCGGCCCAGGCGACGCTGGCACAGGATTACTTCCAGCTGCGCGTCAACGATGCCCAGCACAAGCTGCTCGAAGACACGGTCGCCGCCTATACCCAGCAGCTACGCGTCACCCGCAACAAGTACGATGCCGGCAACGTCGCCAAATCCGACATGGCGCAGGCGCAGGCGACGCTCGAGAACACGCGCTCGCAGATGGTGGCACTGGGCGTGGCACGGGCGCAGCTCGAGCATGCCATCGCCGTCCTCATCGGCGAGCCGCCCGCTTCGTTCGCCCTGGCGCCGACACCGACGCGGCTGACGATGCAAGTGCCGGTAGTGTCCGCCGGCGTGCCGTCGACGCTGCTCGAACGCAATCCGACCGTGGCCCAGGCCGAGCGCCAGATGGCGGCAGCGAATGCACAGATCGGCGTCGCTGTCGCGGGTTATTTCCCGTCGCTGACACTCAGCGGCAGCTACGGCTTCTCCAGCAGCATGCTTGACACCTTGCTGCATGCTTCGAGCGTCACCTGGTCGTTCGGCCCGCAGATCGCCGCCAATGTCTTCAACGGCGGCCTCACCACCGCCCAGGTCGAAGCGGCGCACGCCGCCTATGACGAATCGGTGGCCAACTACCGCCAAACCGTGCTCACCGCGTTCCAGGGCGTCGAGGACAATCTCGCCGCGCTCAAGGTGCTGCAGAACCAGGCGATGGTGCAGGACACCGCGGTCGGAGCCTCGAGCGAGGCCGAGCGCCTGATCCTGAATCAGTATTTGGCCGGCACCGTCGACTATACGAGCGTGGTCACCGCCGAGGCGACCGCCCTCGCCGACCGCGAGACGGCGCTCACCGTCCTGCAAAGCCGCTTGAATGCCAGCGTGCTGTTGGTCGAGAATCTTGGCGGCGGCTGGAACAGCGCCGAGTTGCCCAACAGCTCGCTGCCGGTGCCGCCGCCGGGATTTCCGGCTGGGTCCGAGACCAAGGGATCGCCATGAGGGCGTCGCAGCGCATCCGCAAGATTCCGATCGTCATCGATGAAAGTGCGGTCGACGAGGATTTCATTCTCGCTTCCGGCCCCGGCGGCCAAGCCGTGCAGAAGCAGTCGACGGCGGTCAAGCTGCATTACGACCTCAATCACGCCGACGGTATCGACGATCACATGCGCCGCCGCCTCAAAACCATTGCTGGCAAACGGCTTCGCCGCGATGGCGTGCTGGTCATCACCGCGCAGCGCTTCCGCTCGCAGGAGCGCAATCGGGCCGACGCCCGCGCCCGCCTATGCGACCTGTTGCGGCTCGCCGCCTTCAAGGCGAAACCGCGGCTGCCGGTCGGGCCGACGCTCGCTGCCGTGCGCAAACGGGTTGAGGACAAACGCGTCCACGGCCGCTTGAAACGCCTGCGGCACATCGCGCCCGGCGACGAATGATACACCGGGTCGCCGGACCGCTGCCGGCGGTGTAGACTCACAGGCGACGATACGCGGACGAGGCAGCATGGCGGAAACCGAGTGGGAATTGCCGCCCCAGGCGCAACCGAACCCGAAAGATTACGGCTACGATCTGGAGCGCGCCTTGGCGGCGGTGGTGGGCGTGCGCGCCACCGTGCCGGAAGACGCTTTCACGGCGCAAACGCTCGGCACCGAGCGCGCCGGCAACGGTGTCGTCATCCGCGAAGACGGCATTGTCCTGACCATCGGCTACCTCATCACCGAGGCGGAAAGCCTGTGGCTCAATACCGGCGACGGCCGCGCCCTGCCGGGTCACGTCGTCGCCTACGACCAGGAAACCGGTTTCGGTCTGGTGCAGGCGCTCGGCCGACTCAGTCTGCCGGCGATGGCGCTCGGCCAGTCGGCAAACGCCCAAGTGGACGACGACGTCGTGGTCGGGGGTGCTGGCGGCCGCTCCCGTTCGCTGGCGGCGCGTATCGCTGCCAAGCAGGAATTCGCCGGCTATTGGGAATATCTGCTCGACGAAGCGTTGTTTACCGCGCCGGCGCATCCCAATTGGGGCGGCACGGCGGTAATCAACGCCGCCGGTCGGCTCATCGGCATCGGTTCGCTGCATCTGCAGCAGGCGCGCGAGCACGGCCGCACCGAGCATCTCAACATGAACGTGCCGATCGACCTGCTGAAGCCGATCTACGACGATCTGCTGACGCTCGGCCGGCCCAATAAGCCGCCGCGTCCGTGGCTCGGCTTCTACGCCACCGAGATCGAGGACCGCGTTGTGGTCGCCGGCCTCAGCAACGATGGGCCGGCGCGTCAGGCCGACATGCGCGTCGGCGACATCCTGGTGTCGATCGCCGGCAAGGAGGTCGGCACGCTGGCGGCGCTCTATCGTCGCCTGTGGTCGCTCGGCCGCGCCGGCGTCGAAGTGCCGCTGACGCTGCAGCGCGACGGGCGGACGCTGACGGTGACGCCGCGCTCGACCGACCGATCGACGCTCCTGAAGAAGGCGCGGCTGCAGTAGCGATTTCGATTCAGGCGGCGCGTGCGGCGGCGATCACCGGCTGCATCGCCGGCAGCTCGGCGAGCTTAGCCTTGAGCGCAGCGGATTCCGCCGGACCGAGCGGCACATTAGGCGGCAGCATGTTGCGCCACGCCGGATTGCCGGTGATCAGCGCCATCGTCTCCTTGAGACCGGCGATTAGCGGATAGTCTTGGAACAGCACGCGTACCGCGGTCAGCGCCGCCTGCAGCCGGTCGGCGTCCGGCGTTCGCCAGTGGCGGTAAACCGGCTGCGCCAGCAGCGCAGTGACATTGACGGCGGCCGAAATCGTGCCGATGCCGCCGGCGCGCAGATTGTTCAGCAAATGCTGCTCGCTGCCGCAGAACACGCCGAAGCCGGGAAACTCCTTGAGCAGCGCGGCGGAATAATTCCAATCGCCACCACTGTCCTTGAGGCCGGCGATGGTGTCGCCGAATGTCTGCCGCAGCCGGCGGATCAGCGCCGACACGATCGGCACCGCCGAATGCTGCGGGAAATGATAGAGATAAATTCGCAAACGTGGATTGCCGACGCGCTCGATCGCCGCGGCGTAGAAATTGTAGAGCCCGTCGTCGCTCGGATTCTTGTAATAGAACGGCGGCAGCATCAACACGCCGGCGGCGCCGGCGTTGGTCGCCTCGCGCGCGAGTTGCACGGCGTCGGCGAGCGCGCACGAGCCGGCGCCGAAGATGCAGCGGTCGATCGGCAGCTTGGTCATCGCCGTCTCGATGATGCGCATGCGCTGTTTGAGCGACAGCGAGTTGCCCTCGCCGGTGGTGCCGAGCGGCGCCAGTCCGTCGCAGCCATTCGCCAGCAGCCAGCGGCCGTGGTTGACGAAGGCGCCGAGGTCGGGTTCGAGATTGGCGTTGAACGGCGTCAGGATCGCCGCATAGACGCCGCGCGGGGCGGGCTGCATGAGACCTCGCTGGTTCGACGGCATTTTAAGCGTCGGCGGCGCGAAAATAAATGCCGCCACTCGCGGCGGCAAAGCGCATGTTCTATGCTGCCGCCGGGAGTTGATCGATGCAAAGCCGCTGGAACGACAACGAAGCCGAAGCGATTGTGACGCGCTACGCCCAACAGGGAGTCGCGCCCGATTTGGCGCTGCGCGTCTACACCTCGCGGCTCTTGGGCCAGGATCCCAAGCTGGTGCTGCACGGTGGCGGCAACACGTCGGTCAAGCTGCGCGTGCTCGACCTGCTCGGCGAGGAAGTCGACGCGCTGTGCGTCAAAGGCAGCGGCTGGGATATGGCGAATATCGAGCCTGCCGGCCTGCCGGCGGTGCGTTTGGCGCCGCTGCTGAAACTGCGCGCGCTTGAGCGGCTCGCCGACGAAGACATGGTGCGCGTCCAGCGCGCCAATCTGCTCGATCCAGGTGCGCCCAATCCGTCCGTCGAGACGCTGCTGCACGCCTTCCTGCCGGCGAAATTCATCGATCATACACATGCCAACGCGGTGCTGAGCCTGGTCGATCAGCCCGACGGCGACAAAATCTGCCGCGACGTCTATGACGGCCGCTTCAGCATCGTGCCTTATGTCATGCCCGGCTTTGATCTCGCCAAGAAGGCGGCGCGCATCTTCGAGCACGATCCGCGCGTCGAAGGCCTCATCCTGCTGAAGCACGGCATTTTCACCTTCGGCGCCGATGCACGCGAGGCTTACGAGCGCATGATCGCCGCGGTCAGCGCCGCCGAGGCGCGCATCCAGAAAAAGGGCACGCGGCGCGTGTTTCCGGCAATCACGTTGCCGCAGCGCGTCGCCAGCGTTGCCGAGATCGCACCCATTGTGCGCGGCGCCTGCGCGGTCAAGGACGACAAGATCGAAGGCGCCTGGCGCCGACTGATCCTTGAATTCCGCACCTCGCCGACCATCCTCGCCTACGCCAACGGCCGCGAGGCGGCGCGCTATTCGCAGACCGGCGTGGTGACGCCCGACCACACCATCCGCACCAAGAACGTGCCGCTGCTGATCGCGCCACCGGACGCCGCCAATCTGGCGCAATTCCACAAGGATGCGGTCGCGGCGGCCAAGGGCTTCATCGAACGCTATCGCGCTTATTTCGCGCGCAACAACGCGCATCGCGATCCGCCCAAACGGCCGCTCGATCCGCTGCCGCGCGTCGTGCTGGTGCCTGGCCTCGGCCTCTTTGGCATGGGCCGCAGCCGCAAAGACGCGGTCATCGCCGCCGACATCGCCGAGAACGCCATTGCCGTGATAACCGACGCCGAAGCGCTCGGCCGGTTTGAATCGCTGCCCGAGGACAAGCTGTTCGAGATGGAATACTGGTCGCTGGAACAGGCGAAGCTCGGCAAGGCGGTGGAGAAGCCGCTCGCCGGCCAGATCGCGGTGATCACCGGGGCCGCCGGCGCCATCGGCATGGCGACCGCGCGCGCGTTCCGCGCCGCTGGCGCCGAACTGATGCTGCTCGACAAGGACAAGAAGGCGGTCGAAAGCCTGGCTCAACAGCTTGGCGCACTCGGCATCGAATGCGACGTCACCGATGATGGCGCGGTGCATGCCGCGTTCGCCGAATGCTGTGGCCGGTTCGGCGGCGTCGATATCGTCGTCTCCAACGCTGGCGCGGCGTGGCAGGGCGCTATTGGCGACCTCGACGATAAGGTGCTGCGCCAGAGTTTCGAGCTCAATTTCTTCGCCCATCAGCGCGTGGCGCGCGCGGCAGTCAAGGTGATGCGCGCCCAGGGGTTCGGCGGCGCGCTGCTGTTCAACGTCTCGAAGCAGGCGATCAACCCCGGCACCGATTTCGGAGCCTACGGTTTGCCCAAGGCGGCGACGCTGCTTTTGGTCCGCCAGTACGCTTTGGAATGCGGCAAGGACGGTATCCGCGCCAATGCGGTCAATGCCGACCGGGTCCGCAGCGGCCTATTGACCAAGGACATGATCGCGTCGCGCGCCTCGGCCCGCGGCGTCAGCGAGCAGGACTACATGCGCGGCAATCTGTTGGGCCGCGAGGTCACCGCCGAGGACGTGGCGGCGGCGTTCCTCTATCACGCGACCGCGCTCAAGACGACCGGCGATGTCACGACGGTGGACGGCGGCAATATTGCCGCGGCGCTGCGTTAGGACCGTCGCAAAGCCTTACAGCCGACGGTGGGCTGATTTCGTAAATAATTGGAAATACTGGTGTTTTTGCTCCGGCACGGGCTTTGCTGTTGTAGGTGCGAGGCCCCGCCCCGCAGCATTCGAATATCCAGTTTGGGCGGCCCGAGGACGGAAAGACGGCGCCCGCCAAGAGGCGCCGCTTTCTTTTTCAGGCTAAGCTCGGCGTCGTGACCCGCACCACACTCAAGCCCCCAGACGAAAGCCTGGACGAACTGCTGGCACGGCTGCGCGGCTGCCGCGTTTGCGCCAAGCACCTGCCGCTCGGTCCACGGCCGGTGCTGCAAGTGGCGTCTGGCGCCCGCATCCTCATCCTCAGCCAGGCACCCGGCACGCGCGTACACGAGACCGGACTCAACTTCAACGACCGCAGCGGCGACCGGCTGCGCGAATGGATGGGCGTCGACCGCACTACCTTCTATGACGAAAGCCGCGTCGCGGTGATGGGCATGGCGTTCTGCTATCCGGGCCGCGATGCCAAGGGCGGCGACCTGCCGCCGCGGCCGGAATGCGCGCCGCTGTGGCATCCGCATTTGCTGGCGGAACTGCCCAAGGTTGCACTGACGCTGTTGGTCGGATCCTATGCCATCGACTATTACATGCCCGAAGCCAAACGGCAGAGCATGACCGAAACGGTGAAGGCGTGGCGCGCAGCGCCGGAGGGAACCCTGCCGCTGCCGCACCCGTCATGGCGCACGACCGCGTGGGAGAAGAACAACCCGTGGTTCCGCCGGTCGTTGATTCCGGAATTACGGCGGCGGGTTGCCGCGCTGCTTTAGGGATTACGCGCCATCACCAGCCAGATCGCCGCGCCGAGCGGTATCGATTGGCCTTTGACGAAGGGCGCCAGTGCCGTGCGGACTGCCGCTTCGACTTGCGCGCGCACTTCGGCGCTTTGGCCTAGCAGCGCGCGGCTGGTCGGACCGAGCTCGGTGACGTTCTTGACTGCGGCGTCGAGACCCTGGCCGGCGGCAACATCGAATGCCACGTCCACCGGCTTCAACGCGATGTCGGCAAAGCCGGCAGCGCCGAGGATGCGCCGCACCCGTGCCTCGTCGGCGAAGGAAAACGGTCCGGGATCTTCTGGTCCGAGTTTGGGCAAGGGCGGCACGAAGGGCCGCGCCGCCTGCAGCGGCGTCATCGCCCACGGATTGTCGCGCGGCGCCCGGAAGCAGCTGAAGGCGAGGCGGCCGCCCGGCTTCAAGGCGGTGCGCATATTGGCGAAGGCGCGCTCCGGATCGGCGAAGAACATCACGCCGTGGCGCGAGAACAGCAGATCGAAAGTGCCGCGCGGAAATTCATAGCTGGTCGCGTCGGCGCAGACGAATTCGATTGGCGCACCTTGCGGCGCGCGCTTGCGCGCCAGCGCCAGCATCGCTTCCGATACGTCGATACCGAGTACGCGGCCCTGAGGCCCAACAATATTCGCCAGCATGATCGTCGTCGTGCCGCAGCCGCAGCCGATGTCGACCACGCGCTGGCCCGGCTTGGCGGCAGCAGCCGGAAACAGCGCCTCGGTCACCGGCGCGAACTGCCGGTCGCCGAATTCCTGATTGCGCACCCATTGCTCGCCGCCGGCGCCGCGCCAGTAAGCGAGATCGGGAATGGCTGGGGCGGTCATCCGGTCTCCGCCTCGATGCGGTCCATATCGGCGTCGCTGAAGCCGAAATGGTGGCCGATTTCGTGGATCAAAACGTGGCGCACAACACGGTAGAGGTCGTCGCCGGTCTCGCACCAATAGTCGAGGATCGGCCGACGGTAGAGGAAAATCATGTCGATCGCGGGCAGCGGATCACTGACGCTCTTATAGGGCATGCCGACGCCGCGATAGAGGCCGAGGATGTCGAAAGGGCTTTCGAGCTCCATCTCCCTCTCGGTATCCTCGTCGGGGAACTCGTCGACGCGGATAACCACGTTGCCGACATGGCGCTTCAGGCGCTCGGGTACAGTGGCCAGGGCGCGTTGCGCTAGCGCCTCGATATCGGCCATGGTCGGCGCGGTCAAAGTTTGGCTCATCGGGGCAGCGAGGGAGACGGCGGATGGTCGAGAAGCTTGACGGCGCAGCACGCGCCGAGGCGTTGAAGGGTCTGCACGGTTGGACGGAAGTCGCCGGCCGCGATGCGATCAAGAAGAGCTTTCAATTCCGCACCTTCGCCGATGCCTGGGGGTTCCTGAGCAAGGTCGCGCTCGCGGCGGAAAAGATGGACCACCACCCCGAATGGTTCAACGTCTATAACAAGGTCGAGATCACGCTTTCGACCCACGACGCCGGCGGTCTGTCGCGCCGCGACATCGATCTCGCGAAGACCATCGACAAGCTGGCGGTCTAGCCGCGCAGCTCCGGCCGGTCGCGGAAGTGGGCGAGCGCTTCGGGATTGGCGAGTGCCTCGAGGTTCTTCACCGGCCGCCCGTGCACCACTTCGCGCACCGCGAGCTCGACGATCTTGCCGCTCTTAGTGCGTGGAATGTCGGCGACCTGAATGGTGCGCGCCGGCACGTGGCGCGGACTGGCGTTGGCACGGATCTGCTGGTTGATGCGCTGGATCAGCGCCTCGTCGAGTTTCAAACCGTCTCTAAGCTTCACAAAGAGCACGATACGCACATCGTTCTGCCATTCCTGGGCGACCACCAGCGATTCGAGCACGTCGGGTATCTGCTCGACCTGGCGATAGATCTCGGCGGTGCCGATGCGCACGCCGCCGGGATTGAGCACCGCATCCGACCGGCCATAAATGACGAAACCGCCGTGGCGCGTGCGCGCGGCGTAGTCGCCATGGCACCAGATGTTGGCGAAGCGCTCGAAATAGGCGGCGTGGTACTTCGCGTCGCCGGGATCGTTCCAGAAGCCGAGCGGCATCGACGGAAAGGCGCGGGTGCAGACCAGCTCGCCCTTCTCGTCGTCCGTCGCGCGGCTGCTGTCGTCGCGGAACACGTCGACCGCCATGCCGAGCACCGGTGCCGCGATCTCGCCGCGCCACACCGGACCGATCGGGTTGCCCATGACGAAGCAGCCCATGATGTCGGTGCCGCCCGAGATCGACGCCATGAACAGGTCGCGCTTGATGCCGCGATAGACGAAGTCGAAACCTTCCGGCGACAGCGGCGAGCCGGTCGAGCTGAGATAGCGCATGCTCGCCAACTTGTGCGTCTTGACCGGCTCAAGCCCGGCCTTGAGCACCGAATCGATGTACTTGGCGGACGTGCCGAAATGCGTCATGCGCTCGTCGTCGGCGTAATCGAACAGCGCATTGCCCGACGGGTGGAACGGCGAGCCGTCGTAGAGCAACAGCGTCGCGCCGGCAGCGAGGCCGGTCGCCAGCCAGTTCCACATCATCCAGCCGCAGGTGGTGAAGTAGAACAGCCGGTCGCCGTTCTTGAGATCACAATGCAACTGCTGCTCGACGATGTGCTTCAGCAGCGAGCCGCCGGCGCCATGGACGATACATTTCGGCACGCCGGTCGTGCCCGACGAATACATGATGTAGAGCGGATGGTTGAACGGCAGCCGCGCGAAGTCGATGTCGCGGGGCGCATAAGGTACGACGTAATCGGCATAGGCCTTGGCGGTGGGCAATGCGTGGAGTGCGGTCTGGCTGCCGATATAGGGCACGATGACGGTGCGCTTGAGCGTCGGAAGCGCCGCGGCGATCTGCTGGGTCTTGTCGCCATTGTCGAAGGTCTTGCCGTTATAGAAATAGCCATCGACCGCGAGGATCAGCTTGGGCTCGATCTGGCCGAACCGGTCGAGCACGCCTTTGACGCCGAAATCCGGCGAGCACGACGACCAGGCCGCGCCGAGCGACGCGGCGGCCAGCATGCCGATGACCGCTTCGGGCATATTGGCGACGATGCCGCCGACGCGGTCGCCGGGGCCGATGCCGTCCGCCTTCATGGCTTGGGCCAGGCGCGACACCTGGTCGTAAAGCTCGGCCCAGGACAGGCGGCGGCGCACTTTATCCTCGCCGCGGAAGACCAGGGCGTCGCTGCGGTCACGCTTGCGCAGCAGATTCTCGGCGTAATTGAGCCGCGCTGACGGGAAGAAGCGCGCGCCCGGCATGCGGTCGCCAGCTTCCAGCACCGTCGCACCGGGCTCGCCGATGACGCGGCCCCAATCCCAGATCAACTGCCAGAACCCTTCGCGATCGTCGATTGACCAGCGATGCACGCTGGCGAAATCGCCGAAGCGGCGGCCGGTCCGGCGACCGGCTTCGTCCATGAAGCGCCGCAGATTGGTCGCGGCGATGCGCTCCTGTGTCGGCTCCCAGAGGGCCGCGTCTTGGCGCGCGTCCATCGTTGCCTCCCAAAACGAAACTCTACCGCGGCGGCTTGCCGGCGGCCAAGCCCGCCTACTTGTCCTTGATCGCGTCGAGTGCCGCCTTGACGGTGTCGCGTTCGGACGCGTCGGCTGGCATCACCCGCAACAGGTGCGTCCACTCATCGCGCGCCTGGACAAAATCGCGCTGCTGCGCCGCCGCCAGGCCGAGGAACCACAGCGCCATCGGCTGGTCGGGCTCCTGCGCGGTGACGGTCTTGAGCAGCGCCACCGCGCGCACCGGCACCGGATCTTCGACCTTGCGGTCCGCAAGCATCGCCGCGGCCTCGGCCAACGCGATGGCCGGATCGTCCGGCTTGAGCCGGTGGGCATGCTCGTAGGCGTCGATGGCCTTGTCGGTGTCGCCCAGTACCGCATAAGACCGGCCGAGCATCGCCCAGCCCTGCGCATCTTGCGGATTGTCTTTCAGCTTGGCGGCGAGGCCAGACACCATGTTTTGGATCATCGCCTGCTGTGCCGCCGGCGAGACACGATTGGCAAACGGCAGATCGGGCAGGCCGGGCGATCCCAGCGCCAAGTATGCGGTGAGCGCGAAGGCGGCGACGCAGGCGGCGAGAATGGCCGCAAGGCCGCGCCGCGGCGCGTTGGGCGCCGTAGCGTCAGGCTCGTCCACGGCGGCGAGGATGCGGCGCTCGATCTCGCGCCGCGCCGCCGCGGCGTCTTCGGGCCGCACCATGCCGCGCGCCAGATCACGCTCGATCTCGTTGAGCTGGTCGCGATAAACCGCGCGGTCGTAGCGGCCGCGCGTCATCGCCTGGCGTCCGCGCTGCCACAGCGGCGACAGCACGGCGCTGAGCACCGCGACCGTGACGAACAGCAGGACGAGCGCGAAGATCATTGGTCGTCGATCAGCAGCCGCTCGAGCTGGCGGCGCTGGTTGAGATCGAGCGGCTCGTCCGGTGGCGTCGGCCGGCGGCGCAAGTAGAACCAGGCACCGGCGGCGCCAACCGCCAGAATCACGAAAGGCGAGAACCACAGCAGATATGTTGCAGGCTCGACCGGCGGCTTGAGCAGCACGAAATCGCCGTAGCGGTCGGTAACATATTTGATCGCCTGCGCGTCGCTGTCGCCGGCTTTCAGGCGCTCGCGGATCAGCACGCGCAGATCGTGAGCGAGGTCGGCGCCCGAATCCTCGATCGATTCGTTCTGGCAGACTAAGCAGCGCAGCTGCTTGCCGATAGCTTCGGCGCGGGCCTCTAGCGCGGGATTGGCCAGCATCTCGCTCGGCTCGACTGCGAACGCCGCCTGTGCGACGCCGAGCAAAATCGCCGCGGCGATGAGCGCGCGGATCACGACGCCCCCAGTTCCTGCAGCAGCGGCATAATCTCTTTCTTTACGACATCCGCCGTCAACGGCCCGACATGGCGCCAGCGGATGTGTCCGGTGCGGTCAATCGCATAAGTCTCGGGGACGCCATAGACGCCGAAATTGATGGCGGTTCTGCCGCTGTCGTCGACGCCGATGCGGCGATAGGGGTCGCCATATTGCTGGAGGAATTTCTCGGCGTCTTCCGGCTTGTCCTTGTAGTCGATGCCGTACAGCACGATGACGTTGCGCCGCGCCAGGTCCATCAGCACGGGGCTCTCCTCGCGGCACGGCACGCACCACGAGGCGAAGAAATTGACGAACACGATCTCGTCGGCGAAGGCGCGATTGCTTAGCCGCGCCTCGCCTTTGAGGCCGACGAGGTCGAAGGCCGGCGCCGGCTTGTCGATCAGCGCCGACGGCAGCAGCTCGGGGTTATAGCCGGGCGCAAGGCCGTGCGAGAGATAGATGGCAAGCGCGGCGAAGGCAATCAGCGGCAGTAGATAGGCCGCGCGGCGCCAGCTCATACGCGGCTCCGGTTCGCCGGCAACGCGGATTTGGCGGCGCGGCGCACGGCGACGCCGACACGCCAGCGCCGGTCGCTCAGGCTGACGCCGCCGCCGAAGGCCATGATCACGCCCCCGATCCAGATGAACGGCACCAGCGGCTTCCAATAGGCGCGTACCGCCCAGCCGCCTTTGTTGTCGGGGTCGCCGAGCGCGAGGTAGAAATCGGCGAAGAAATTGGTGTGGATCGCAGTCTTGCTCACTGTCTGCTGTTGCAGCGGAAAGAAGCGCCGTTCAGGCTCGAGCTGGGCAACGACGCGCGTGCCGTCGAGCAGCGTGAAGTCGCCGCGATCGGCGGTGTAATTGACGCCGTCGTGCTTGCCGATGCCGTCGAAGCGCAGCGTGTAGTCTGCCACCGGCAGGGTTTGTCCGAGATGCAGCAGCGCGATGCTCTGCTGCTCGAAGCCCGAGGCCGCGATGCCGGCAACTGTCACCGCCAAACCGAAATGCGCCAGCGTCATGCCATAGGAGGCGCGCGGTTGGGCGAGGGCGCGGCGCACCACTTCGCTCCACGGCGCGCGGAACAGGCGCAGCCGGTCGGCGAGCTCAACCACGGCAGCGGCGCCCATCCACGTGGCGAGGCCGATGCCGAGCACCGACAGCACCGGGCCGCCGTGGCTCAGATAGTACGCGATCAAAATCGCCGCGATGACGGCGGCGAACGCCGCCCACAGCCGCTGCAACGCGCCCAGCACATCGCCGCGCTTCCACGCCAGTAGCGGTCCGATGCCGACAGCGAGCAGCAGCGGAATCATCAGCGGCACGAAGGTGCGGTCGAAGAACGGATAGCCGACCGAAAGCTTGGGGCCGCCGACGGCATCGAGAAACAGCGGATAGAGCGTACCGATGAACACGGTGGCGCAGCAGCTCGCCAGGATCAGGTTGTTGAGCAGCAACGCGCCCTCGCGCGAGATCGGCGCAAACACGCCGCCCGGTTCGAGCGCCGGCGCGCGCCAGGCGTAAAGCGCCAGCGAGCCGCCGATGGCGATGCACAGCAACACGAGAATGAACACGCCGCGGCGCGGATCAAGCGCGAAGGCATGCACCGAGGTCAGCACCCCGGAACGCACCAGGAAGGTGCCGACCAGCGACAGCGAGAAGGTCAGGATGGCGAGCAGGATCGTCCAGCTCTTGAGGGTGTCACGGCGTTCGACCACGATCGCCGAATGCAGCAGTGCGGTGCCGGCGAGCCACGGCATCAGCGAGGCGTTCTCGACGGGGTCCCAGAACCACCAGCCGCCCCAGCCGAGCGTGTAATAGGCCCACCAGCTGCCCATGGCGATGCCGAGCGTCAGGCAGCACCACGACGCCAGCGTCCACGGCCGCACCCAGCGTGCCCAGGCGGCGTCAACGCGGCCGTCGATCAACGCCGCGATGGCGAAGGCAAAGGCGACCGAAAAGCCGACATAGCCCAGATAAAGGAACGGCGGATGGAAGGCGAGACCGGGGTCCTGCAGAATCGGGTTAAGGCCCATACCCTCTTCCGGTGCCGGCGACAGGCGCAGGAACGGATTCGAGGTCAGCAGGATGAAGAGCAGGAATCCGATCGCGATCAGCGCCTTGACGCCGAGCACGCGCGCGCACAGCCGGGGCGGCATGGCGTCGCCGAACCAGGCAATTGCTGCGCCGTAGAGCGCCAGGATCAGGACCCACAGCACCATCGAGCCTTCGTGGTTGCCCCATACGCTGGTGAGCTTGTAGAGCAGCGGTTTGGCGCTGCTGCTGTTCTCGGCGACGTTGGCGACCGAGAAATCCGATACGAAATAGGCGTGCACCAGCGTCGCGAAGGCGAGCGCGATGAGCGCGAACTGCGCCATCGCCGCGAGCCGGCCTGCCGCCATCAGGTTGAGGTCGTTGCGCGCGGCGCCGGTGAACGTCAGCCCGGCCTGCAGCAGCGCCACCGCCAGCGCCAGAATGAGCGCGAAATGGCCGAGCTCGATGATCATTGCGTCGCTCCGGCGCTCGCCGGCGCGGCCGGCGGAATGGGCTTGCCGTTCTCGCCCTCCTGCCAGCGACCCGCCTTTTTCAGCGCCTCGACCACTTCGGGCGGCATGTAGCGTTCGTCGTGTTTCGCCAGCAGCGTCGTCGCCTTGAACGATCCGTCGGTCAGAAGGCGGCCTTCGACCACGACGCCCTGACCTTCGCGGAAAAGATCCGGCACGGTGCCGCGATACGTCACCGGCACGGATTTCTTTCCGTCGGTGACGGTGAAATCGAGCGTCGAGCCGTCGGCCTCGTGCTTGACGCTTCCGGTGGCGACCAGGCCGCCGATGCGCACCAACCGGCCCGGCGGAATATGCTCGGCGTAGAGATCGGACGGGCCGTAGAAGAACACCAGATTGTCGTTGAGCGCCGACAGCGTCAGGCCGACGGCGAGGCCGAGCAGCGCGACGCCGCCGAGCACGAAATAAAGCCGCCGCCGCTTGCGCGTCATCGCCGCTCCTCGGCGTCGAGCGCGCGCTGTGCCCGGCGATAGCCGATCAGGCTGTGCGCCAGCAATCCGACGAGCACGAGCGCGGCGACGCCGTAGGCCGGCCAGACGAAGCGAGCATACCCGCCCATGGCGAAGAACTGCGCCATCAGGTACCGAATCGTAGCGCACGCAGCTTGGCGCGCAACAACGCGGTCCGCATGCGCAGCATGAGCAGGACCGCGAACAGGAACAGGAAGCCAGCGGCGATCACCAGCAGCGGCCACAGCATCGAGGTGGCGATGGTCGGGCCGCCCATGCGGAACACGCTCGCCTTCTGGTGCAGCGTGTTCCACCAATCGACCGAGAACTTGATGATCGGCAAATTGACCACGCCGACGATGGCGAGGATCGCCGCCGCGCGCGAGCCGCGGGTGCGGTCGTCGAAGGCGTTGGCCAACGCGATGAACCCGATATAGAGGAAGAACAGCACCAGCACGGACGTTAGCCGTGCGTCCCACACCCACCAGGTGCCCCACATCGGCTCGCCCCAAAGCGAGCCGGTCGCCAGGCAGACGAAGGTGAAGCACGCGCCGATCGGCGCGGCGCTTTCGGCGGCGATATGCGCCAGCGGATGCCGCCAGATCAATGCCACCGCGCTCGCCACCGCCATCACCGCATAGACCAGGCTCGCCAGCCAGGCCGACGGCACGTGCACGTACATGATCTTGACCGCTTCGCCTTGCTGGTAGTCGGGCGGTGCGATGAACAGCGCGCCGTAGAACCCGATCGCGATCAGCACCGCGGCGGCGATGGCGCTCCACGGCAGCAGCATTGCCGACAAGCGCATGAAACGGGCGGGATTGGCGAAGCGCTGCATGGCCGGTTTTTCTGCTATTCGAACGCCTGACGCAAGGCTGCCGCCGCCGCCCACGGCGCCAGAGCGAGCGATCCCGCGAGCAACGCCGCCAGCAAAAGCAGATGCGGCCGCGATTCGAGACCCAAAGCGGCGGCTTCGCTGGCGGCGACGCCGAAGATCAGCACCGGGATGTACAGCGGCAGGACCAGCAGCGACAGAAGCACGCCGGCGCGGCGCGCACCCAGTGTCAGCGCTGCGCCGATGGCGCCGATGAGGCTCAGGACCGGCGTACCGAGCAGCAACGCCGCGATCAGCGCCGGATAGCCGGCGGCATCGAAATGCAGCACCAGCGCCAGCAGCGGCGCGATGATCGTCAACGGCAGGCCAGTGGTGAGCCAGTGCGCCGCGCATTTCGCCAGCACCTGGATCTCAAGCGGCACCGGCATGAGCGACAATGCTTCGAGGCTGCCATCTTGATAGTCAGCATCAAAGAGCCGTTCGAGCGACAGCAGCGCCGCCAACAGCGCCGTCACCCAGAGCACGCCGGCGGCGATGCGCGCCATCAGATCGGGATCCGGCCCCACGCCGAATGGAAACAGGATCACTGCCAGTGCGAAGAACGCGACGACATTGGCGACGTCGCCGCCCTGACGGAACGCCAGCCGCAGATCGCGCGTCAGCAGCGCGGCGAAACCGCTCATGCCTGCCTCCAGGTCGTGTGCGCGGCGAGCGACAGGGTCTGCGCGCCTGGCAGAGGCAGCGGCACGTGCGTCGCGAGCGCGACGCAGCCGCCGGCGCTGCGATGCTCGGCGATCGCCGTCAGCAATATCTCGGTCGATTCCGCATCGAGACTGGTGGTCGGCTCGTCGAGCAGCCAGAGCGCAGCGGCCGACGCAAGCAGACGCGCCAGGCCCAGCCGTTTGCGCTCGCCGGCCGACAGATAACGCGCCGGCCAGGTCGCGCGCGCATCGAGCTTGAAGCGGCGCAATGCATCCGTCGCGCCGTTGGCTGTGCCGCGCATATCCGCCCAGAATGCCAGGTTCTCCTCGGCGGTCAGCGCCAGCTTCACCGCCTCTTGGTGGCCGATGTAATGCAGACGGGTCCGGTGCACGGCCGGATCATCGGCGATGGCGCCACCGTCCCAGGTGATCACGCCTTGTTCCGGTTGGGCGAGCCCGGCCATTAGGCGCAGCAGGCTGGTTTTGCCGCTGCCATTGGGTCCGCCGAGCAGCAGGGCATCACCTGGCGCCAGCGCGAAGGCAACGCCCTGGAACACCCGGCGCTCGCCGCGGCGGCATGCAAGCCCTTCACCGGTAAATGATTTCTGCAATTCCCGGCCGGCCATGGCGCGGCACTATGCCATGCGCCGGGCGCGCCGGCTCCGGCAAAACGCCGCG
>DASQGX010000235.1:0-3338 GCA_035632395.1 Allostellaceae bacterium
AGCGCGATGGACTCGATCGCGCCGGCGGTCGGACCGAAGAGCGCGATTGTGCCGCTGCTCAACGGCATCGCGCATCTCGACACGTTGAGCGCGCGTTTCGGCGCGCAACGTGTGCTCGGTGGCGCCTGCTATATCGGCGCGACGCTCGATGCCAATGGCGTCGTGCAGCATATGGGCCGCATGCAATCGCTGGTCTTTGGCGAGCTCGACGGACAGCAAAGTGCGCGCGTCGAATCATTCGCCGCGATCCTCGCGCGCACCAAACTCGATTTCGAGGCGAGCCGCACCATCCGCCAGGCGATGTGGGACAAGTTCGTCTTGCTGGCGGCGCTGGCGGCGACCACGACGCTGGCGCGTGCGACCGTCGGCGAGATCATGGCGGCGCCGTCGGGTGAGGCGTTCATGCTCGCGGCGCTTGCCGAATGCGCTGCCGTCGCCAAGGCCGAGGGCTTCGCGCCGACGGCCGCGGCCTACAACGGCGCGCGTGGTGCCTTGACCCAGCGCGGCTCCGGCTTTTCGGCATCGATGATGCGCGACATGCTCAAGGGCGGTCCGACCGAGGGCGATCACGTTATTGGCGATCTGGTGCGGCGCGCCGCCGCGCGACAGGTTGGTACGCCAATCCTGCGCACCGCCTTGACCAATCTCGAAACCTACGAGGCGAAACGCACCCAAGCCGCGCTGACGGCTGCGCCAGCGTTGGTTTAGTAAGGGTTTTCCGCAATTGTTCGGACGCCGCCATTCACCGAAAATGGCTGCCGAAAGGCTTGCGTCGCCAATGCGTTTCGTTCGCGTTCCCTGTCTCATTCTGGTGCTCGCCGGATCGCTGATTTGGCCCGGTGCGGCGCGCGCCGATGTCGAGCCGGCTGCAATCGCGGCGCTGCTCCAAGGCAGTAGCACGATCGATCTCGCCGACCGCTCGATCAGGACCGGCATGCTCAATCGGTTTTATGCCGCGCGCGACTACCGGCCGGTTTGGACCCCGGAGCGCCGGAGCGAGCTTGCCACGGCGCTCACCGAGGCGCCGTCGCAGGGTCTCGATCCAGGCGCATTTGCCGTGCCAAACGCAGATGCCACAGCAACCGAAATTCTCCTCAGCGACGCCTTCATGCGTTATGCGCTGGCGCTCGGGCACGGTCTCGTCACCATGGATGAGGTCTACGGTGACTGGGGCATGCCCCAACCGGCGCTCGATCCGACCGCAATGTTGGTCCGTGCGCTCGACCACGGCGTTGCGGCGACGCTGGCTGCGCTACCGCCGCAGGATGCGGACTATGCACGCCTGCGCCAGGCCTACCTGCGCTATCGCGACTTTACGCAGCGTGCAGCGTGGGTTCCGATAAGCGTGAAGCTGCCGCTCAAGCCCGGCGCGACCGGCGCGGATGTCGTCAAGCTGCGGCAGCGGCTTGCCACCGAGGGTTTCGTCCCGCCTGGCGACAGCCCGGTCTTGGATTCAGCGCTATCCGCCGCCGTCAGCCGGTTCCAGGCCGCACGCGGGCTGCCGCCTGACGGTGCCGTCGGTCTGGCGACGCTCACAGCGCTCAATGTCACACCCGGTGCGCGGCTGCGTACGATCCGGCTCAATCTCGAACGGCGCCGCGCGATGCCGCGCGAAGAGCCGCCGGCGCGCGTTGTCGTCAACGTGCCCGACGCGATGGTCGTGCTCTATCAGCCGGGACAACCGCCGCTGAAGATGCGGGCAGTTGTCGGCGATCCGAAGCACCAGACGCCGGTGCTGGGCGCGACGATGAACGCGTTGCGGCTCAATCCACCATGGGTCGTGCCGCAATCGATCACGGTCAAAGAAATCCTTCCGCATGCGCGCAAGGACCCCGACTATTTGACCAACAACAATTACGTGTTCGAGGGCGCGCAGCTCATCCAGCGGCCGGGTCCCAAGAACGCGCTCGGCAAGATCAAGTTCGAGTTGCCGAACCGTTTCGACGTGTATCTGCACGACACGCCGGCCAAGACTCTTTTTGCGCGCTCGCGCCGTGCGCTGAGCCACGGCTGCATTCGCGTGGAAGATCCGCGTGCATTGGCGCAGCGGCTGATGGCGGACGATCCCAAATGGACGATGGACGCCATCGACGCCGCGGTCGCCACCGGCAAGACGCAGCGCGTCATGCTTCCGCATCCGATCCCGGTCTCCATCGTCTATTGGACCGCTTATGTCGACGATGACGGCACGGTCGAGTTCCGCAACGACGTCTACGGCCGCGATCAGCGGCTCGATGATGCCCTCTTGGCACGCGATTTGGGCGAACAACTGCGGCCGTTGCCGCCGCCTGCAGCCGCCGCGTCCAACTAACGGTGACAAGAGGGTTGCCGGCGCCGGCGCTTTCCGCAAAAATGGCCTGACTTTCCGATTTGCGAATGCATTGGGGGATCAGTCCCGGTGGAGTTTAGCAAGAACCGGCGCCACGCCTTGACGCTGCTCGCCGGCGCCGCGACGGCGCTGATCGCGGCTCCCGCAATCGCCGCGCCGCGTTTCGCGCCCGATCGTCGCTCGCTCGCCTTCCATAATCTGCATACCGGCGAGCATCTCGATCTCGTCTATTGGTCGGACGGCACCTATCATCAGGATGCGCTGCGCCAGATCGATTACGTGCTGCGCGATTTCCGCACCGGCGATGTTCATGCAATTGATCCGAGCCTGCTCGACCTGTTGGTGAGAATCGGCCGGCAGCTGGAATCCACGAGTCCGTTCGAGGTTATCTCCGGTTACCGTTCGCCCGCAACGAACGCGATGCTGCGGCGCGAGAGCGAAGGCGTCGCCAAGAGCAGCCTTCACATGCAGGGTCAGGCAATTGACGTGCGCGTGGCGGACCGAGCGCTTGGCAATCTGCGCCGTGTCGCCATGACCATGCGCAGCGGCGGCGTCGGTTATTATCCGCAATCGGATTTCGTCCATATCGACGTTGGGCGGGTGCGTTACTGGTAACAACCGCGGCCCGGCGCGGACAACAACACGATCGAATGGCCGTCGACGCTCAACCGTCCCGTTCCGTCGCGACGCAAAATCCGACTCTGTGGGACCTGTTCCTGCATTTCATGCTGATCTCAGCGGTCGCTTTCGGCGGCGTGCTGCCGTGGGCGCGGCGCAAGCTCGTCGAGGACCGTCGCTGGCTGACCGAGCGCGAGTTCCTCGACACGCTGGCGCTGTGCCAGTTCCTGCCCGGTCCCAACATCGTCAACCTGTCGATCGCGGTCGGCGCGCGCTTTCGCGGCCTGGCCGGATCGATCGCCGCCTTTCTCGGCATCCTTGGCCTGCCGTGTTTCGTCGTCGTCATCCTTGGCGCGCTCTATAGCCGCTACGGCAACCTGCCGGCGGTCAA
>DASQGX010000236.1:0-2237 GCA_035632395.1 Allostellaceae bacterium
CCATTGGTCTGGGTCCACGCCGCCAGTATCGGCGAGGCGGTATCGATGCTGTCGCTAATCGACCGGCTGCTGGTCGAGCGTCCCCACCTGTCAGTCCTCGTAACCACCGGCACGGTGACCTCAGCGCGGCTGCTCGCCAACCGCCTGCCGGGCGATCGCGCCTGGCACCAATACGTTCCGGTCGACCGCTGCGCCTATGTTCGCCGCTTTCTCGAGCATTGGCGGCCGGATCTGGCGCTGTGGGTCGAATCCGAGCTGTGGCCCAATCTCATCGCTGAAACCAACCGATTTGGCGTGCCACTGTTGCTGCTCAACGGCCGCATGTCCGCGAAATCGTTCCGCGGCTGGCAGCGTCTGCCGGGCATGATTACACCATTGCTGGCGAGCTTCGATCTCTGCCTGGCGCAGGACGACGCTCAGGCCGCGCGGCTGAACCAGCTGGGCGCCGCCGGTGCGACGTCGGTCGGCAATCTCAAGGCGGCAGCGGCGCCGCTGCCGGTCGACCAAGGCGAACTCGCGCGGTTGGCCGCTGCGCTTGCCGGCCGCACGATCTGGCTAGCGGCCTCGACCCATCCCGGCGAAGAAGAGGCGGCAGCGATGGTCCACCGCCGGCTGCGCGCGACACATCCCAACCTGCTGACCATCATCGCGCCGCGCCATCCGGCGCGGAGCGCCGAGATCGTTCAACAGCTCGAGAGTCAGGGCCTACGGGTGGTTCGCCGCTCGCGCGACGAGCGGATCGACCGTAGCGCCGACATTTATCTCGCCGATACACTCGGCGAGCTCGGTCTCTTCTATCGTCTTGCCGGCATCGCTTTCATCGGCGGTTCGCTTGCACCCAAAGGTGGCCACAATCCGATCGAAGCCGCGCTGCTCGACTGCGCGATCCTGCACGGTCCCGACATGAGCAACACAGCGGGCGCGGCAGAGGCGCTCGCCGCCGCCGGCGCCTCGATCGAAGTGCCCGACGCCCAAGCGCTGGCCGAAGCGGTCGGCCGGTTGATCGACGATCCGGTCGAGCGCGCTGCGCGCGCCGCGGCCGCCGCCGGCATCGCCGCCGACAACCGGGCGGTGCTCGACGCCGTGATGAAGCGCATCGCGCCTTGGCTCGACCGGCTCTCGCCCCATGCCGCCAAGCGCGCCTGAATTCTGGGCGCGGCGCGGCGCGTTGTCGCTGCTGCTGGCGCCGCTCGGCAGCCTTTATGACGCAGCCGGCGCGGTGCGGCGCACCTTTGTCCATGCTTATCGCGCGCCAGTGCCGGTGGTCTGCGTCGGCAACCTGGTGGCGGGCGGCGCCGGCAAGACACCGATCGTCGTCGACCTGGCGCGCCGCCTTACCGTGCGCGGCGTTGTGGTCCACATCCTGAGCCGAGGTTACGGCGGCACTTTGGCCGGCCCGGTAAGAGTCGATTCCGAACGCCACGATGCGGCGGCCGTCGGCGACGAGCCGTTGATGCTGGCGCGTGGCGCACCGACCTGGGTGGCGCGCGACCGTGCGGCTGGCGCTCGCGCGGCCGTCGCCGCCGGCGCCCAGGCGATCGTGATGGACGACGGGCTGCAGAATCCAACCCTCGCCAAAGACCTGTCGCTGGTCGTCCTCGACGGCGGCTATGGCTTCGGCAACCGGCGCGTCATTCCGGCGGGACCGTTGCGCGAGACCATCGCGCACGGCCTGGCGCACGCGGACGCGGTGGTGATGCTGGGAGCCGATCAGACGGGCGCCACGGTGTGGCTGGGCGCAATTCCAGTGCTGCAAGCCGAGCCGCGTCCGGCGACCACGAACCTCGCCGGCAAGGTGCTCGTCGTTTTCGCCGGCATCGGTCGACCACAGAAATTCTTCGACCATTTCGCCAGAACCGGAGCACGGGTGATAGCGGCCCGCGGCTTTCCGGACCATCATCCGTATACTGAGCGCGAGCTGGCGGCTTTGGCCGATCTGGCGCAGCAGGCTGGCGCGACGCTCATCACCACCGAAAAAGATTGGGTGCGTCTTGCGCCGGCGTGGCGGATGCGCATCCAGTACCTTCCGCTGACCATCGGGTGGCAGGACGAAACCGCACTCGACCGCCTGCTTGACCGCACGCTCAAGCGGGCCGCTCATGGCTGAACGCAACGGCGCCAAGCGCATTCGCGACTGGACAGAGGGTCTGTTCGTGCGGCTTGCCTTCTCATTTTTCCGCCTGTTGCCGCTCGATGCGGCATCGGCGCTCGGCGGCTGGCTGGCGCGGACCTTCGGA
>DASQGX010000237.1:0-3800 GCA_035632395.1 Allostellaceae bacterium
GAGATTGTGCTCGATCACCAGGATGGTGTTGCCTTGATCGACGAGTGCATGCAGCACTTCGAGTAGCTTGCTGACATCGTCGAAGTGCAGGCCAGTCGTTGGCTCATCGAGAATGTAGAGCGTGCGGCCCGTCGCGCGCCGCGAGAGCTCCTTGGCGAGCTTGACGCGCTGCGCCTCGCCGCCGGACAGCGTCGTGGCCGGCTGGCCGATATGGATATAGCCAAGGCCGACGCGCTCGAGCGTCGCCAGCTTCTCGCGGATCGACGGCACCGCCGAGAAGAACGCCGCGCCTTCTTCCACTGTCATGTCGAGCACGTCGGCGATGCTCTTGCCCTTGAACTCGACCTCGAGGGTTTCACGGTTGTAGCGCTTGCCCTTGCACACATCGCACTGGACATAGACGTCGGGCAGGAAATGCATCTCGATCTTGATGACGCCGTCGCCTTCGCAAGCCTCGCAGCGGCCGCCTTTGACGTTGAACGAGAACCGTCCCGGCCCATAGCCGCGCGCCTTGGCCTCGGGCAATCCGGCGAACCAGTCGCGGATCGGCGTGAAGGCGCCGGTATAAGTCGCCGGATTGGACCGCGGCGTGCGGCCGATCGGCGACTGGTCGATGTCGATGACCTTGTCGAGATGTTCGGCGCCTTCGATGCGATCGTGCGCGCCGGCTTGCTCGCGCGCGCCCATCAGCTTGCGCGCCAGCGCCTTGTAGAGCGTGTCGATCACCAGCGTCGACTTACCGCCGCCGGACACGCCGGTGATGCAGGTAAGGGCGCCGAGCGGAAAGGCCGCTTTGATGTTCTGCAAATTGTTGGCGCGCGCGCCGAGGACAGTGAGCATCTTGCCGGTGCCGTGCCGGCGCTGCGGCGGCAACTCGATGCGCTTGCGGCCGGTGAGATAGGCGGCGGTGATGCTGTCCGGACTTTTCATCACCTCGTCGGGCGTGCCGATCGCGACGACTTTGCCGCCGTGGATGCCGGCGGCCGGACCCATGTCGATGAGATAGTCGGCAGCGCGGATCGCCTCCTCGTCGTGCTCGACCACCAGAACGGTATTGCCAAGATCGCGGAGCCGCTTGAGCGTTTCCAGCAGCCGGTCGTTGTCGCGCTGATGCAGCCCGATCGACGGCTCGTCGAGCACGTAAAGCACACCGGTGAGGCCGGAGCCGATCTGTGATGCGAGACGAATGCGCTGGCTTTCGCCGCCGGACAGCGTGCCGGAGGCACGCGCGAGCGTCAGGTATTCGAGGCCGACATTGCGCAGGAATCCCAAGCGCTCGTTGATTTCCTTGAGGATGCGGGCGGCGATTTCGCGCTGCTTCGGCGTCAAGTCCTGGTTCAACGAGCCGAACCATTCGCCGGCCTCGAGGATCGACATGTCGGCCACTTGACTGATGTCGAGCTTGCGGATCTTGACCGCCAACGCCTCGGGCTTGAGCCGCTTGCCCTTGCACGCTTCGCACGGTGCCGTGTTCTGGTAGCGCGACAGCTCTTCGCGCCGCCATATGCTCTCGGTCTCACGCCAGCGGCGCTCGATGTTGGGGATCACGCCTTCGAATGGCCGCGTCGTCGAATAGCTCTTGCGGCCGTCGTCGTATTTCATCGTCACCGGCTTGTCGCCGGTGCCGTAGAGGATCGCCTGACGCACCTTGTCGTCGAGGTCTTTCCACGGCGTGTTGACGCTGATTTTCAAATGCCGCGCCAAACTGTCGAGCGTCTGGGCGTAATACTGCGTCGATTGCGTGTTCCACGGCGCAATCGCACCTTCGCGCAGGCTCAACCGGTCGTCGGGCACGATCAGATCGGGATCGAAGAACAGCTTGGTGCCGAGACCGTCGCAGGTCGGACAGGCGCCGAATGGATTGTTGAACGAGAACAGCCGCGGCTCGATCTCGGGGATGGTGAAACCCGAGACCGGGCAGGCGAATTTGGCCGAGAAGATCGTCTGCTTGCCGTTGTCGGCGTCCTCGGCGAGGGCGATTCCGTCGGCAAGCTTGAGCGCGGTCTCGAGACTGTCAGCGACGCGGTTGCCAAGATCTTTGCGCACGACGATGCGATCGACGACGACTTCGATGTCGTGCTTGAGCTTTTTGTCGAGCGCCGGCGCGGCGTCGATGTCATACATTTTTCCATCGACTTTGACGCGTTGGAAGCCGCGCTTTTGCAGGTCAAGCAGATCCTTGCGGTATTCGCCCTTGCGGCCGCGCACGATCGGCGCCAGCAGCAGCAACCGAGTGCCTTCGGGCATCGCCATGACGCGGTCGACCATCTGCGACACCGTCTGGCTTTCGATTGGCAGGCCTGTAGCGGGCGAATAGGGCACGCCGACGCGCGCCCACAACAGCCGCATGTAATCGTAAATTTCGGTGACCGTCCCGACCGTCGAACGCGGATTGCGCGAGGTGGTCTTCTGCTCGATCGAGATCGCCGGTGATAGGCCTTCGATCAGGTCGACGTCGGGTTTCTGCATCAATTCGAGGAATTGGCGCGCGTAGGCCGACAGGCTTTCGACGTAGCGCCGCTGGCCTTCGGCGTAGATCGTGTCGAAAGCGAGCGACGACTTACCTGATCCCGACAGGCCGGTGATCACCACCAAGCTGTCGCGCGGCATGTCGACGTCGACGTTCTTCAGATTGTGTTCGCGGGCGCCGCGGACACGGATTTGCTGCATGGCGGGAGGCACCCGAATCGCAGAAGACGGATCACTATGCGGCACCGGCTACGCACTTGGCAATGTTCCCATTGTGTTCTAGGCTGCGGACGCTTGCCAAACCGCGCCAGAAGCCCATAGATGGGCCGGCACGCCGCGGTTCACAAGGCGGCGGAAAACGGAAGGAGCGAGGCGATGGCTGGAAGCGTCAACAAGGTGATCCTGATCGGCAATCTCGGCCGCGATCCCGAAATCCGCTCGACCAATGACGGCACTCGCGTCGCCAATATGTCGGTGGCGACCTCGGAATCCTGGCGCGACAAGACTTCTGGCGAGCGCAAGGAACGGACAGAGTGGCACCGCGTCGTGGTGTTCAACGACCGTTTGGTCGACATCATCGAGAAGTATCTGAAAAAGGGCTCCAAGGTTTATCTCGAAGGCGCATTGCAGACGCGCAAATGGACCGACCAATCGGGCCAGGAGAAATACACGACGGAAGTCGTACTGCAGAAATTCCGCGGCGAGCTCACGATGCTCGATGGCGCACGGTCGGGCGGCGAGGGTAGTTTCGCCGCTGACGAGGCGGCCGCGGCGCCGGCAGCTGCCGGACGCGGCAAGGCCAAGGCGCCGGCGTCCTCCGATCTGGACGACGAAATTCCGTTCTGAAATCCCGGCTTCGCAGAGGGCGTACGGGCCAAGTGAACGCACCCCGTCGAGGGGCCGATTCGCTGTTTGTGCAGTGCAAAAAAACCGATGTCAAACCGAGTCGGTTTTAGGCCCAAAACTGTCCTCATATATCACTGTTAAAGTGACACATAGACCATTGTATTTATAACATAAAAAATCGCCGGTGAATCGGTCGATTCGAGGGCCAAGACGGTACCGGCTAGCGTTGTTCGCAAGCCCGAATTCACGTACAATTTTCAACACCAAGACGCTGGCGCGCTGCGCCAGCGTTTGCTTGAGAAAACGCCCTTAGAACTGCGCCAAAACCGTGGTCGCCAACCCAACACCGCCGAGCCCACCGCCGCCGAGCGACATCGCGCCGGTCTCCATCGAAGAGGAGATGCGCCGCTCGTACCTCGATTACGCCATGAGCGTGATCGTGGCGCGCGCCTTGCCGGACGTGCGCGACGGCCTCAAGCCAGTCC
>DASQGX010000238.1:0-2441 GCA_035632395.1 Allostellaceae bacterium
TAAATTATGGCTCCGGGATGTCTAAAATTAACTGATTTTTTACGCGGGTCGGTAAGGATGATTAAAGTTACCATTCTCCAAACATTCGCCACGTCGGGGGTTCGTCATGCGTGTGCTTCTGATCGAGGATGATTCGGCCACCGCTGCCAGCATCGACATGATGCTGAAGAGCGAGGGCTTCATTTGCGATACCACCGACCTCGGCGAAGACGGGCTCGAGATCGGCAAGCTTTACGATTACGACATCATCGTGCTCGACCTCATGCTACCGGACATCGACGGCTATGAGGTGCTTCGCCGACTGCGCGCCGCACGCGTGCGGACACCGATCCTGATCCTGTCGGGGCTCAACGAGCTCGACAACAAGATCAAGGGCCTTGGTTTCGGCGCCGACGACTTCCTCGGCAAGCCGTTCGACCGCCGCGAGCTGATCGCCCGCATCCAGGCGATCGTCCGCCGCGCCAAGGGCCATTCCGAATCCGTCATCCGCACCGGCAAGCTCACCGTCAATCTGGACAGCCGCACCGTCGAAGCCGACGGCGCGCCTCTTCACCTGACAGGCAAGGAATACGGCATCCTCGAGCTACTCAGCCTGCGCAAGGGCACGACGCTGACCAAGGAGATGTTCCTCAATCATCTCTACGGCGGCATGGACGAGCCCGAACTCAAGATCATCGACGTCTTCGTCTGCAAACTGCGCAAGAAGCTCGCCAACGCCACCAGCGGCGAGAACTACATCGAGACCGTGTGGGGCCGCGGCTACGTGTTGCGCGACCCGCCGGGCACCGAAATGGCGGCCAACGAGCCGGTGCGGGTCGCAGTCAAAGCCTGATTTTCGTTTGTCCCTTTACCGGGGGGTATGAATTACCGGGGGGTTTCAAGACGGCGGCGCCGAAAGCGCCGCCGTTTTTATTTCGCGCGTCGTACAGCAGAGCGCTCAGTTCACCGTGAACGTCGCACCTTTGTCGGCCTCGGACAGGCTCAGCCTGGCACCGACATTCTCGGCGTAGCGCGCCGTAAAATAGGCATGCACCGTGCGTGCGGACAGCGCCGCGACCTCGGCCGCCGGCGCCAGCGCCGCCTTGAGTTCGGCCGTCAGGTTCACCGCCTCGCCCGCTGCCGCCGCCGCGACACCATTGCCGGCGCGCGCCAGCGTCACCGAGCCGCCGCGCGGCAGGATCTCCGACGCCAGCAGCATCAGGTTGCAAGCGAGCTTCTGCCACGGCGCCGCCAGCACGTCGAATTCGGCAGGCCAGTCGCAGCGCACCTTGCCGCCTTCCAGGATGCCGGCGACAAGCGATTTGGCGTCGGGCGCGCCGCCGCCGAGGCCGCCGGCGCCGTAGGCGAAGCGGTAGAATTGCAGGCGCATCGCCGCGCGCCGTGCGCTCTGGCCGATCAGCGTGGTGGCATCGCGCACGAAGCTCGCGTCGCCGTCGTTTAACAGCTCGACGCCATTATTGACGGCACCGACGGGGCTGATGAGCTCGTGGCAAAGCCGCGAGGCGAGCAATTCGAGGACGCGGAATTCGATCTGCATGCGGCCGGCACCCTATAATGCCAGCCCGATTCGCGACAACGTTCATGCCGCGCCGACGCGGCGTTTAGAACGCCTGCAGCTTGACCAGCAGCTGCTCGATGTTGGCCTGGAGCGCGCGTTCGTCGGCAAGACGCAGCCGCGTGCCGAACATCGACGATTCGTCGAAGGTCGCGGTGCCATTGGACGTGACCGTGTATTGCGCCTCAGTGCCCGGCCCGATCAGGCGGTACTGCACCCTGGCAGTGACGATGGCGTTGTCGGCGATCGAGAATTTCGGCTGATCGAGTTCTTGCAACGTCGCATCGAGGTGGTACCGCGGCTTGCGGCTCGAGAGAGCGAGGTATCCGGCCTCCTCGAGGCTTTGCTCCAGCGCGTGCCGGAACGCGTCCGCGCCGACGGCGGGCGGCGTCGATGCATCGGGCACACGGCTGCCGATGACGTCGCCGACCGCGACCGCACCCTTGACCACCCAGTTCGGTTTACCCGCCGGCGGATCGGCGGCGACCATGCCTTGCGACGTCGCCGGCGGCGAGGTCGTCAGCGGCGACGTGCAGGCCGCGAGCAAGCAAGCGATCACGATCGCCGTCGCGCTCCCCCAGCCGCTTCGCCCCATGGCCTCCTCCCCCGCACCCCAATCTTAACCCGGCGCCACCCGCTGAGTCGCGTCCGCCGCGCGGCTGAATTTCTCGCCTTCGTTCAAATCTTCGGGCGTATTTGCGTTAAAGAACGGATCGTATACATCCGCGGGAAATTCGAGGACCGCGAGCCGATGCCGCGCGGTCCATTGATCGACCTTGCGCATACCCGCATGCAGCGCCGCGCGCAGATCCTCGCGCAGGCTCAACGGCCACAGGCCAAACACCGGATGGCTGCGGCCGTTCGAAGCGGCACAGGCGAGATCGTG
>DASQGX010000239.1:0-2741 GCA_035632395.1 Allostellaceae bacterium
GGCGGTGATGGGTCTGCAAGGTTCGGCGGTGGCGCGGTTCCGATCGATCAGCCTGCAAACCATCGTCATTACCGGCACCATTGTGCGCCTCGCCGAGGGCATGGTGACGACCGTCCTTGGCGGCGGCCGGGCCGAGCCGCACGTGCACGAGGCTAATGTCCATCACGCACTGATCTGGAGCGGCTATCTCATCGGCGCGGGCGCTGGCGGCCTCGCGCTTGAGCGGCTCGGTCTCCCGCTGTTGCCGCCGGCCTGCGCCATGCTGTCGGCGGCCCTACTGCTCGCGCTGATCGAGGCGCGCGAGCCCGAGGCGCAGAAAACATAGGCGGGCCCGGAGGCCCGCCTATGCACTCATGCGATTGCCGGTGGCTTACTGTTTAAGTCGCGCCGCCGCTTCCTTGACGATGCTGAGATCGGCGTACTTGGCGATTTTGATGTCCTTCGTCAAAAAGCCCATCTCGCGCTGCGTCTCGATGTTCGCTTGCAGTGCCCTTAGATCGGGAAGCATGTCGGGGCTACGATAGTCGTCCTTCTTGGTGAAGACCCAGCCCTGCCAAAGCGTTGGCGGCGTCTTGGTCATCTTCGCGGCGATCTCCACGACCGCGTCGTGATTCTTCGGGTCGAGGAACCAATGCACGACGCGCATGGTATCCTCCATGAAGTCCACCATCGCCGAGCGATTCTTCTTGAGCCAGCTCGCACGAGCAGTCCAGATGATCATCTGAGTGCGGCCCACTGCGTCTTTTTGGAGGAACAGCGGGTGCGCCATGGCACGCAGCGCGGGATTGAAGGCGAACGGCGGCACGCCTGGAATCAGATCGACCTTCTTCTCTTGCAACATCGCCGTCATATTGGGGAACGCCGCCTCGACGATGGTGACGTCCTTCTTATCGTCGAGGTGATGTTTGCGCAGCATCGCACGCATCGCGATGTCAACCGCGCTGCCGGCAGCGTTGGTCCCCAGCGCTTTACCCTTGAGATCTTCGACAGTCTTAATCCCGCTGTCGTTGCGGACGAAATATTCGTCCGAGTAATAACCCGGCACGCCATCCTGGAAATCGTCGCCGATGACGCGCAGATCCTCGAGACCGGCGTTCTGGATAGCGAGCGCGAGCGACGAATAGGCCAGGTCGCCGATGTCGAGTTGATCGCTGGCCAATGCTGTGATCATCGGTGGCGTGCCTTGGAAGCGCGTCACCTCGAGCGTGTAGCTCTTGTTGATGTGCGTCATCAATTCGGGCTTGGTCAGCAGCAGCGACGACCAATTGGCGACGGGCACAACATAGCTGAGGCGGATCTTGACCGGTTCCGCCTGCGCCGACAGTGCCGTACAGGCGAACGCGGCCACGAAAAACGCGGCGAGCGCGGAACGGATTAAACGCATTGGTCCTCCCCTGAGATCAGGCGCCCACCGTCGTTTTTTGCTCTGATCCGTACGTCGGACCGCGCCGCGGCAGGCATTTTTTGGAACGCGTTCACTATTGAACCCGGTCCCCCCTTTGTCAAGGTGACGGGGTCAGCGGCGCGGTTGCAGGCCGTCGACCAGAATCTGCAATACGCGGCGAAGCGCCGTGAGTCCCTGCGCCAAATTGGGTTCGTTTCGGTCGTCAGCGAGCCACCGGCGAACCTCGGCGGTGTAGATGTCAAAGATCGCGCGTGCGACCAACGTGTCGTCTCCAGCGGCGGCAATGATGCCGTCCGTCCTAGCGCGCGTGACGAGCGCCGCGACGCCGGCGACAATCTGATCGCGATGCGCCTGAAAGCGGCGCGCTTCGTGTCCGTGCGTGTAGAACGTCAGTTCGCGCAGCAAAAACCGCGCAAGGTTCGGTTGCCGCGCGAAATAGACGTAAAAATCGTGGAACACCGCGACCAGCCGGTCCGCAAGCGCCGCCGCGGACGATGATTTGGCGAACGCTTGCGAGGCGAGCTCGATCAGTTCGTCGTTGAAGATCAGGAATAGCAGGTCGCGCTTGTCGGCGGCGTAGGTGAAAAGCGTGCCGAGGCCGACGCCCGCGCGCTTGGCGATGGCGCGGGTCGTGGTGGCGTCGTAACCCTTCTCGATGAAAAGCTCGCGCGCTGCACGGCGGATGTTGCCGAGCTTCCGAGCCTTGCTGCGCTCGCGCAAACCGCCCTCGATCGTGCGGCCGCCGCTGCGCGCCAACGGTTCAGGCACTGACGAACTCCCCTTTTGTGGCCACCGGCGTCTGCTTGACAGCCACGCGAGGTCGGGCCAAAAGTGAACACGTTCAAAATAAGCCCGTGCAGACGGTCGGCGCAAGGGGAGCGCGAAAGATGGCTCAGCGCAAGACAGCATTGGTGACCGGTGCCGCCAGCGGCATTGGCGCGGCGGCGGCGCTGGCGCTGGCGCGGGCAGGCTATGATGTCGCAATCAACTACAGCCGCAGCGGCGGACCCGCGCGCGAGGTCGCGGCGCAAGCGCAGCAACTCGGCGCGCAGACGCTCCTCTGCCAATGCGACGTGGCCGACGATGCCGCAGTGCGTAAGATGTTTACGGAAGTGGCGGCAAAGTTCCCACGGCTTGACGCGCTCATCAACAACGCCGGCACGACGACGGAAATTCGGCCGAAGGACTTCGACGCGATGACCGTCGAGGAATGGGATCGAGTCTTCGCCGTCAACGTCCGCGGCGTATTTTTGGTGACTCGCGCGGCGCTGCCGCTACTGCGCAAGGCGCCGCATCCGGCGATCGTCAACACTGCCAGCATCGTCGGCCTGCGTCC
>DASQGX010000240.1:0-6755 GCA_035632395.1 Allostellaceae bacterium
GAAATGCGCCATGTCGACCATCAGATATGCGCCGATGGAATCCGCGATCTTGCGGAAGCGCGCGAAATCGATGACGCGCGGATAGGCCGAACCGCCGGCGATGATAAGCTTGGGCTGCTGCTCCTGCGCCAGGCGTTCGACCTCATCCATGTCGATGCGCGAGTCGTCTCGCCGGACGCCATAATGGATCGGCCGGAACCATTTGCCTGACAGATTGACCGGCGAGCCGTGCGTCAGGTGGCCGCCGGAGGCGAGCGACATACCCATGAAAACGTCGCCGGGCTGCAGCAGCGCCAGGAACACAGCTTGGTTCGCTTGCGAGCCGGAATGTGCCTGCACATTGGCGAAGCTGCAGTTGAAAAGTTTTTTTGCGCGGTCGATCGCCAGCTGCTCGATCTGATCGACGAATTCACAGCCACCGTAATAGCGCCGGCCCGGATAGCCTTCGGCGTATTTGTTGGTCAGCACCGAGCCCTGCGCATCGAGCACGGCGCGTGACACAATATTCTCGGAAGCGATAAGCTCGATCTGATCCTGCTGGCGCCTCAGCTCGTGGCCGATGGCAGCGGCAATCTCGGGATCAGCCTCGGGCAGCGTAGCGGCAAAAAATCGGTCGGTCGCCGGTGTAGGTTTCAAAACCGTCATGCCTGCGCCTTTACCGGCGAGAACTTGGCGATGCGACGCGCGTGACGGCCGCCTTCAAACGGCGTCGCGAAGAAGATTTTGACACAATCCCTGGCAAGTTCGGGTCCGAGGATGCGGCCGCCGAGCACCAGCACGTTGGCGTCGTTGTGCTGGCGCGCGAGGCGCGCCGTCAGGCCGTCGTGCACCAACGCGGCGCGCACGCCGCGATGCCGGTTGGCGGCCATCGACATGCCAATGCCGGTGCCGCAGATCAGCAAGCCCCAGCGCGCACGTCCGTCCTCGACCGCGCGCGCGACCGCGTCGGCAAAATCGGGATAATCGACAGACTGATGGTTGTCGGTGCCGAGATCGAGGACGCCCAAGCCGAACACCTGCAGCTCGGGCAGGAGAACAGTTTTCAGATCAAATCCGCCGTGATCGGCGGCAACGGCAACAGTCTCGGTCATGGGCCTTGGAAAATAGTCACGGAACCGGCGGCGAATCTACCAGATATCGGTCCGTAAAGTCAGCCGCATACCATACTTCGCGTTATCCTCATGACTCACAAGGCAGACGCCAAATCCTGGCCTGTGCTGCGCCTGGCTGCGATTGGATTTTCGCAGTAATTCGCGCCGCGAATACTGGGGCGGTTTGACAGAAACTCGGCCTTCCGCCTATATCAGCGGGAACTTTTCCCCATCGAGGCACAACCGCCATGGCCGACGACGCGCCCAAGCAGAACAGCGACGATTTCCTGCGGATGACGGCGCAAATGGTCGCCGCCTACCTGCGCAAGAACAGCGTGCCTACGGCCCAGATCACCGAAGTGATCAACTCAGTCTATGGTTCGCTGAAATCGATCGACGGACGCGCCAATGCGCCGAAGCCGGCCGATCTCAAGCCAGCGGTGCCGATCAAAAAATCGGTCACGCCGGAATACGTCATCTGCCTTGAGGACGGCCGCAAGCTGAAAATGCTCAAGCGCCATCTGCGCACCGAATACAACATGACACCCGAGCAGTATCGGCAGAAATGGGGACTGGCGGCAGACTACCCCATGGTCGCGCCGAATTACGCCAAGCAACGCTCGGCCTTCGCCAAAGAGATCGGTCTCGGCAGGGGCGCTGGTAAGAAGAAGGGCGCCTAGCGCGCCGTCGCCCTTCCCGTCCGTTTTGCGCGGCTAGCGCTTCAACTCGGCGTAGTTGCCCTCGTTGTTCCAGCCGTAGACCACGTAGTCCGGCCCGACAACATCG
The DNA here is from genome assembly GCA_035632395.1 of Allostellaceae bacterium. Lineage (GTDB taxonomy): Bacteria > Pseudomonadota > Alphaproteobacteria > ATCC43930 > CGMCC-115725 > REEB95. The sequence goes on from DASQGX010000240.1 coordinate 1,878, forward strand.
CCCTTCTTATCGAAGCCGATTGTGCCGATTACGGTATTGAACTTGTTGGCCTTCATCGTCTTCGACAGGTCCGCGACCTTGATCGAGTGCGCCTTCGCCGCGGCGTCGGCGAACACCTCCACGGCGGCGTAGGTGTAAAGCGTGTAGCCTTCGGGATCGTAACCGCCGGCTTTGAACTCCTTCACCACCGGCTGCGCCACCGCGAGATTGCGCGGATCGGGCGGGAAGGTCATCAGCGTACCGGTGCCGGCCATGCCCGTGATCTTCCACAGATCCGTCGTCACCAGCGCGTCGCCGCCCATCAGCACGGCGTTGAGCCCCTGCTCCTTCGACTGACGGACAATGAGGCCGGCCTCACGGTAGTAGCCGCCGAAATAGATCGCCTTGACGTTGGCCTGCTTCATCTTGGAGATCAGCGCCGAGAAGTCGCTGTCGCCCTGGTTGATCGAATCATGCACCGCGGGCTTCACCCCGCGTGCCGCCATCGCCTTGATGGTCTCGTCGGCAAGACCTTTGCCGTAAGTCGACTTGTCGTCGATCACCGCCACCGGCTGTCCTTTGAAACGCGAGGCGATGTAGTTTCCGGCGATGCGGCCTTGGCTATCGTCGCGGCCGCAGACGCGGAAGACGTTGATCCAGCCCTTTTTGAACGCGTCGTCGGTATACGCCGGATTGGTCGACGCCGGCGTGATCTGGAGGATATTGCTGTCGGCATAAACCGCCGATGCCGGGATCGAGGTGCTCGAGCAGTAATGGCCGGCGACGAACACGACGCCGGCATTGGCGAGCTGGTTGGCGACACTCACCGCTTGTTTCGGATCGCAAGCATCGTCTCCAACGGTGAGCACGAGCTTGCGTCCGAGCACGCCGCCATGCGCGTTGATATCCTTGACCGCCATTTCGGCGCCGCGCCGCATCTGTTCGCCGACCGCGGCTTCGGAGCCGGTCATCGGTCCGACGGTCGCGACCTTGATATCCTGGGCATACGCACTCGCCGAAGCCGCGGCCATTGCTGCCGCGAGCAAAATCCGCACTGTCCAACGCATACAAACCTCCCCTGGTTTCCGGCAGCTTAGCAAAAGACCGGACTTTGGTTAAGCGGCGCCGCGCGCGCCGCCTTCGAGATAGGCCGCCCGCACGTCCTTGTTGGCCAAAAGCTCGGCACCGGTGCCTGACAGGACGATGGTCCCGGTCTGCAACACGTAAGCGCGGTGCGCCAGCCTAAGTGCATGGTGCGCATTTTGTTCGACCAGCAGAACCGTGATCCGCTCTTCGGAATTGATCGCCTGGATCACCGTGAATATCTGCTTGGCGATGAGCGGCGCAAGGCCGAGCGACGGCTCATCCAATAGCAGCAACCGCGGCCGGCTCATTAGCGCGCGGGCAATCGCCAGCATCTGCTGCTCGCCGCCGGACAGCGTGCCACCGCGCTGGTGGCGGCGTTCTCCTAGTATCGGGAACAGCTCGAAGGCGCGCGCGAGATCGCGCTCGAAACTGTCCGGCGCCGCGGTGGTCGCGCCGATCTGGAGATTTTCGAGCACTGTCATCCGCGGAAAGATGCGCCGCCCTTCCGGCACCTGGGAAATGCCGAGGCGAACGATGGCGAAGGTCGGCAGCTGCGTGATGTCGCGGCCGTCGAACACGATGCGGCCCTCCGCCGCCCGCGGCCGGCCGCAGATCGTCATCAGCAGCGTCGACTTGCCGGCGCCGTTGGCGCCGATCAATGTCACGATCTCACCCGCACCGACTGTCAGGTCGACGCCCTTCAACGCCTCGATCCGGCCATAGGCAGCGCGCAAACGGGAAATCTCGAGCAGCGCGTTCATGCAGCTTCCTCTTCGCCAAGGTAGGCGGCGATCACCGTCGGATCGTTGCGCACCTCGCCGGCGGAACCATCGGCAATCTTCTGTCCATGGTTGAGGACAATGACATGGTCCGAAATTCCCATCACCACGCTCATGTCGTGCTCGATCAGCAGCACGCCGATGCCGAACCGGTCGCGGATCGTAACCAGGAAACGCGCGAGATCGGCGCTTTCGTGCGGGTTGAGCCCGGCAGCGGGCTCATCGACACACAGAAGCCGCGGGCCAGTACACATTGCGCGCACGATTTCGAGCCGCCGCTGCGCGCCATACGGCAGATTGCCGGCGACCTCGTCGGCACGGTCCGTAAGGCCAATCATGTCGAGCCACTCGCGCGCGCGTGCGATCGCGGCGCGCTCGGCGTCGTGGTGGCGTTTGAGCCCGAGCAAGCCGCCAAAATTGTAATAGCTGGCGCGTGTCAGCACAGCGTGCTGCGCCACCATCAGATTCTCGAGCACGGTCATGCCGGCGAACAGCCGTACGTTCTGGAACGTTCGCGCCACGCCGGCGTCGCGCGCGATGCGGTGGCCGCGCAATCGTTCGAGCCGGAAGGTCTTGCCGTCATACGTCAGGACGAGACTACCGCCGGTTGGCCGATAAAACCCTGTCAGACAGTTGAACACCGTCGTCTTGCCGGCGCCGTTGGGCCCGATGATGGCGGTAATTTCGCGCCCGTAGGCGGTGAACGAGATGCCGTCGACCGCCACCACACCGCCGAAGCGCATGGAAAGGTTCTCGACCTCAAGCAGCGCTTCGCGGTTCATGGCTGGTCGAGACGCACCGACGGCGCACGCACGGTGAACAGCCCGCGCGGCCGCCAGATCATGATCGCGACCATCGCCGCGCCGAACAACAACATGCGGTACTGCGCAAACTCGCGGCCGAATTCCGGCAACGTCGCCAGGATCACAGCGGCGATTGCGACGCCGAGCTGGCTACCCATGCCGCCGAGCACGACGATCGAAAGCACGGTCGCGGATTCCTGGAAGTTGAAGCTCTCCGGACTAATGAAGCCTTGTTTGGCGGCGAACATGGCGCCGGCAAAGCCGCCGATCATGGCGCCGGTTGCGAACGCCGTAAGCTTGATTGTGTGCGGGTTCAAACCTAGGGCGCGGCAGGCGATTTCGTCTTCGCGCAGCGCTTCCCAGGCGCGTCCAACTGGCAGACGTCGGATGCGCAGGCTGAACCAGTTGATGACCAACGCCGCCGCCAAACAGACGTAGTAGAGCCAGATAAGCCGCTGCAGCGGATCGTAGGCGATGCCGAAAAAGTGGTTGAAGGTTGTCACCCCTTCCGGCGCACCAGGCGAGATCGGCATGCCAAAGACGGTCGGCCGCGGTATGTCGCCGATCCCGTTCGGACCGCCGGTCACCGGGCTCCAATTGTTGAGCACGATGCGCACGATCTCGCCGAAGCCGAGCGTGACAATGGCGAGATAATCCCCGCGGAGCCGTAACACCGGCAAGCCCAATAGAAATCCCGCCGCCGATGCGATCAGGCCGGCGAACGGCAGCATTTCCCAGAACGAAAGCCCGTACCACTCGGCCGCCAAAGCGAAGGAATAGGCGCCAACGGCGTAAAAGGCGACGTAGCCGAGGTCGAGCAGGCCGGCGAGGCCGACCACAATGTTTAGGCCCCAGCCGAGAATGACGTAGATCAGCGCGAGCGTTGCCAGATCGATAGTGCGCCGCGACCCAAGCGGCGAAATCGGCAATAGAATAGCGAATAAGATCAATGCACCGGCGACCAAGGCGATGATCTTGCCTTGGGGCAGCGCCGTGTAGCGGGTTGCATATTGATGCAGCCGGAACCGCTGCGGCACGAGACTGAGCAGCAACCGGACTACGAAGGCAGCGGCTGTGGCGATTGCGATCCAATTGAAACGCGTGATGTATCCGTCGCCAGTGTCGGTGGTCTGAAATCCCAGCAATGGAAATGCGAGAGCCAGAGCAATCAGCGCAGTGAAGCCTGCATCCTTGAACCGCTGCGCCGCGCCCATCAAACCTTCTCGACCTCCGGTCGGCCGAGCAGACCGGTCGGCCGGAACATCAGCACCAGGATGAGTACGGCGAACACGGCGACGTCTTTGTATTCGGACGGGCAATAAGCGGACCAGAACGCCTCGATCAGGCCGATCAGCAATCCGCCGAGGACCGCGCCGGGCAGCGAGCCAATGCCGCCCAACACCGCGGCGGTGAACGCCTTTATGCCGGCGAGGAAGCCGATGAAGAAATCGATGACGCCGTATTGCAGCGTCACCATCAGGCCCGCGACCGCCGCAAGCGCCGCGCCGATCACGAAGGTGAGCGAAATGGTGCGATCGACGTCGATGCCGAGCAGCGCCGCCATGGTCATGTCCTGCTCGCTGGCGCGTTGCGCGCGGCCGAGCGACGTCAGCTGGATGACGGCCGTGAACACGGCCATCAGCACGAGCGTCACGCCGACGATGATCAACTGCAGCCAGCTGATATCGACGGTGAAGCCGCTGCTGCGCATCAGCTCGAAGCCGCCGGTGATCATCGGTGGCAGCGTCTTCTCGTGCGCGCCCTGCACCAGGAGTACGTAATTCTGCAGAAAGATCGACATGCCGATCGCCGAGATCAGCGGCGCCAGGCGGAACGAGCCGCGCAGCCGACGATAGGCGATGCGTTCGACGGCCCAGCCGTAGACCGCCGTCAGCGCCATGGCGATCACCAGCACCAGAAACAGCGCCAACGGAATCCAGGTAATGCCGAGCGCGCCAAGCACGACGAAGAAAATCAGCGAAATGAACGCGCCGATCATGAAAATTTCGCCGTGTGCGAAATTGATCATGCCGACGATGCCATAAACCATCGTGTAGCCGATGGCGATGAGCGCGTAGATCGCGCCGAGCGTCAGCCCATTGACGAGCTGCTGGACGAAATAACCCATGCCCCTCCCCCGCTCGGCGGACTTCGGCGCCGCCGCGACGGCAGCCTCAAGTTAAAGGCGCGGCCGTGGCCGGGGCAAGCCCACAACGCTCCGGCATTTGTGA
>DASQGX010000241.1:0-4411 GCA_035632395.1 Allostellaceae bacterium
CAAGGCGCAAGCCTACAACACGACGATGTACGTCATGGCGGTGCTGCTGGTGATCGGCTTCTTCTGCAACCTGGCGGTCCGCGCGGTGAACAAGCGTCACCACATGACGGCCCAGCAGGAAGCGCAGGCAGCGGCCTGATCCAGAACGAGGAGAAAGCAACATGGCAAGTTCGCAACAAGGTCATAACAACGGCCTCAAGCTCACCTTGGCTTGGCTCTTCGTCGGCATTCCGCTGGCGTGGGGCGTGATCGAGACGCTGCTCCACTCGCTCAAACTGTTCGAGTAGACGTCGTTTCATCGAGCGACGGGCCGCTCATTGGGCGGCCCGTTTGCTTTTCGGCTAAAGAATGCCGCGGAGTGCCGTCAGCGCTGCGCGCAGCGCCGCCAGCGCGCGTCGGGTGTCGCGCGCCGTCGCGATGAGATCCGGTATCTGACCGGGTTGTCGCAACAGTGCGGCGAGCACGCGGCCGGGTGCGGCGCGGCCCGACGGATGCAGGCCGACCAAGGCCGCCGCCGGCAGGCCACGGTCGGCAGGATCGGCAACAGCGCGCAGCACCACGAACGGCTTGCCCGCCGTCTGTGCTGCGCGCGCCGCATGCAGCGATTCAAGATCAACAGCCAACACGCCGTGCCGTGCGCGCTGCGCCGCCTTGGCCTGCGGCGTGGCAACGACCGCCTCAAGGGCGAGCAGCGCGCCGGTCTCGGCATGCAGGCCGGCAGCGGCGAGCGCGGCCAAGAGGCGGCGATGCAGGCTGGCATCGACATCCAGCCGCGTGTCACTTGCAGCGATCACCGTGCGCGGCAGCAGCAAAGTTCCGGGCGCAAGACGCGGCGCCAAGCCACCGGCGACGCCGAAGCTGAGTACGGCATCCGCCGTCTCGGCGGCGCGCGCCGCGAGCGCCCGGCCGCGGGACGCGTCGCCGCCGGTGGCGAACGCGGCAATGCCGAAGCGTCGCGCGAGCCGCCGCTCCGCTGCAAAGCCGCAGAGCGCCGCGAAGTGCATCACATGCCGTAGGCCGTGCGCCGCGCGCCGCTGCGGCGCAGCAGGCGATAGCGCGCCAGGGCCCAGAGCGGGAAATAGGCGCGATAGCCGTGATAGCGGAGATAGAAGACGCGCGGAAAGCCAACAGCGGTGTACCACGCCTCGTCCCACAGGCCGTGCGGCTGCTGCGTCCGTTGCAAATACTCAACGCCGCGCGCCACTGCCGGATTGTCGACTTCGCCGGCCGCCATCAACGCCAGCAATGCCCAGGCGGTCTGCGACGCGGTGCTTGCCTTGCCCTCGCCGCGCGGCCGGTCGCGCCAGTAAGACGCGCCGTCCTCACCCCAACCACCGTCGGCGCGCTGCTTGCTAACAAGCCAGGCAACGGCGCGCCGGATCATCGGATCGTCGGCGGCAATGCTCGCGACGTTGAGCGCACACAGCACCGACCATGTACCGTAGATGTAATTGGTGCCCCAACGGCCAAACCACGAACCGTCGGGCAGCTGGGTGCGGCGGAGATAATCGAGGCCGCGCGCGAAGGCCGCGCCTTTGTCGCCGCGCTGCGCCAGGAGCGACAGGCAACGCGCGCTGACATCCTCGGTCGGCGGATCGAGCAGCGCGCCGTGATCGGCGAACGGAATGTAATTGAGATAGTAGTACTCGTTCTCGGCATCGAACGCTGCCCAGCCGCCAGTGCGGCATTGCATGCCGACGAGCCATTCGCTGGCGCGCGCTACCGGCTCGCGCCACTTGACCCTGTCGGCGCGATCGAAGGCCATGGCGACGACGGCGGTGTCATCGAGATCGGGATATTGCGGATTGGCGTATTGGAAGGCCCAGCCGCCTGGCCGCACCTTCGGCCGCCACACTGCCCAGTCGCCCGGCAGATCGAGCACTTGCCGCGGAGCAAGCCACTCGAGAGCCCGACGTGCGGCGGCATCGCTCGCGCGATCGCCGGCTTCGAGCAGCGCGTGCGCCGCCAACGCCGTGTCCCACACCGGCGAGAGACACGGCTGGCAGTAGGAGCGCTGCGGCGTCCGCACCACGAGCTTGCGCAACGCCGACTTGGCGGTGCGCGGCGCCGGATCGTCCTTGGCGTAGCCGAGGCACTCGAACATCATCACCGAATTGGCGATCGCCGGGTAAATCCCGCCCAAGCCGTCGTCGCCGTTGAGGCGCTCGACGACGAAGCGCACTGCAGCGTCGATCGCACGCTGACGCGAGCCCGCCGGCATGTGCGGCTCGGCCAAGCGCAACACATCGTCGATACGGTTGAAGATCCAGGCCCAGGGCGATCCCGAAGCGCGCGGCGGTTTGGCCTGCGTGCCCGGTGCGAACAGCTCGCGCACACTGACGCCGCGGGGATTCCTGGCGCGCGGCTTCAGCGCCATCAGCACCAGAAGCGGCACAATCACGGTGCGCGACCAGTACGATACCTTGCTGAGATGGAACGGGAACCAGCGTGGCAGCAGCATGATCTCAACCGGCATTTCCGGCACTGCCGTCCACGGCAACTCGCCGAACAGCGCCAACTGGATGCGGGTGAAGACATTGCTGCGGGCGGCGCCGCCGCGTGCCAGCACGGCTGCGCGCGCCTTCGCCATGTGCGGCGCGTCCGGCGCATCGCCGGCGGCCTTGAGCGCGAAATAGGCCTTCACCGTCGCCGACAGGTCGACGTCACCGCCGTAGAACAGCGGCCAGCCGCCATGCTCGCCTTGCGTGGCGCGCAGATAGACGGCGAAATCGCGCTGCACATCGTCCTCGATCTCGCCGAGATAATGCTGCAGCAGCATGTATTCCGCCGGGATCGTCGCATCGGCTTCGAGCTCGTAGCACCAATGGCCGTCGGCGTGCTGTTGCGCGAGCAGCGCCGCGGCAGCACGATCCACGGATTGATCGAGCGCGGAACTCGGCGCGGCGCGCGCGCGGGAATCGGTCGTGGCGGCGTCGGACATCAGCGGCAGAGATGCGGCTCGAACGACTGCGAAGGCGGCGTTACCTTGAACCCGAAGCCCTTGCCGCTCAAGGATTTTTCGACCGCGGCCCGGCGTCCTGCATTGAGCATCTGTGCCGCGGCAAAGCCCGAACGGATGGCGCCTTCGATCGTCGCCGGCAGGCCGGTATCGGTCCAGTCGCCGGCCAGCACCAGATTGCGCCAGCGTGTGCATGCATTCGGCCGGCGTGCCACCTGCTCCGGCGTCGCGGCGAAGGTGGCGCGGCGTTCGCGCACGATGCGTACCGGCGGCACCGGCGCCGCCGGCAATTCATAGGCAGCGGCGACGTCGCGCCACAACATGGCAGCGAGCTCGTCTTCCGGCGTGTCGAGCAGCCGGTCTGCGGCGCTCACCGTCACCGACAAGACGCCCGCCTTGCGGAACACCCACTCCGCCGTACCGCCGACGATGCCGACGAAAAACGGCGCGCCGACCGGCGCGGCGATGCGGAAATGCGCGTTTAGAATGGCGCAATATTGATCGGGCGCGACGAGATCGGGCACCAGCCGCGACGCCACCGGCGCAGTCACCGCCAGCACGATGTCGTCGGACGCGGCCAGCGCCTCGCGTTCATTGTCGAAATCGAGCGCGGTCGCGCGCTCCGCGTCGAAGGCGATAGCGCGCAGCCGGGCGCCGAAACGGATCGCCGCGCCGCGCCGCTGCAATTGCGCCAGTGCCGGATCGACCAGGGTTTCCGACAAGCCTTCATGCGGCACCAGCGGCGTGCAGGCGGCGCCGCCGGCGCCGATGCTTTCGGCCAACACGCGCGCGAGCAAGACTGCCGAAGCTTCATTTAGAGGCGTGTTGAGCGCGGCGATCGCCAGCGGCTGCCACAGGCGGCGGAAGATCGGCGTACCGGGCTTGAGAATATCGACGACGCGATCGGCGGGCCGCGCCCGGCGCAGCGCCAATGCCTTAAGATAATCGCCGAGGTTCGTGCCGGGAACGCGCCGCGCCGGCGACGCCATCCACCACGGAATGCGTCCGCGATTGAGCCGCAGCGTCCAGCGCTCGCCGGTGGCGCGGTCGAGAAACGGGTAGATTGGCGCGCCCGGTCCGGTGAGCGTGCCGCGCGCGCCGATGGCGTCGATGAAGCCGAGCGCCGACCGATTGCCGGCAATCAGCAAATGGTTGCCGTTGTCGATGCGACAGCCGAGCGCTTGGTCGAAATAGGAGCGCGCCCGTCCGCCGGCATGCGGCGCCGCCTCGTAAAGCGTCACGGCGCGGCCGGCCTCGGCGAGCCGCACCGCGGCGGCCAATCCCGCCACGCCGGCGCCGACGACGTGGACGCGGCCGCTCATAACAGGCCGTGGCGCAGCGCGTACCACAGTTTCCGCGACGTCGGCACGCGCACGTGCACCTCGATATGCTGCCAGCCGCGCTTCTCCAGCCGCGTCAGGATCGCGGAATAGACCGCGCCCATGACCGCCG
>DASQGX010000242.1:0-1922 GCA_035632395.1 Allostellaceae bacterium
GCCGCGATCCGCCACGTCAATCACTACGGCTCGCATCATACGGACGCGATCGTGACCGAGGAGAAGGCGGCGGCTGAGAAGTTCCTGACCGAGGTCGACAGCGCGATTGTATTGGTCAATGCCTCGACCCAGTTCGCCGACGGCGGCGAATTCGGCATGGGTGCGGAGATCGGCATCTCGACCGGCCGACTGCCGCCACGCGGCCCGGTTGGCGCCGAACAGCTCACCAGCTTCAAATATGTCGTCCGCGGCGACGGCCAGGTGCGGCCCTGACCCTCGCCGCTCTCGGCATCGGCCACGCGCCGCCGCGCCGGGTCGGCTTGCTCGGCGGCTCGTTCAACCCCGCCCATGTCGGCCACGTGCATTTGAGCCTCGAAGCGCTGCGGCGGCTCGGACTCGACGAAGTGTGGTGGCTGGTAGCGCCGCAAAATCCACTCAAGCCACCCAAGGGCATGGCGCCGCCGGAAAAACGGTTGGCCGGCGCCCGTGCCTTGGTACGTCATCCGCGCATCCGGGTCCTGGACCTCGAACGCCGGCTCGGCACAGTGTTCACGATCGACACGCTGCGGGCCTTGCAGGCGCACTTTCCGCGGACCAGATTCGTCTGGCTGATGGGCGCGGACAATCTGTCGCAAATCCGTCATTGGCGCGGCTGGCGCGAAATTTTTGCGTCCCTCCCCATTGCGGTCTTCGCGCGTCCTTCGTATTGTCGCGTTGCTTTGGCTGCATTGCCTGCCCATCGCTTCGCCCGTTACCGTCTGCCTGCCGCCGCGGCGCGGAGGCTCCCCGGCGCCAAGCCGCCGGCCTGGATTTTCCTGTGGTCGATGCTCGACCCGCATTCCGCCACCCAAATCCGCCAACCCATCCGAGGTGATCGCCATACCGCGTAGCAAACCCTTTAAGACCCGGAAGCGGCGCAGTGCCGCCCGTCACGACGCCTTGTTGCGTCTGATCGAAAGCACGCTGGACGACGGCAAGGCCGAAGAAATTGCCGTTATCGACCTCGAAAACAAATCCACTCTCGCCGATTACATGGTCATCGCCAGCGGGCGCTCGCAGCGCCAGGTCGCGGCGTTGGCCGACCGATTGCTCGACGTTTTGCGCGACGCCGGCTACCGGCACCTGTCGGTCGAAGGGCTGCAGCACGGCGAATGGGTGCTGGTCGATGCCGGCGACGTGATCGTCCATTTGTTTCGGCCGGAGCAGCGCGCCCATTACAATCTCGAGAAAATGTGGGGCGAGGCCTTCGCCGAACTGGACGAATCGATCGCCTGAGCGCGGCCGCGCGCCATGCGCATCACCATTGCCGCGATCGGCAAGCTCAAACCCGGTCCGCACCGCGATCTCGCCGCGCATTACGCCAGCCGCCTGCGCTGGCCGCTCGCCATTCGCGAAGTTGAGGAGCGGCGCAAACTGCCGCCGGCAGAGCTCAAGACACGCGAAGCTGCGCTCCTGTTCGATGTCATACCGAAAGGCGCCACTGTCGTTGCGCTCGACGAGCGCGGCACGGCGCTGTCGAGCGCCGATTTCGCCAAGCGATTCGCCCGCTGGCGGGATTCGGGTGTGGCCGATCTCGCCTTTGTGATTGGCGGCGCCGACGGCCTTGCCGATGTGGTGCGACGCAAGGCGGCCTTCGTAATGTCACTCGGCCCGGCGACGTGGCCGCATTTTCTCGTCCGAGGCATGCTCTTGGAGCAACTCTACCGCGCCGAAACGCTGCTCGCGGGCCACCCTTATCACCGCGAATAGCCACCCCGACCCTACCGTTCGCGGCGTCGTTCCTTTATATATCCGGCATGTCCACGCCGAACCGGCCGCGCCCTGTCGTGCTGTGCATTCTCGACGGTTGGGGCGAGCGCACACAGCGCGACGACAACGCCATCCTGCTGGCGAAGACGCCGAATTGGGACCGCTTCATGGCC
>DASQGX010000243.1:0-18865 GCA_035632395.1 Allostellaceae bacterium
GAAAGGCGAAGGTGACGCCGTCACGCAAATGGCGGGAGTGACGGGGCTCGAACCCGCGACCTCCGGCGTGACAGGCCGGCGCTCTAACCAACTGAGCTACACCCCCGCAGCACCGACACCGCGGCGGCCAGTCCTACCCCCGCGGCCCGGGGGTGTCAAGCGCAGGGGGCCGGATTTTCCCAAGTTTTCCCGAGCCTTTGCGCCCATTTCGGCAGCGCGGTATCGCACTGCAATATCGGCCTTGTTCACCATCAAAAACCGGCCGCAGAATCGATCCATGATGTGGCGTGCGCGGCGACCCGATTCAACCGGACGCCGTCAGCGATCGAGGTAGTACGTCAGCGTCACGACGACGCGGACCTTCTTGTCGATCGTGCTGATCTGTCCAACGCCCGCGCGGAAGGATTGGCCTTCGGTACTCGCCGACGCCGCATCGCGTGAAACGATCGAAAAGAACCCCTGGCTGGCCGATTGGATCGAGCCGACCTTGCTGCCGGTGTCGTTGGCGAATTGCTGCGCGGCGTCGCGAGCGTTTTGCGTTGCTGCCCGCAGCATCGATGCTTTGATGTCGTTGAGCTTGGTGAACTCGTAATCGACGTCGTTGGTCGTCAGCACGATGCCCTGCTTGATGAGATCGCTGACGCCGCGAAGGGTGCGCGCGACCAAGTCGACATCGTTCGATCGCACCAAGATCGTACTCTTGACGATGTAGCGCGCGCTCTCCGACGTGTCCTTCGGCCGGTAGGGATTCGCCATCAGATCGGTGACGGCGAGATTGTCGGATTTGATATCGGCCGGCTTGAATCCGCTTTGAGTGAGGAAGGTGACGAGCGCGGCTTCGTCGGCGCGCGCCCGCGTATAGACGTCGCCGAGATTGCCGCCGGTGACCGAATAGCCGATCTGCCACAGCGCCAGATCGGCTTTGACGTCACGCTCGTCGAAACCTTTGACGGTGACCGCGTTGGTGGCGAGACGGCCTTTGTAAACCGTACTGCTGACGAAATAGCCCGCTGCCGCGAGGCCGATGGCGACGAGAACACCGAGGATTGCCGCGGCGATGACGTTGTTTTTCTCGATCATCCGGTTCCCCGTAAAAGGCGGGTGAGACGCGGCGGTCGGAACAAAGTCGGCCGCGATAACCGTGGCCAGCATAGTACGGCCCGGATTAACCGTCGGCAGATTTGACGAACGCAACGAGTGCCGCGCAATTTTTCCCGGATTTCAGCCATTGGCCCGGAGCTTGCTGCTTGTCCGGCATGAAACCGGGCACGCTCGACGTCGTCGTGCCGGCGCACAATGCCGGTCGTTTCCTCGGCGCCACGCTGCAAAGCGTCGCGCTCCAACACGTTCTGCCGCGATCGGTGATCGTGGTCGATGATCGCAGCACCGATGACACCGCGGCCGTCGCCGTCGCTTGCGCCGCCGACTATGCCGATTTCTTGCCGATCCAGCTGCTCCACAATACGGGCCCGCGCGGTCCGGCGGCGGCGCGCAATCTCGCGATCCAGCGCAGCGACGCCGAGTTCATCGCCTTGCTCGACGCGGACGATCTGCTGGCGCCGGCGCACCATCAAATCCTGTTGTCGGCGATCCAATCCGCCTCCGACATCGTCGTTGCCTTCGGCGATTCGACCGAGTTCAACGTGCGCGGTGAAATCGTCCGCAGCCAGTTCGCAAAGTCGGGCATCGACACGCGCTCCGCAAAAACGCTGGCAAACGGCATCTTCACGCCAGCCGGCGGCATATTCTCGGCGCTGCTCGGCGCCGGCGCCTTCGGCACTTCGGCGTGCATCATTCGCCGGCAAGCGGCGCTCGACGCCGGCTTGTTCGACGAGACCCTGCGGTTCGGCGAGGACACCGATCTGTTCCTGCGGCTTGCGCTTGCCGGCCGCTTCGCCTTCACCCGGGCGAAGGTCATGCACAAGCGCGAGCACGACGCCAACCTGACCCATGCGCGCAACATGCCGGAATTCGACCGCGCCAAGGTTTTGAGCCTGACGCGCCTGTCAGCGCAGGCCGAGACCTTGCCGCTGAGCGCCGCCGAAAAAGACGCGCTGCAAGCTGAATTGCTGCGCGCGATCGATGCCTACACCTATCACGCGTCGCGCCGCGGTCCCGCCGGGTACGGCGAAGCGTTGCGCCTGGCGCGCGAGGCCGGCCAGCCCGCGATTGCGTTCAAGCCGCGGCACCTGGCCCGCATGGTCCTGCGCGGCATCGGCACGCCCGACCGCGTCGCCTGAGGTTTTTTTGCCATGGCAATGCCTGCTGCGCTCGAAGCCGCTTGCTCCGAACGTTCGCTCGTCGCGCGCTTAGTTCGCGCCGTCTTGCCGTCGCGCATTGCGGCTTTGGCGATTGTGCTTGTTGGTTTCGCCGCCATCGCCATCACGTTCGCCGCCGCGCATTATGGTCCGACTATTGACGAAGGCGCGCATATCGCCGCCGGCATGCAGTGGCTCGATCAGGGCCGCTACGCCTACGAGCCGAGCACGCCGCCGCTCGCCCGTATCGCCGATGCTTTGGGTCCTTATCTCACCGGCGCACGCAGCACCTTCAACCCCGATATGTGGCACGAGGGCGATGATATTTTGCGCAGTGCGGGCAATCCGGCGGCCATGCTTGCGCTGGCGCGGCTCGGCACGCTCGTCTTTCTGCTGCTGGCCGCGGGCGCAATCTGGCGTTGGAGCTGCCGTCTCGGCGGCGAACCCACGGCGCTGTGCGCGCTGGCGCTGTTCCTGGCGTTGCCGCCGATCCTCGCGCACGGCGGCCTTGCGACCACCGACATGGCCGCCGCCGCGACGTTCACTCTTGCGATTCTGGCGACAGTGCGCTGGCTGGAGCGGCCCGATCTTTATCGCAGCCTGGCGCTCGGCGCCGCCGCCGCGCTCATGGTCTTGTCCAAATTCACCGTCTTCCTGTTCTTTCCGACGGCGCTCGCGCCGGTTCTAATCTGGCGGCTATGGGTCGGCGGCGACCGGCGCCAGCCGATACAGCACTGGCTTTACGGCGCCGCGTTTGCGCTATTGGCGGCGGCAGTGGTGATCTGGAGCGGCTATCGCTTCTCGGTCGGATCGCTGGGATACGAACCGGCGTTGGTCGGCCAACACATCGCCGCAGCGGCTGCGCACCCGTCCAGCGGCCTTGCCGCGACGATCGCCAAGCTGCCGATCTATCCGGCGCACGAATTCGTCCGCGGCATCTTCGACACGACACGACGGGTCGATGCCCACCGCGATCCGGTGTACCTGCTCGGCCAGTTGAGCCAGGGCGGCCTGTGGTACTTCTTCCCGGTTGATCTCATCGCGAAGACGCCGCTGCCTTTCCTGATCGCCGCGGCGCTCGGTATGGTCATGCTGGTGCGGCGCTCGCGCGCGCTGCGCGACTGGCGCATCGCCGCACCGGCGCTGGCCGCGTTCGGCGTGCTCGCCGGTTCGATGGCCAGTCCTGTTGATTTCGGCATCCGCTATCTGCTGCCGATCTATCCGCTGCTGGCGATCGCTGCCGGCACGGCGCTGCTGGCACTGGCGCGCGGCAAGGGCTGGGACAAGGTCACGGCCTGTGTGCTGGTGCTGTGGGCGAGCGCCGACTCCGTCACCGCATTTCCCGATTATTTGCCCTGGTTCAACGCCCTCGCCGGCCAGGCGCCGCAAGCCGTGGCGATCAATTCAGACCTCGATTGGGGCCAGGATGTGAAACGCCTGGACCAAAAAGTGCGCGCCCTTGGCATCCATCGCATCCACGTCGCGGTGCTCGAACAATCCGAATACGATTTGCGCGCCTATATCGCCGGCTACGAGAAGTTGCCGCCGAGCGAGCGCGTCGGCGGCTGGATCGCGGTCAGCCAATACATGCTGCACGAGCAGCCGGGCTACGCCTGGCTCCGCGCCTATACGCCGGTCGCCACCGTCGGTTCGTCGATCTTGCTCTACCACCTGCCGGAGAACATCGATGGCTGACGCCGCCACGATGGCGCCGCAGAAACGCCTGCGGGGGCTTGACGTTCTGCGCGGCGTCGCCGCGCTCGCCGTCTGCCTCTTCCACTATACCGACAGTTTTCCGCGCGAAACCGGCATTGCGTTACCGATCGCATTTCACCTCGGACACGCCATCCACGGCGTCGACATGTTCCTAGTCATCAGCGGTTTCGTCATCTTCATGACGATCGAGAAAACGCGCGATGCCTATGATTTCCTCACCGCGCGCATTGCCCGGCTCTATCCGGCTTTCATTGCCTGTTTGCTGGTGACGACGGCCGTGGTCTGCCTCGGCGGCGTACCGATCCTGAAGCCGAGCCTCGGGAAGTTCCTCGCCAACATCTCAATGGTGCCCTACGTCGTCGGCCAGGACGTCGTCGACGGCGTCTATTGGACGCTCGCCTACGAGGCATTCTTCTACGTCTTTGCCGCGACCGTAATCCGGCGTGTCGGTCTCGACCGTGTCGAGTGGGTGTGCATTCCCTGGTTCGCGGTCGCGCTGATGATGCGGCTGGAGCCGATCTTCATCTGGCACTCGCCGTATCTTTTGCTGATGGCGCGCCTCGTGACCTCCGGCGCCTATGCGGGCCTGTTCATCATGGGCATCATGCTGTACCGAATCTGCGCCGGACAGGCGCGGCCGCTAACCTATGTCATGCTAGCCGTCTGTCTCCTCAACACGCTCGTCGGTCCGCCGATCAACGTCAAGCCGCTGAGCTCGGTGATCTACTGCGCGATGATGTGCGGCGCCGCATTGCTGGTCTGGCTCGGCGGCATCAACCGCCTGCCGGTGAAACCGTTCTGGGCATTCGTCTTCCTCGGTGACATCTCATACAGCTTCTATCTCCTGCACGACGATATCGGCTTCGTGATGATGAAATGGCTGTTGAAATGGGGCGTGAACGCTTACGTCACGCTGTTGCTGACTTTTGCAGTCGCGGTGGTGATTTCATACGCGATGAACAGGCTGGTCGAGCGCCCGGGTCAACGCGCCCTGCGGGCGATGTTCAAGCGTTGGCGCGAGCGCTTCGCCACTCAGATGTGGCGGCCAGCTGCGGTCAAGCCACTCGCCGGCGATTGATCCGCCTTAGGCTGCAGCACGCGGCGCGTGCCGCAATGGCCGCGTCGCGTTGCTAAGCGCCAAGTCGAAGCGCTCGAGCACCTCAGCATGCCGTCGCACTGCATCGTCGTTCCATGCCGAGAGCCGCGAATGCGTGTGCAGGCCCCACGCAAGGGCATAGAAGCCCTTGTAATAATTCTGGATCAACGTGCCGCGATCGCCGCCGAGCAGGTTGAGCACGGCGCGTTCGACCGCGCCCATCGGATCGAAGGCGACGGCATCCTGCGACGACGCCTCGACCGCGCGCCCTTGCGCATTTTTGGCCATCGCGCCCTGGCACCAGCCTTCAGCGACCAGGCGCCTGCCTTCCATCAAGATGTCCCGAATATCGAGGTCGCCGCGCACGGGAGCGCGATTGAGTTCATCCATAGCAGCCTCCACCCGACGGCATGCCTTCACAGCAGATCTTCAAAGGCTAGTAGCGGCGGTTTTACCGCCGGTGGCATTGATTTACGTCAACGCCTGGGCTCTTCGGCCCACCTGTCTGGTAGCGAGTCGACGCTACGCCCGCAGCCATGACAACTGCAAGGCCACCAACATTACAAAGATGCTGCGCTGCGAGAGATGTGAATGAAGGCTGTGGTGGGCGATGAAGGTTTCGAACCTCCGACCCCCTCGGTGTAAACGAGGTGCTCTACCGCTGAGCTAATCGCCCGGACAGCGGAAGGTGGCTGCGCGCCGCCATAGTGCGCGCAGCCTGGGGCAATTCCGCGCGCGCCGCAAGGGCGCGCGGTCGTTCAGGCGATGGCGTCCTTGAGGCCCTTGCCGGCGCGGAAGCGCGGCACCTTGCGGGCCGCGATCTTGATGGTCTCGCCGGTCCGCGGATTGCGGCCTTCGGTCGCCGCGCGTTGCGACACGACGAATGTACCGAAGCCGGTCAGACGGACCTCGCCGCCCTTCTTCAACTCCTTGGTGATTGAATCGAAGACCGCGTCGATCACGGTCTCCGCCTCGGACTTCTTGATGGTGGCGGCGGTAGCGACGGCGTCTACGAGTTCATTCTTGTTCACGAGCGAGCCCTCCATACGCCAGGCGGCGGGTGTCGAGATGACTTCGCGCTTGGCGGCGGAAAGTCTAAATCGGCCTTTTCCGAAAGGTCAATCGGTGCAAAGCCGCGAATCCGGCATTTTCTGCCCGATTCGCGGCATTTTTCGCATCGACTCGCGGGTTGTCCGCAACGCGCCCCCGGCTCAGTGTGTCACGACTCCGGACCGTTCGTCGGATTTCGGCGCGATCACTGCCGGAGTCTCGCCATCCTCGGTCCAGGTGATCGGGGTCAGCGGCTTGACCAACGCGTGTTTCAGAAGGTCGTCGACCGACGACACCGGAACCACCGCGATCTCGTTCTTCACGTTGTCCGGGATTTCGGCGAGATCCTTTTCGTTGTCTTTCGGGATGAGCACGGTCTTGAGTCCGCCCCGCAACGCCGCCAGCAGCTTCTCCTTCAAGCCGCCGATCGGGAGAACCCGGCCACGCAGCGTGATCTCACCGGTCATGGCGATATCCTTGCGCACCGGAATGCCGGTTAGCACCGAGACAATCGAGGTCAGCATGGCGACGCCGGCCGATGGACCGTCCTTGGGCGTGGCGCCTTCGGGAACGTGGACGTGTATGTCCTTTTTCTCGAAGATCGTGGGCGGGATGCCGAACGCGGCGCTCCGCGACTTAACGTAGCTTTCCGCGGCCTGCACCGACTCCTTCATCACGTCACCGAGCTTGCCGGTCGCGGTCACCTTCCCTTTGCCGGGCACGGTCACCGCCTCGATTGACAGCAACTCGCCGCCCACCTCGGTCCAGGCCAGACCGGTCGTAACACCGACCAAATCGGTCTCCTCGACCTCGCCGTACCGGAAGCGGTGGACGCCGGCGTATTTCTCGAGATTGCGGCGGCTGATCGCGACGCGCTTCAGCTTGCGCATCATGATCTCTTTGATCGCCTTGCGCGCGAGATTGGCGATCTCGCGCTCGAGATTCCGCACGCCGGCTTCGCGTGTGTAGTAGCGGATGAGGTCCTGGAGCGCCTCGTCATTGATCGACCACTCGCTGTCCTTGAGGCCGTGGGCCTTGACCTGCTTCGGAATCAGGTGGCGACGCGCGATCTGGATCTTCTCGTCCTCGGTGTAACCGGGGATGCGGATGATTTCCATCCGGTCCATCAGCGGCTGCGGCATGCGCAGCGTGTTGGCCGTGGTGACGAACATCACGTCGGACAGGTCGTAATCGACCTCGAGATAGTGATCCTGGAACGTCGTGTTCTGTTCGGGATCAAGCACCTCGAGCAGCGCCGACGACGGATCGCCACGCCAATCGGCGCCGAGCTTGTCCACTTCGTCGAGCAGGAACAGCGGGTTCGAGGTCTTGGCTTTCTTCATGCCCTGGATGATCTTGCCGGGCATCGAGCCGATATAGGTCCGGCGGTGGCCGCGGATTTCAGCCTCGTCACGTACGCCGCCGAGCGACATGCGCACGAAGTTGCGGCCGGTAGCGCGCGCCACCGACTTGCCGAGCGACGTCTTGCCGACGCCGGGCGGGCCAACCAGGCACAGGATTGGGCCTTTGACTTTGCGCATGCGGTTCTGCACCGCGAGGTACTCGAGGATGCGCTCCTTGACCTTCTCGAGGCCGTAGTGATCGGCATTCAAGACCTTTTCGGCAGCCTTGATGTCGCGCTTTACCTTCGACCGCGACTGCCAGGGAATCGATAGCATCCAGTCGAGATAGTTACGGACGACCGTCGCCTCAGCCGACATCGGGCTCATGGTGCGGAGCTTCTTCACCTCGCCCATCGCCTTGTCGTGCGCTTCCTTCGACAGCTTGGTCTTGTTGATGCGCTCTTCGAGCTCGGCCAGCTCGTCACGGCCGTCCTCGCCCTCGCCGAGCTCCTTCTGGATCGCCTTGAGCTGTTCGTTGAGGTAGTACTCGCGCTGCGTTTTCTCCATCTGGCGCTTGACGCGCGAGCGAATGCGCTTCTCGACCTGGAGGACGCCGATCTCGCTTTCCATATAGCCGAACACCTTCTCGAGCCGACCGGACACGGTCTCGGTCTCGAGCAGGTCCTGCTTCTCGGGAATTTTCAGCGTCAGGTGCGACGCCAGCGTATCGGCGAGCTTCGACGGATCGTCGATCTGGTTGATCGAGACCAGCACCTCGGGCGGGATCTTCTTGTTGAGCTTGATGTAGGCCTCGAACTGCGACACCGCGGTACGCGCCAGTGCTTCGAGCTCGCTCTGTTCGCCGGGCTGATCCGGCATCGGTTCGGCATAGGCCTGGAAAAACGACTCGTTGTCGGCATAGCGCGCGATGCGTGCCCGCGCGCCGCCTTCGACCAGCGCCTTGACCGTTCCGTCGGGCAGCTTGAGCAATTGCAGCACCGTGCCGATGGTGCCGACCGAATAAATGTCAGAATTCGTCGGATCGTCTTGGGCGGCGTTCTTCTGGGTGACGAGCAGGATCTGCTTGTCGTCCTTCATCACGTCTTCGAGGGCGCGCACGGATTTCTCGCGACCGACGAAGAGCGGCACGATCATGTGCGGAAAGACGACGATGTCCCGCAATGGCAGGACCGGGTAGAGATTACCGCGCGGCAGATCGAGCATGCTGCTCCTTTCGAGGAAGCCCGTGAGACAGAACGCCCCAGGGCGCGCCGGGATCAACGGGGACTATAGCACAACATAAGGTGGCCTGCCGGGCGGCCCAGATCAAGGGGTCGTGCCCGGAAATGCGCCATTCCGCACATTCGATTCGGATTTGCGATAAAGCCGGCCGTCGGCCGGCGATCAGGCGCTGGTTGTGACGTCGCCCCGGCGTTCCGAGTAGATGTGGAGCGGCTGGGCGCGGCCTTCGACGACTTCACGGTTGATGACGATGCCGGTAACGCCTTCGAGGCCCGGCAGCTCGAACATCGGCTCGAGCAAAATCGCCTCCATGATCGAGCGCAGGCCGCGCGCGCCGGTCTTGCGCGCGATCGCCTTGTGCGCGATCGCCTTCATTGCCTCATCGTTGAACTCGAGCCGGACGTCTTCCATCTCGAACAGCCGCTGGTACTGCTTGACCAGCGCGTTCTTCGGCTTGGTCAGGATGTCGACCAGCGCGCTTTCGTCCAGGTCATCGAGCGTTGCCACCACCGGCAACCGGCCAACGAACTCGGGTATCAGGCCGAACTTGAGCAGATCCTCCGGCTCGAGATCCTTGAGGATCTCGCCGGTCTTGCGCTCTTCCGGCGCGCGGACTTCGGCGCCGAAGCCGATCGACGTGCCTTGGCGGCGCTGGGCAATGAGCTTTTCCAGTCCGGCGAACGCGCCGCCGCAGATGAACAGGATATTGGTGGTGTCGACTTGCAGGAATTCCTGTTGCGGGTGCTTGCGGCCGCCCTGCGGCGGCACCGAAGCGACGGTGCCCTCCATGATCTTGAGGAGCGCCTGCTGCACGCCTTCGCCCGACACGTCGCGGGTGATCGACGGGTTGTCCGACTTGCGCGAAATCTTGTCGACTTCGTCGATATAAACGATGCCGCGCTGTGCCCGCTCGACGTTGTAATCGGCGGCCTGCAGCAGCTTCAGGATGATGTTCTCGACGTCCTCGCCGACATAGCCCGCTTCGGTCAGCGTCGTCGCGTCCGCCATGGTGAACGGCACGTCAATGATGCGCGCCAGCGTCTGCGCCAAAAGCGTCTTGCCCGAACCAGTTGGACCGACCAGCAGGATGTTCGACTTCGCGAGCTCGACGTCGTTGCTCTTGGCGCCGTGCGCCAGCCGCTTGTAGTGGTTGTGCACGGCGACCGACAGCACGCGCTTGGCGTGGTCCTGGCCGATCACGTAATCGTCGAGCACCTTGCAGATGTCGCGCGGCGTCGGAACCCCGTCTCTCGATTTGACGAGGGTTGTTTTGTGCTCTTCACGGATGATGTCCATGCAGAGCTCGACGCATTCATCGCAGATGAACACCGTCGGCCCCGCAATCAGCTTGCGGACCTCGTGCTGGCTCTTGCCGCAGAAGGAGCAGTAGAGCGTGTTCTTCGAATCGCCGCCGCTCGGCTTGGTCATGGTCTCTCCGTCAACACCACCCGCGACATGCCGTTCTTTGCATGCCTTGCGCCGCTGCCATCCGCCGAGCCGGCCTCCGGTTTTTGTTCCGGTTCACGACGACAGGACCTTTTCCGCCCTATTCCATACAACATTATGCACGGCCCCAAGTTCAATAACTAGTTAATATGCCGCGCGATTCCAGGGGTTAACGTGCTTGTTAAGCGCGTCAGGCGCGTTTTTCTTCGGCTGTGACCGGCCGGTTGGTCATAACCTCGTCGATCAGGCCAAAGGCCTTGGCCTCCTGCGGCGACATGAAGCGATCGCGCTCGAGGGCGGTGGCCACCGCGTCGAGCGACTGGCCGGTATGCTTGACGTAGATCTCGTTGAGCCGGGCGCGCGTGCGCAGGATCTCGCGGGCATGGATCTCGATGTCGGTCGCTTGGCCCTGGAAGCCACCCGAGGGCTGATGGATCATGATGCTGGCGTTGGGCAGCGCGACGCGCTTGCCTTTTGCGCCCGCAGTCAACAGCAGCGACCCCATCGACGCCGCCATGCCGATGCACACGGTCGCGATGTCGGGCCGGATGTATTGCATGGTGTCATAGATCGCCAGGCCCGAGGTGACCACGCCGCCCGGCGAATTGATATAGAGCGAGATGTCCTTGGTCGGGTTCTCGGATTCGAGGAACAGGAGCTGGGCGCAAATCAGGCTGGCAACCATATCGTTGACCGGCCCGACCAAGAAGATGATCCGCTCCTTCAACAGGCGGGAATAAATGTCGTAGGCACGCTCGCCACGGTTGGTCTGCTCGACCACCATCGGCACCAGCGTCTGCATGTATTGTTCGAACGGATCCTGCATCGCTACCTGTCCTCGTTGCTTGGGGTCGGTCGTCGGGCGTTCAGTCTTCCTTGGCAGCGGCGGCCGTCAATTCCGCCGGCGGCACCGAGCGCTCACTCACGTTCACCTTCGCCAGGATGAAGTCGACGACTTTGTCCTCATAGATTGGCGCCCGCAGGCTGTCGAGCGCCTGAGGATTGTTGCGGTAGAAGTCTAGCACTTCCCGTTCCTGGCCGGGGAAGCCGCGCGCGCGATCGATGACGGCGCGGTTGAGCTCCTCGGCGGCGATGGTGATCGAATTGGTGCGGCCGATCTCGTTGAGCAGCAGCCCGAGGCGCACGCGCCGTTCGGACAGCGCCTGGAATTCAGCCTTGAGCTCGGCGTCATCCTTGGCGAGTTCGGGATCGATTTTGCCGCTTTCCTTGGCGCGCTTACGCTCGGCTTCGACCTCGCG
This sequence comes from Allostellaceae bacterium, assembly GCA_035632395.1. Lineage (GTDB taxonomy): Bacteria > Pseudomonadota > Alphaproteobacteria > ATCC43930 > CGMCC-115725 > REEB95. The sequence continues at coordinate 11,411 of DASQGX010000243.1, forward strand.
CCAGAGGTGCTGGAATTCGAGATCGAGCATGCCGGCCGGCACGCCGAAGCTGAACCGGGCCGCGAGCTGGTCGAGCAGTTCGCGCTTCAGCTTCTGGCGCGCGATGCCGCTGTATTCGCGCTCGATGCGTTCGCGCACGGCCTGGCGCAACTCGGCGAGATTCTCCATGCCGACCGCGGTGGCGAGGGATTCGTCGATTGGCTGGTTCTCGGTCTGCCGCACTTCCTTGACGGTGACCGCGAATTCGGCTGCCTTGGCGGCGAGCTCAGCGTTGCCATAGTCCGCTGGAAAGGTGACGGCGACAGTGCGCGCGTCGCCGGCTTTCGCGCCGACGAGCTGGTCCTCGAATCCAGGAATGAACCCGCCCGAACCGAGCTCGAGCAGATAATTATCGGCGCTGCCGCCAGGAAAAACGACGCCATCGACCGTGCCTTTGAAATCGATGCGCACGAAGTCGCCTTTGTCGGCGGCGCGGTCGACCGGTGCGGTCTTGCGCTGCTGCTTGGCGATGCGCTCCAACGCCTGGTCAATCTCGCTGTCGGGAACTTCAGCCTTCCAGCGCTCGAGCGCAATGCCGTCGAGCGAAACCGGACCGATTTCGGGCAATACCTCGACCGCCAGCTTGTATTCGAGATCCTTGCCTTCATTGAACGAGACAATCTCGATCTTCGGCTGCAGCGCAGGCCGCAGCTTGTGCTCCTTGATCGCCGCCGACGAGCTATCGTTGACAGCGCGTTCGACGACCTCGCCCATCACCGACGGGCCGTAGCGTTTCTTCAACAGGGCGAGTGGCGCCTTGCCCGGGCGAAAGCCCGGTAGCCTTACCGAACGACCGATCTCGGTGAGCCGGTCTTGTATCTGTTTCTCGATATCGGCGGCAGCGACGACGACGGTGAATTCGTGTTTCAGGCCTTCGGCGCTGGTCTCTCTTACTTGCATGGGGTCACGACTTCTTCTTGCTTGAGGTTGTCCGGTCTCAGGATGAATCCGGTGGTGCGGGCGGAGGGATTCGAACCCCCACGACTTGCGTCGCTCGGACCTAAACCGAGTGCGTCTGCCAGTTCCGCCACGCCCGCGACCGGACGTGTCCGCCGCACGGCGAAGCGGGCTTCATAGCATAGGGTCAAACCGCGGAAAAGCCGAAGGGGCGCTCAGCCCATACGCTCGCTGTAGGCCGCGACGAAAGAGTTGAGCGCAAGCACCCGGCGCCCGGCTTCGACCCGGCCAATGGCGGATTCCTCGAACGTCAGTTTGAAATGCACGTGCGGGATGCCGAGCGGGTCCGGACGCAAATCCGTGACGGTCACCAGCTCCATCACCTTGTCGCGTCGGCGGCGACAGAAGCGATCGCCGCTCCTGACCTCGACCGGCTCGCGGCGGTTTTGCAAAAGACGCTCGAACAGATTCGCAGCCCCCCGAAGCCCCTAGGTTGTGGCATCTGCCTTGTGTTCGGCGTTTTATCCACAGCCTTTTGGGGATAAATGGCAAATGATTAATGCCGGCAATTTCGGCCGAATGTCAATAAGTTTCGCCGCTTTTTCAGTCATTTATCCGCAGCATTACTGACGCGATTCACTCTTTGGCTAATCGCGTCACGGCGCTTGATGCCGCGATTTGGCCTTCGCCGGTATAGGCCTCGTGGTTTTGTTCAATGTCGCCGAGCCGATAGAGGTAGTTGATCATCATGCCGAAGGACTGCTGCAGCCCTTTTTTTGACACATCGGCGCACCAATTGATGCGCTCGATCCGGGCGCCGTTGCTGAGGTGGAAATGCGCCACCGGATCGATGGCGCGGCCCGCCGGCGTCGTCTCGTTCAATAGATAACGCGCACACAACCGCATCAGCGGCGCCTTGAGCGCCTGCGCTGTAATCGCATCGGCGCTCCAGTCGGGGCGGGCGATCAGGGCCGCGAACCCGCCTTTGCCGCCGCTAGGCAGCGCCGCGATCGCCGCACGCTCCTCCTCGATCAGTAGATCTTCGCCCTCCTCCGCCAGCCGCTTCTCCAGCCAGGCGCTGAACCCCGGGATCGGCGAGAGGGTCGTGTAGGTCTTCAGATGCGGCAGCTCGGCTGCGAGCATGTCGACCACACGCTTGATCAGGAAATCGCCAAAGCTGATGCCCCACAGGCCGCGCTGGCAGTTCGAGATCGAATAGAAGTTCGCCGTGTCGGCTTCGGTCGGGTCGCCGATCGGCGCACTTTCGTCGAGCAACGACTGCACGTTGTCGGACATGCCCTTGGTCAAGGCGACTTCGACGAAGATGATCGGTTCCTGCGGCATGCGCGGATGGAAGAAGGCGAAACAACGGCGGTCGGCTTCGAGCCGGTTTTTGAGATCGTTCCAGCTGCGGATCTCGTGCACCGCCTCGTAGAGCATCAGCTTCTCAAGCAGCGCGGCCGGCGAATCCCAGCCGATGCTGTGCAATTCGAGGAAGCCGATGTCGAACCAGCTGGCGAGCAGCGTTTTCAAATCTTGCTCGAGCGCCGCGAGTTCGACGTCATCGCGGCCGAGCCGCATGAGCTCGGCGCGCATGTCGACCAGGAATTTGACGCCTTCCGGCAAAGCGTTGAACTGCGTCAGCAGCCGGACGCGTGGCGGTTCGAGCGCGTGGCGCAGCGTGCGTTCGATCTTGCCGCGTTCGAAATCATCGGCAGCCGATTTGAGTTGCGCGCTGATGCGGCCGACCTCGGCGTGGTTGATGTCGAATTCAGTCGCCAACAGCCGCAGGAAGCGCTCATGGCCGACGGCGTTGAGCGCGAGATAGGTACGGCCGAGACCGGCGGCGCGGGCGCGGGCTGAGACTTCACCCCCCTTACCTTCGAGACAGTCGCGCAACTGCACGCGCAGGCGCTCGGCGTCTTCGCGCGACAGCTCCGGCCGCGGCTGGCTCGACAGCGCACCGCGCGCCGAGGCGGCGATGTCGCGCCACGCACCGCGCAGCGAGTCACGCCAGGCGCCGCGCAGCGAATTCAGGGTCCGATCGAGCAGGCTGACGCGTTCACTCATGATCAAGCGATAACTCCGGCCGCCGGTCCTTGGCAAGCGCACCCCGCGCCGCCAGCCGCGCCAGCACCGCCGGCAAGCGGGCGACCAGATCCTCGGGGATCAGGCCGATGCCGCAGTCCTGCGCCACGTCGCCGTGCAGCCAGCACGCCGCGCACGCCGCACGGAACGGATCGAGGCCCTGTGCCAACAGGCCGAGGATGAGGCCGGCCAGCACGTCGCCGGTGCCGCCGGTGGCGAGCGCTGGCGGCGCGTTGGCGTTGATCGCGGCGCTGCCGTCGGGTGCAGCGATCACCGTGTCACTACCTTTGAGCACGACGACGGCGCTGCATTCGGCAGCGGCGGCGCGGGCACGTGCCAGCTTGTCGCCGGTTACCGAGAACAGCCGCGCGAATTCGCCTTCGTGCGGCGTTATCACGGCGCGCGCGCCGGCCAGCGCCTTGAATAGCTTTTTGCGTTCCTTGGCGAAGACGGTGAGCGCATCGGCATCGAGCACAACGGCACGTTTCGTTGCGAGCGACGCCAATGCGGCGTTGCGGGTTGCGGGCACCACTCCGGCGCCAGGCCCGACCAAAATTGCATTGTGACGTTCGTCGGCAATGATATGCGCGAAACCTCCGGTGCCCGCCATGCGTGCGACCAGAACGCTCTCCAGCGCCGCGGCATAAATCGGAAATGCCGGCGCCGGCGCCGCGACGGTGGTGAGCCCGGCGCCGACCCGCTGCGCCGCGCGTGCTGCCAGCCGCGACGCTCCGGTCATAGCCGTGCCGCCGAAGACGACGGCATGGCCGCGCTTATATTTATGCGTGCCATCTACCGGCCACGGATAAGCGTCGAGCCACAAAACTGGATCGTTCTCGAATGTCCGCGGTGCAATCGTGTCGAGCACGGCCGCGGGTATCCCAATGTCGGCCAACTGCACGTCACCGCACAGCAATCGTCCCGGCAACAGCAGGTGCCCCGGCTTCTTGCGAAAGAACGTTACGGTCACCGCCGCCGGTGCAGCGATGCCAAGTACCGCACCGCTCGCGCCGTCGAGACCGCTCGGCACGTCCACGGCCACCACCGGCAGCCGGCGCTTGATCAGCGCTTCGATGACGGCACGGGCCGCCCCGTTGAGTGGGCGCGACAGGCCGGCACCGAAAAGCGCATCGACAACGATCCCGGCGCCATCGAGCAGGTTCGGCGAAAGCGCCTCGATCTCGCCACGCCAGCGTACCGCGTGCTCGCGCGCATCGCCGCGCAACGCGTCGCGGCTCCCGAGCAGCCCGAGCCGCACGCGCCAGCCGGCGGTAGCCAGCCGCCGCGCCGCCGCGAAGCCGTCGCCGCCATTATTGCCGGGCCCGCACAGCACGCTAACCGGCCGCGGCGACCAGCGCCGCATCACGGCTTCGGCCACGGCCCTGCCGGCGGCCTCCATCAGGACGGTGCCGGCAACACCCGCGACCGCCGCGGCACGGTCGGCGACCGCCATCTCGGTGGGGGTCAGCAGCGCATAATCGGTCGGATTCATGGCTCTTGGCTTGACGCTTCGAAGGCCTTCGCGCTAGGACCGCAGTTGGTGGCGAGTGTAGCTCAGTTGGTTAGAGCGCCAGATTGTGATTCTGGATGTCGCCGGTTCGAGCCCGGTCACTCGCCCCATTTCCCCATATCCCTTGCCGAGCTGGCGCCCCCTGGGGCAGGGCCTTTTGTGCGCGTCTGGCGCACCGCATGCCCATGGTCGGGCTGCGTCGCCCGGCGTTAGGATGATGAGATGACTGCGTCCCTCGTCGTGGCCCAGCGCATGTCGCGCCTCGGCACTGAAAGCGCATTCGAAGTGCTGGCGCGGGCCAAGGCACTCGAGGCGCAAGGCCGCTCGATCATCAATCTCGGCATCGGTCAGCCGGATTTTCCGACGCCGCCGCATGTCGTCGAGGCGGGCCGCAAGGCGCTCGCTGATGGTCACCACGGCTACACGCCGGCGAACGGCATTCCGAAGCTGCGCGAGGCGGTGGCCGCCGATCTGCACCGCCGCCACGGCGTGACCGTACCGCCCGACCGCGTGCTGGTGGTCCCGGGCGGCAAAGTCACGATGTTCTTTGCCATCATGATGTTCGGCGAGGCCGGCGCGGAAATCCTCTATCCCAATCCTGGCTTTCCGATTTACGAAAGCGTCATCCGCTTTTCCGGCGCGACGCCGGTGCCGATCAATTTACATGAGACGAAAGGCTTCTCGTTCAGCGCCGACGAAGTGCTCGCCAAGCTGACCGAGCGCTCGCGCCTCATTATCATCAATAGTCCCGCCAATCCGACCGGCGGCGTCGTGCCCAAGGCCGAGCTCGACAAGCTGGTTGCCGGCCTCGAGCGATTTCCCAAAGTCGCGGTGCTGAGCGACGAGATCTACGGCGAGATTCTCTACGACGGCGCGCGACACGTCAGCCTGCTGACCTATCCGTCGATCGCTGACCGCGTCATCCTGCTCGATGGCTGGAGCAAGACTTACGCGATGACCGGCTGGCGCCTCGGCTATGGCGTTTGGCCGAAGGCGCTTTTTTCCGCTGCCGAACGGCTCGCCATCAATTGCCATTCCTGCGTCAACGCGGCGGCGCAGTTCGCTGGTATCGCCGCATTGACCGGTCCGCGCACCGAGGTCGACGCGATGGTCCGCGCCTTCGCCGAGCGCCGCCAGGTGATCGTCGGCGCGCTCAACAAGCTGCCCGGCCTGCGTTGCGCGATGCCGGGCGGCGCATTCTATGCCTTTCCGAACATCAGCGGCACCGGCATGGGCGCGCGCGAGATCGAACGGCGGCTGCTCGACGAAACCGGCATCGCCACCGTCGCCGGCACCAGCTTCGGCGCCTTCGGCGAAGGCTTCGTGCGCTTCTCCTATGCCGCCAGCCGTGAGGCGATCGAAGAAGCGATGGCGCGGCTTGGCGAATGGCTGGCGCGCCAGGACAACCGGCGAGCGTCTGCCCGCTAATCGTGCACTCTTGCCTATTTTTTGGTCTTGTTGTTCTTATCCACAGGAATGCGGCGGCGTTTGCCGTGGAGCAGGCACCGCGGGCTGTGGCACACCTCATGCTTTAGAGGCGGCAAGGATTGAAACGGCGCCCGCGCGGACGCCGGTTTGGCGCAGGCGGCAACAAGAGGGGGTTATCCCGTGAAGAAAATCGAAGCGATCATCAAGCCCTTCAAGCTCGACGAGGTGAAGGAAGCGCTGCACGAGGTCGGCATCCAGGGCATCACCGTGACCGAGGCCAAAGGTTTCGGCCGGCAGAAAGGACATACCGAACTCTATCGTGGCGCCGAATACGTCGTCGACTTCCTGCCCAAGGTGAAGATCGAAGTGGTAATGGACGATCCGCTGGTGCCGCGCGCGATTGAAGCCATCCAACACGCCGCCCATACCGGCCGCATCGGCGACGGCAAGATCTTCGTCACCGCCATCGAAGAGGCCATCCGCATCCGCACCGGCGAGAAGGGCAAAGACGCGATCTGACCCGCTGCAAACCCATAGTTTTGCGGTGCACGGCCCGCTAGGTTGACGCCTTCCGCGGCCTCGCCCGCCGATACAAAACCAGCCATCCGAACAAACCATCACGAAGGGGAGACTTAATCGATGTCCGATCCGAAAAAGATCATGGAAATGATCAAGGAGCACGACGCCAAATACGTCGACTTCCGCTTTACCGACCCGCGCGGCAAGTGGCAGCACCTGACCTATCACATCAAGTCGGTGACCAACGACCTGCTCAAGGGCGGCATTGCGTTCGACGGCTCATCGATCGCCGGCTGGAAGGCGATCAACGAGAGCGACATGCTCCTGATGCCGGATTTCGCGACCGCGGTGCTCGATCCGTTCTGCGCCCAGACGACGATCGCGATTTTCTGCGACACGCACGAGCCATTGTCGGGCCAGCCCTACGGGCGCTGCCCGCGCTCGATCGCCAAGAAGGCGGAGAAGTATCTCGCCTCCACCGGCATCGGCGACAAGGCATACTTCGGTCCCGAGGCCGAATTCTTCGTGTTCGACGACGTGCGCTACAAGTCGTCGATGGAGACGCAGTTCTATTCGGTCGACAGCGAGGAAGGTCCCTACTACAGCGATCGCAAGCTGCCCGATGGCAACACCGGCCATCGTCCGCCGATCAAGGGCGGCTATTTCCCGGTGCCACCGGTGGATAGCACCTACGACCTGCGTTCCGAGATGCTTTCGACCATGTCCGACATGGGTCTCAAGGTCGAGAAGCACCACCACGAGGTGGCACCGGCGCAGCACGAGCTGGGCTTCGAGTTCAACACGCTGGTCACCACCGCCGACCAGATGCAGATCTACAAGTACGTGATCATGATGGTCGCGAACCAGTACGGCAAAACCGCGACCTTCATGCCGAAGCCGATCAAGGGCGACAACGGCTCGGGCATGCACACACACCAGTCGGTGTGGAAAGGCGACAAGCCGCTATTCGCCGG
>DASQGX010000244.1:0-2549 GCA_035632395.1 Allostellaceae bacterium
GTGCCGCCGATACCGCGCAACCACCGCTATGGCCAAGCCGGCTATAACGCCATGGCATGGGAAGTCGACGACATGGACGCGACGCTGCGCGAGCTGGCGAAAAAAGGCGTCGCGCCGACCTGGGGACCGCGCACGCGCGAAGCCTTCATCCGCGCGGAGATCGCCGATCCCGACGGCAATGCGATCGAGCTCAGGCAGTGGCTGAAGAAGCCGGCGTGAGCGCGGGCGAACGGCACCGGATATAACGGCGGATGGCCGGCCTCGCGACGGGCTCAAGGCCGCCGTGCATGCAACTGTTGCCCGGCGGCAAACGGGGCGTCATCGTCGGCCCATTACGTCCGATGGAGGGCATTAGGCGGTTGAACCATTTCCCATGGGGGTGCTTATGAGTCCTTACGCCCGATTGACACTGACCACCTTGATTGGTGCGGCGCTTACCGTCGCCATCGCCGGTAGTTCGCCGGCACAACAGAAATCGCTCAAGCAGCAGATCGTCGGGACCTGGACCTATGTTTCGGTCGAGATCACGAAAAGCGACGGCAGCCATATTCAAAACTTCGGCGACAAGCCCAATGGCGTCGCCGTATTCGATCGCGATGGCCACTTCGTGATCGCGGTGACGCGATCCGATCTGCCGAAATATGCGTCCAACAACCGCATGACCGGAACGGCGAATGAGAACCAGGCTACGGTGCAAGGCTCGCTCGCGCAATTCGGCACTTATAAGGTCAACGACACCGATCACAGCCTGATGCTGCACGTCACCGGCTCGTCGTATCCGAATATCGTCGGCACCGACCGCAAATTCATCATCACCGCGATGACGCGCAGCGAAATGAAATGGACGATTCCCGCCGCGACAACCGGCGGAACGGCCGCGACGGTACTGAAGCGAAGCGAGTAGGCGCAAGCCGTACCGGAAATAACGGTGGATCGCCGGGTGACGCCCGGCCATGACGGCGGCGAGGATCGACCACGCAATCTCAGCGTCATGCCCGGGCCGGCCCCGAGCCCGTCGAGGGACCGCGACCCGGGCATCCACGTGTGGAAATGCCGGAAGACGTGGATGGCCGGGTCAGGCGCGGCCATGACGGAATGTTATGCTGTCCGTCATGCCGCCGAGCGTGCTGACCGCCCTCGCCTTCGCCGTACTCGCGGTGCACCTCGGGGTGATCGCGTTCAACATGTTCGGCCTCGTTGCCGTCCCGCTGGGCGCATGGCGCGGCTGGACCTTCGTGCGGATCTTCTGGTGGCGCGCGCTGCACCTAGCACTTCTTTGTGTCGTCGCGGTCCAGGCGCTTTTCGGCCGCGCGTGTTTCCTTACCCTTTGGCAAGCGGCGCTCGAACAGGATGCGGGCGCGCCGGCGTCGCGCGAGCCGCTGATCGCGCGCTGGATCGACAGCGTGATCTTCTGGAACCTGCCGATCTGGGTCTTCGCCGCGCTCTATGGCGTGGTGCTGGTCTATGCGCTGGCGCTGTGGCGGTGGGTGCCACCGGTGCGGCGATGAGTCCGATCCCGCGCAACAGCGCGCACGCCGTCACTTCCCCGTGCGCGTGGACTCAGACGGCCGGCCGATCCTGGTGATGGGCGTCCAGCTCGGCGCATCGCTCGCCGGGAAGCTATCCTGCGACGTGCGGTCTATATCCGCCGTGCGTACCGCCGGCTTCTCCGACCGTTCAGGAGGCTGTCTCCTCTTGTCCGATTTGCCGCGGTCCATCGGGACTCCACGAGCGCTTGCGCGCCTATTGCATGAACCAGCCGTGGCTGACCACCAGCGACTGGCCGGTGAGCGCGTTGGATTCGAAGCCGGCGAAAAACACCGCCGCCGCAGCGACATCCTGAACCGTGGTGAACTCGCCGTCCACGGTCTCCTTGAGCATCACAGTCTTGATCACCTGTTCCTCGGTGATGCCAAGCTCCTTCGCCTGCTCGGGGATCTGCTTTTCCACCAGCGGCGTGCGCACGAAGCCGGGGCAGATGACGTTGGCGCGCACGCCATGCGCCGCACCTTCCTTGGCCACCACCTTGGCGAGACCGATGAGGCCGTGCTTGGCGGTGACGTAAGGCGCCTTCAGCACCGACGCCTCTTTCGAGTGGACCGAGCCCATGTAGATGACGCTGCCGCCGCGGCCCTGCTTGTACATCTGGCGCAAAGCGGCGCGCGTCGTCAGGAACGCGCCGTCGAGATGGATGGCGAGCAGCTTCTTCCACTTGGCGAATTCGAACTGATCGAGCGGCGCGACGATCTGGATGCCGGCGTTGCTGACCAGGATGTCGATGCCGCCGAATTGCTTGACGACCTGGGCCATGCCGGCGTCGACCTGATCCTCCTGCGTCACGTCCATGGCGACGCCCATGGCGCGCGTGCCGGAGTTGTCGAGCTCCTTGGCGGTGGCCTGGGCGCCCACGAGATTGAGATCGGCGATGGCGACGCGCGCGCCTTCGCGCACATAGGCGGTGGCGATCTCCTTGCCGATGCCGCTGGCGGCGCCGGTGACGACGGCGATCTTGTCCTTCAAACGCATGGGATTCTCCTTGGATGAAATCA
>DASQGX010000245.1:0-8926 GCA_035632395.1 Allostellaceae bacterium
AACGCCGCCCAGCCCGGTACGCGGCACGATCGACGCCCTCACCGATCACTCTCTGACAGTGAGGACGCCCTCCGGCGTGCTAACGACGATTGCGCTGGCGCGGAACTTTGTTGTGCGGACTGTCATTCGCAAACACCTTAGCGACATCCATGACGGCGATTTCATCGCCTCGACCTCCGTCCGCGGCAAGGACGGCAACCTGCACGCGATCGAGGTGCACATCTTCCTGGCGGCACAACGCGGCGTTGTGCCCGAAGGCCAAATCCCGTGGGATCTCGCGCCCGACAGCCTAATGACGAACGCGATCGTCGCCGGCGTTGCCACCATAAAGAGCGGCAAGGTCCTGACTGTCACCTACAAAGGCCAAAGCACTGACATCGAGGTCAGTCCCAAGACGCCGATCGTCACCTATGCGGCCGGCGATCCGGGTATGCTGCGACACGGCCGCGCGGTCTTCATCCTTGCTGCAAAACAGCCCGACGGCAGCTTGGCGACAAACAACGTCACGGTGGAAAACAAAGGCGTCAAGCCGCCGATGTAGCTGCGGCATCGGTCAGATGCGCGTTGACATGGGGGTTTGCCAAACGGTCTGATCCCGCCGAGGGATCGGATGGATTCGTGCGCACCAGTGATCGTCGTCGGCGGAGGCCCCGCCGGACTCGCCGTCGCTGTCGGACTCGCCCTCCAGGACGTCGCTGTCACCGTTTACGAAGCTGAGCCGCGCTTGCCGCGCGACCTGCGCGCCGGCAGCTTCCATCCGCCGACGCTGGAAATGCTCGACGGCATCGGCGTCGGCCAGGATTTTCTCGGACTCGGCTATCGTGTGTCGCGCTGGCAGATTCGCGGCCGAGCCGAGGGCGTGATCGTCGAATGGGATCTGTCGCTGATCGCCGATCTGACGCCCTATCCGTTTCGCTTCCATTGCGAGCAATTCAAGCTCACACCGCTGTTGCTCAGGCGGTTCGAGTCACTGGGCGGCAGCGTGCGCTGGCAGCGCCGTTTCCTCGACGCGACGCAGGACGGCGATGGCGTCACCGCGCGCTTCGCCACACCGGACGGCGTCGAGACCGTGCGCGGCAGCTATCTGGTCGGCGCCGACGGCGGCCGCAGCGCCGTACGCCACGCCATGAGTGTCGCCTTCGAGGGGTTTACGTGGCCCGAGCGCTTTCTGGTCGCCGGCATCGACCGCGATCTCGCACCGGAAGGCTTTACCATGAACGCCTATGTTTCGGACCCGGTTGACTGGTCGGCGATATTCAAGATGCCGCATGAAGGGCCGCCGGGTTTATGGCGCGTGCTGTTCCCGACCGACGCCGAGGTGCCTGAAGAACAGGTGCTGGCGGCGGACTTCGTCGAGCGCACGCTGCAGAATTTCTTGCCCTGGAACCGGCGCTATGGTGTCAGGCACAAGTCGACCTATCGCGTGCATCAGCGTGTCGCCAGCGAGTTCCGCCGCGGCCGCATGCTGTTGGTCGGCGACGCGGCGCACGTTAACAATCCCCTCGGCGCCTTCGGCCTCAACGGCGCGCTGCACGGCGCCTTCAACCTGGTCGCGAAACTCGGCCCAGTGTGGCGCGGCGAAGCGCCAGAATCCCTGCTCGACCGTTATGTTCGGCAGCGGCGCGCGGCAAACATCGAATTCGTTCAGGCACAGTCGATTCGCAACAAGGAACTGTTGCAGGAACATGATCCCGCCGTACGCGCGCAGCGGCTCGATGAGCTGCGGCGTGTCGCCGCCGATCGCACCAAGCAAAAGGAATATCTGGTGCGAAGCTCGATGATCTGGAGCGTACGACGCGCGGCGGAGGTCGAATGAACGCGGCACAGGCCAGCCTGCCGCGCAGTCGCCGGCTTTCGGCCTATATCGTGCTGCTAATCGCGGTGTGGACACTGGCGATGGGAGCGCGGCTCTTGCCGCAATTCGACGCCGTATTGCGGATCGACGGCCGCATCACCATGGTCGACGATTATATCGCCGATCGCTGCGGCGCGCGGCTGGGGCCGGACGCCGTAATCTGCCTCGCCACGGCGCATCGCAAGGCGGAGACGCAATTGCGCCGGGAACAGGCCCGATCGGTGCTGATCATCGTCGCACCGGCTGTGCTATATTCGCTTTATCTGGCGCTCGTGGCCGTCGCCGATGCCTATCGGCTGCGCGCGTCAAAGCGGGCCAAGGACGCGCAATGAGTCGGTTGTACATCGTCCTCGGCGGTTTGGCGCTGGCGCTGCTGACGCTGGTGCCCGCCGCAGCCGATCCGAGGACCGAGAGTAATAGCGTTTGGGCCGTCGCCGACCGCTGCGCCCGCGAAGCGGCGCGGCTGTTTCCGGATTACACGCCGCAAAGCAATGCCGACCGCGAGAACTACCGCCGTGCCTGCCTGCGCGCCAACAACGAACCGGCGCCCAACGGACAGACCGCTATTTCGAACAATTGAGTACCGCCGCCTAGGCAACGTGGCGCAGCGCCGCCGCGATGCGGCGGATTTCGGCGTTGACGTCGATAGCCGCCGCCGATGTGACCTCGAGCCGCCGGTCTTCCAGCACGTGCACCTTGCTGCGCCGCCGGCGGCGAAAATCCATCACCGCCGCGTCACGCTCCATCAGCAGGCGGACGATCGTCGGCCGGAATAGGCCGAGCAACGCCGTTAGCCATTGGTCGAGAGGGCTCGCCTGTTCGCCGCCGATGGCGAAGCGGTCGAGCGACGCGGCGATGTCAGCCGCACCGTACCAAGTCTCGCCGGTGACCCAGCGGTTGGTGGTGAAGAGGCGCAACGGCTGTCCCGCGCGATCCATCGCGACCGCCACGAGGTGAATCCAGGGCTCGTCGGGCTCGCCGGCGGGTGCCGGCGCGGATGGCGCGGCCTGCGCCGGGGTCACAGGATGGCCGGCAATCGCGAGTTCGGGCATGACCAGCGGCCGCACGCCCGGTTTGAGGCCACGTGCGCGCACAAAGGCGTGGAAATGGCCGTGCTCGCCAGGAGCGGCCGCGCGCGGCTGCGGCGGATGCGCGTGATAGAAATACTGCGCATGCGTCACCGGATCGTAGACATCGCCCGCCGGGTAATGACGCCAGTGAAAGACGCGGCTCGCGCCGCCAAGCGCAGTCGAAACGACGGTGCGGCCGTCGCGCGCCAGAATGTCACGCCAATGCACGACGTCCTGGCCGCAACGCGCCTGACGTTCGAGTGTCGTCCGGTCGGGACGCTGCGACGGCGAGATCGTCAAGGCCGTTTCGCAGGCCGTGGCAGAGAATCGGCGACCCAGGCCGGTACGTCGCGGAGCGCTTGATGGCTGGCGGCGTTGAAGGCATCGACGACCGCCGGCACAGTGTTCTGGGCCGCCGGCACCACGGCAGCGAACTGCCGTTGCGCGAGGATATCGCCGTCGGGCATGCGCAACAGCCTAAGGTCGATCGTCACCCGCACTTGCGGCGGCGTGCCGGCACTATAATCGGCTTCGAAGTGATCGAGCGTGCCGAGCACGACGTAATCGGCACGCAACGCCAGCGACCGCTGCGCTACCCGGCTAAATCGGCCTGCATGCGCGAGCGTATCGAGCAGCAGGTTTCCAACCAGGATCGGCGCGCGGTCGGTCCATTCCGCGTCGGCATAGTATTCGAGGCGCGTCGCGCTCGAGCTGAGCGCGATCCTGGCAGTGTCGAGCGCGCCGGAGGCGGCCATGCCGCCGACGAGGATTTGCGCCGTGATCGGCGGATCGTCAGCCGGTGCCGATTGGGCGGGCGACAGCCGATAGAGGTTTGGCGGCGGTGGCGGCGACGGCAGCAAGCCGCTGCAGCCGGCGAGCGCCAGAATCAGGAGCAGGATCGCGACGCGTCGCATGGCCATCAGTGGGGAGTATAGCCTTGCAGGCGGTTGCCGTAGATCACCTGCGACGGATCGCGATTGAGCGAATCGACAAGCCGTGTCAGCTCGGCGACCAGGACCCGCGAATCGGCGAGGAGCTGCTGCAGCTCGGGCAGGCCGCGGTTGGTGAAATCGCTGACCGGTTTCCGGCTTTCACGCATCATCTGATCGAGATTGTTGGCGGCTTGGTCGAAATGTTTGACCGCCGCCGACAGGCTGCCGAGCGACGTGTCGAGGTCGCGGGAATGCGCCGCAAGAACCGCGCTCACTTGCCGCATATTGGCGAGCGTCTCGGCGAGCGCCGCGCGGTTTTGCGCGTCGGTGACGTCATTGAGCTGATCGGCGAGGGTCGATAGCTTCTGGATGAGCACCGGCATGCCGTTGAACAGCTCCGTCAACTGCGACGAACGCGACCGGATGACCGGATAGCGCTGGCCCTTTTCGGCGACGAGCGGCGGTGCTGTACCGCTGACGCCGGCGATCTCGACGAAGGCCGTCCCGGTGAGGCCTTTTACCTGCAGTTCGGCGACGGCATCGCTGCGAATGGTCGTGTCCTGGTTGATGTCGACGGTGACGTGTACCTGGGTCGGCCGTTTTGGGTCGAGCGTGATTGTCGCCACGCGGCCGACTAGGACGCCGTTGTAGCGAACATCAGACCCGATATCGAGACCGGAAACCGAGCCATCGAAATAGATGTCGTAGTGCGCGGCGCTGACTTTAAACGGCGCCTGGACGAACCACAGCAGCACCACGGCCAGCCCGGCCAACAGGATAAGGACGAAGCCACCGACCAGTACGTATTCGGCGCGCGTTTCCATGACCTTACCCGTTGGCAGCTTCGGTGATCTGCGCGGCACGCCCGCGCGGGCCACAGAAATACGCTTGTATCCAGGAATTCGGATTATGCACCAGCTCGGCGAGCGTGCCGATGATCAGACGCTGGTCGACGATGACAGCAATACGGTCGCAAATCGCCATCAAGCTATCGAGATCGTGCGTCACCATGAACACGGTCAGGCCGAGACTCTCCTTGAGATCGCGCACCAGACCATCGAATTCCGAGGCGGCGATCGGATCGAGTCCCGCGGTCGGCTCGTCGAGAAACAGCAACTTCGGATCGAGCGCCAAAGCGCGGGCGAGGCCAGCGCGCTTGCGCATGCCGCCGGACAGTGCGGCCGGCATCTTCTCCGCCGTATCGGGCGGCAGGCCGACGAGCGCGATCTTGAGTGCGGCGATATCGTGCATCAGCGCCGGCGACAAGTGAAGCTGTTCGCGCAGCGGTACCATGATGTTCTCGGCGACCGTCAATGAGCTGAACAGGGCGCCGTCCTGAAACAACACGCCCCACCGCGTGCCGAAACGCCGCAAATCGGCGTGGCCCCGCCGTCCGAGCTCCTCGCCGAAAATCTCGATCGTGCCGGTGGCCGCCGGTGTCAGGCCCACGATCGTGCGCAGCAGGACGGACTTACCGGCCCCCGATGCGCCGACCACACCCAGAACTTCGCCGCGATGCAGATCGAAGGTCGCGTCGCGCAGCAGAATCTTGCCACCGGCCCCGGTCGCCAGGCCGCGCACGTGCACGACCGGCGCCGCGGCGCGATCAGATGCCGAGCTCATTGAAGAGGATCGAGAAGAGCGCATCGAGCACGATCACGAGGAAAATGGCTTGCACCACGGATTGGGTCGTATGCCGTCCGACGCTCTCGGCGCTGCGCGACACTAGCAGCCCTTCGTTGCAGCCAATGAGTGCGATGCACACGGCGAAGAACGGCGCTTTAATGATACCGAGAAACACGCTCCACAGCGACACCGCGCTGTGCAGCTGCACCAGAAACGTCGTCAATGGGATGTCGAGCGACGTGCGGCACATCAGCGCGCCGCCGGCCAGGCCGGTGAAATCCGCCCAAAACGTCAGCAGCGGCAGGGTCAGAATCAAGCCGAGGATGCGCGGTACCACCAGGACCTCGATCGGATCGAGACCGAGGGTGCGCATCGCATCGACTTCCTCGTTGACCATCATCGCGCCAATCTCGGCGGTAAAAGCGCTTCCCGACCGGCCGGCGATGATGATGGCGCTCATCAGTCCGCCTAACTCGCGCAGAGTGCCGACGGCGAGTAGGTTGACGGTGAAGATCTCGGCGCCATAGGGCTTCAGCTGTTGCGCGCCGATGTAGGTCATGACAATGCCGACGAGGAAAGACAGCAGTCCGACGATCCCGAGCGCTGAAACGCCCGCGCGTTGCATTTGCGCCACCATCGGCGTGAAGCGCAGACGCTGTGGCCGCGCCGCGATGCGTGCGAACGTGATGGCGACCTCGCCGAAGAACCCCACCAAGGCACGGGCCGAACGCAGCAGCTCGACCGTGCGATAGCCGATATGTTCCAGCAGGACGAATGGTCCGAAGCCGCGGCGCGGCACCTTGACGGGACCGGAGGGGCGCTTTTCGATCTGCGCGAACAGCGGCGCCAGGTCGGCACCGATGTGATCGACGCTGACGGACGCGCCGCCGGCCTCGAGACCGCGCTTCAGCCTGAACAACAGCCACGCGCCGGTGGTGTCCATCGCCTCGACGCCAGCAAGGTCGATACGCACGCGCCGCGCCGCGCCGGCCTTGACTTCGGCGAGACGGTCGTCGAGCGCCTGCGCATCGGCGACCACCCAGCGGCCATGCGGCCGCAGCACGAGCGCATCGCCGTCACGTGTCTGCTCGATGGATTGGGCCATCCATTCCCCCGGCCGGACCGGCGGCCATTCTAGCGCAAGACGGTGCTTTCGCACCCCTAAGCACGCAGTTTAAATTGGGCTACGATTTCCATCGAGGCGGGGCAATGGATCTGAAGCAGCACATCCGCGGCGTGCCGGATTTTCCTAAGAAGGGGATTCTCTTCTATGACATCTCGACGCTTCTGGCACATGCCAAGGCGTGGCAGACGACCGTCGAGCGGATGGAGAAGGCGCTCGCGCCGCATCGGCCAGAATTGCTGGTCGGCATCGAATCGCGCGGTTTCCTCGTCGCGGCGCCGCTCGCGTTGGCGCTCGGCATCGGCTTCGTCATGGTGCGCAAGCGCGGCAAGCTGCCCGGCGCGACGATACCGTACACGTATGCCCTGGAATACGGCACCGACACGATCGAGATTCAGGCCGACGCCATCGAACGCGGCCGGCGTGTTGTCGTGCTCGACGATCTGCTGGCAACCGGCGGCACACTTGAGGCGGCGATCAATCTCTGCCGCAAGGTCGGCGGTGACGTCGTAGCTGCCGGCTGCATCATCGAACTCAATTTCCTCGGCGGCCGCAAACGGCTCGACGTTCCGTTCACTTCGATCGTGTCCTACGATTCCTGACGGGGACCCGGACGTGGCGTTCAGCCGCCCGCTTCCTCTTCAGCGTCGTGGAAGCGGTCGTAGTCGACGGTGAGCCGGCCATCCGACGTACGGCCAATGATGTCGGTCAGGCGCCAGCCCCAGCGGATATCCCCCGGCTGGTAGCTCTTTCGGGCATAGATCGTCTGCGCAAAGCTTTCGTCGAGGCCGCTGATGCTGGCGACGATTTCCGCCTCCTGCTCACGTAACGTCGTCGCACCGACATCGTGCAGCGGGCTTGTTTCGTCGATCGGATGCATCACCGTCCAGGTCAGCACGAACGTCGGATTGTGCCGGCGTGCCACCTTCAGGTCGTAGAAGCGCCGCATCACCTGACCTTCGGCCGTCAGTTCGTTGCGCACCAGCATGACGTTCACCGAGGCTTCGAGGATCCGGTTGCGGCGCTGATTGGCGGCACGGAACATCAGCGTCGGTACGCCGTCGTAACGGCTGACAACGGCGACGTCGCTGAACATGACGCGCGCCGTCGGCCGCGAGAAGCGGGCGAAGATCAGGCCGGTGGCGAGTGCAAACCCGGTCATGCCGAGCAGCACTTCGACGGTCACCACCGCGTTGGCATAGAACGTCGCCGGATGCATGTCGCCGTAGCCGATCGTCGCCATCGTCTGGACACTGAAAAAGAAAGCGTCGGCGAACGAACCCGGCTTGGCATTGGCGATCGCGCCGCCCTGCACCAAGTAGAGCAGCGCGAAGACGACGTTGAACAGCGCGTAGGCGGCAGTCAGCAATCCGAAGAACCCCGCCCACGAGACCGTCAGCAGCGAATGATAGATGTCGGTGCGTGAGAGGCCACGCTGGCGTGCCGTGCGCATGGCGCGCATGCCACGCAGCACCGGAAATCTGGCGGCCGACGGCGTCGGCGCGGCGGAGGGCAATTTGATCCGCTTGCGCCCGTCGCTCATTGCGCCGCGGGTTGCTGCTGCGCGTTGTTGAACTGTATCTGATCCGGCGTCAGCTGGAAGCCGGCGACGATGCCGTAATCCCCACCCGCCGCAACGCGTTTCACCGGCAGATGCACTGTGATGTTCTCGGTTGTCGCCAGGAAATTTTCGTTGCCGGCAAAATGCGCCGCCAGGCCGAACCGTTGCTCGTTCAAGATGTTGCTGGCGCCGTCCACCACCGCGATGAAATAAGTGAATTGCGAATTCTGGACCTGAGGCGACGCGCGCACGATCGAGAACGCGACCGTGACGTCGACGCGAATGCCCTTATCTTCTTCGCTACACGAGTCCTTGACCGCGAGAATCCGGGCCGCGGCGGCGACGTCGTCGCGGGTACGGCCGGGACCGGAGAACAGCGGCGCGACGTCGAGACCTGGAGTCGGCGCTGTGCTGGGGCAGGTCAAGCTTTCGGCGCTGGTTTTGCCGAAGCATCCCGCGAGCGTAACCGGCAATGCCATTACCGCGACCATCGCCAATCGACGTGTCAGCCGCCCCGCCGAGTCTGGTCTCTTCATCTCCCTTTCCTTGAGGGTTCTGCCTGTATTAACGTGCCAAAAAACGGCGGGCGAAAAATCGGCTCGCACTCTATTCGACGATCCAGGGCCGCACAAGCGCCCGCACGTCGCGAGTCGTAATCCGCATGGCCGTCTATACGGACGTTCCCGACGAGGAGCTCAGGGCTTTCATCGCCGAGTACGCAATCGGCGAAGTGGTGTCGTGCAAGGGCATCGCCGAAGG
>DASQGX010000246.1:0-4533 GCA_035632395.1 Allostellaceae bacterium
GGCGATCGCCTGGACCTCGAGCATATGCAATCCGGTGAATTCGCCGATCTGGTCGAAGGTCAGCGGGGTGTTCTCGACCAGCCAGACGGCGGTCGCCCGGGGCATCAGCGGCAGCGACATATGTTTCTCCTCATGGCAAAGCCCAAGCTCGCGCCTAAAAAGCGCTTTCCAGGCCACCTGCCCATGTCTTGGATGCGGCTTATATAGTCGCTCGGCCGGGCCAAGAAAAGCGGAAATCGGGCCTCAGATCGTCAGCACGATCTTGCCGATATGGGCTGAACTTTCCATCAGCGCATGTGCCGCAGCCGCCTCCTTGAGCGGATAGGTCTTGTAGATCACAGGCTTGACCTTGCCAGCGTCCAAGAGCGGCCAGACCTCGCGCTTGAGCGCCTGGGCGATGGCGCCTTTCTGGTCGACCGGCCGGGCGCGCAGGGTCGAGCCGGTGAGCGTCAGGCGCTTCGTCATCACCACGCCGAAATTGACCTCGGCGAGATTGCCGCCCAACAACGCGATGGTGACGCAGCGGCCGTCGACCGCCAGTGCGCTGATGTTGCGCGGCACATACGGGCCGCAAACCATGTCGAGGATCAGATCGACGCCCCGATTGCCAGTCGCGTCCTTGACCACCTTCACAAAATCCTCGCGCTTGTAGTCGATGGCGCGCGTCGCACCGAGCTTCTCGCATGCCTTGCATTTGTCGTCGCTGCCGGCGGTGGCGAAGATGTCCTTGGCGCCGAATTCGCGCGCGAGCTGAATCGCGGTGGTGCCGATGCCCGAGGTGCCGCCGTGGATCAGCACGGTCTCGCCGCGTTTGAGCCGGCCGCGCTCGAATAGGTTGGTCCAGACGGTGTAGAAAGTTTCGGGCAAGGCCGCCGCCTCGACCATCGAGAAGCCTTTGGGCACCGGCAGGCATTGCACTTCGGGCGCAGCGCAATATTCGGCGTAGCCGTGACCGGTGACCAGCGCGCACACCTTGTCGCCGAGCTTGAGCGTGTGCGCGCCGAGGCCGAGCGCGACGACGCTGCCGGCGATCTCGAGGCCGGGAATGTCCGACGCGCCCGGCGGCGGCGGATAATTGCCCTGGCGCTGCGCCACGTCGGGCCGGTTGACGCCCGCGGCTTCGACCTTGATCAGAACTTCGCCCGCGCCGGGCTTCGGCATCGGCCGCTTGGCGAGACGCAAGACGTCGGGTGCACCTGATTCGCGAATTTCGATGACGGCGGTCTCGGCGGGAAGAGCGGGCATGCAGGCCTCGTCGGCGGTTTCTTGCGGCGGATTGCACCCTTAGCCCGATCACGCCACACTGGCAACCGTCCCCGGCGCAAGGGAGGTCCGCGATGGACGAAGAAGACCTGCTGCCGCAGCGGCAAAAGCCCAAGCCGCGCGACCTGACGGTGCTCGGCGTCGCGCAGCTCGAAGAATACGTCGCCGAGCTCGAAGGCGAGATCGCCCGCGCCCGCGCCGAGATCGCCGCCAAGCGCAAGCAGCGCGGCGGCGCTGAAAGCCTGTTCAAGCGGTGACCGGCAGACTATGACCGAGGCCAAGCTGCCGCGCTTCGCGACGCTCAGCCTGCACGCCGGGCAGAAGCCCGATCCGCTGACCGGTGCGCGCGCCGTGCCGATCTATCAGACGACGAGCTACGTCTTCGCGGATAGCGACCAGGCCGCCGCGCTCTTCAACCTCGAAGAGCCGGGCTACATCTATTCGCGCATCAACAACCCGACTGTGGCGGTGCTGGAGGAACGGCTGGCGGCGCTCGAAGGCGGCGTCGGCGCGGTGTGCACGGCGAGCGGCCAGGCGGCACTGCACCTCGCGATCGCGACCCTCATGGGCGCGGGATCGCACATCGTCGCCGCGTCGTCGCTTTATGGCGGCTCGATCAATCTGCTGAAGCTCACCCTGCCCCGCTTCGGCATCACCGCGAGCTTCGTCGATCCGCGCGACCCGCAGGCGTTCAAAGCGGCGATCAAGCCCGCGACGCGGCTGCTCTTTGCCGAGGTGCTAGGTAACCCCGGCCTCGAAGTGCTCGACATCGAGGCCGTCGCCGCGGTGGCGCATGCAGCCGGCTTACCCTTGCTGGTGGATGCAACCTTCGCCACGCCCTATCTCATCCGGCCGTTCGCACACGGCGCCGACCTGGTCGTGCATTCGGCGACCAAGTGGCTTGGCGGCCACGGCCTGGCTATCGGCGGCGTGCTGATCGACAGCGGCAATTTCGACTGGGCGGCGTCGGGTAATTTCCCGACTTTGAGCGAGCCTTATGACGGCTATCACGGCATCGACTTCGCCGAAGAGTTCGGACCGCAAGCCTTCATCATGCGCGCACGGATGGAGGGCTTGCGCGACTTCGGCGGCTGCATGAGTCCGGCCAACGCATTCTATATCCTCCAAGGCGTCGAGACGCTGCCGCTGCGCATGGCACGGCACATGGAAAACACCCGCCAAGTGCTCGCCTTCCTCAAGACGGCACCGCAAGTGACGTGGGTGTGCCACCCCGACCTGCCCGAGCATCCCGATCATGGACTCGCGCAGCGGCTTTATCCCGAGGGCGCAGGCTCGATCGTCAGCTTCGGCATCAAGGGCGGACGCGACGCCGGCAAGCGGTTTGTCGACAGCCTGCAATTGATCTCACACCTCGCCAACGTCGGCGACGCCAAGACCCTGGTCATCCATCCGGCGAGCACGACGCACCAGCAGATGAGCGCGGCCGACCTCAAGGCCGCCGGCGTCGGCGAAGACATGATTCGGCTCTCGGTCGGGCTCGAGGATTTCGCCGACATTGCAGACGACCTCAGCCGCGCGCTGCGCGCCTCGCAGAAAGCCGTGCCGAAGGCGGCGGAATAGATGGATTTTGCCGTCGGCGGCCAGCGCGTTTTCGCCGGCACCGGCGGCCGCGCCTTTGACGCGAACCTGCCGACCGTCGTTCTGCTGCACGGTGCCGGGATGAACCACACGATCTGGGCGCTGCAGGCGCGCGCGCTGGCGCATCATGGCCGCAACGTTCTGGCGTTGGACTTTCCTGGCCACGGCGGCAGCGCCGGACCGGCGCTCGAGACCATCGAGGCGTTGGCCGACTGGCTGTTGCGCGCGTTGCAGACGCTGAACGTTGCGCGGTTCCGGCTTGCCGGCCACAGCATGGGCTCGCTGGCGGCGCTCGAGGCCGCGTCGCGCGCCGGCGCGGCGTGCGAAGCGCTGGCACTGCTCGGATTCGTGCCGGAAATGCGCGTCCATCCCGATCTGCTGGGCGCGGCGCGCAGCGGCGCCCATCTCGCGTCGGAGCTCATCGTTGCCTGGGGCTTCGGCCTCAAGAACCTGACCGGCGGCAATCCGGCGCCGGGCATGTTCCTGCCCGACGCAGCGCTGCGCCTGATCGAACACACGCCGACGGCGAGTCTCGCCGCCGATCTAGCGGCTTGCGACCGTTATGCCGGCGCCGCCGCAGCCGCCAGCGCCGTGCGCTGTCCGGTGCTGCTGCTGTCGGGCGCGCAGGATCGGATGACGCCAGCGGCGAAGGCGGACGGATTCGCCGGACATTTCGCGCAGGCACGCAGCGTCGTCCTGTCCGGCTGTGGTCACATGCTGATGATCGAGCAGCCGGTCGTCGTGCTCGATTCGCTGCGCACGATCCTCTGACGCGACTCGCGGCGCGCGTTGACGCGCCCGAAGGGATAAGCGACCCTTCCGCGCGCGCGGAAGAACGTTTTTGGAGTCGTCAGGCACGATGCGACGCTGGCTATCCGGGCCGGTGCTGGCCGCTGGTTGGATCGTGCTATGCGCGCTGTTCATCCAGTTCTTTGCCGGTTGGCGAATGGTGTTGGCGTTGCCGCCGCTGTCGCTGGCGGTGATCATCATCTGGGTCGTGCTGCCGGCGTTGCTCATCTGGGGCGCGATGGTGGTGCGCAGCCGTGCCGCCGAATTCGCCACGGTTTCGGCGCGGCTCGCCGATCAGCTCGATCGGCTCTATTCGCCATCAGAGGAACGCGACCGCCGCGCGCATGAGGCGCTCAACGCCTTGCGGCGCCAGGCGGAGGACCTGGCCGGTGCCGTCGACCAAACGGTGCAGCGCATCGAAGGCGCGGCCGACAATCTCGGTGCCCGCCTCAACGATTCAATGCGCACCGTGAACGCCGCAATGGAGCGCGCCGAATATGCGCGCAGCGATCTCGACCAGGCAGTAGGGCCGGTTGGCCGCCTCGTGGAAACCCTCTCGGCCGAGGCGGCGGCGCTCGAGCGCGCCGTCAGCCGCGACCTCGACGACGTCACCAAGCGCTTGGCGACGCATGTCGAAGATGTCGAGCAAGCGGTTGAACGCGCCGTCGAGACCGGCGGCAAACGCGCCGAGGCACGCGGCGCCGAGATCGAACGCAACCTCGCCCAGGCGCTGGAACGCGTCAGCGGCAATGCGACGACCGAGTTCGAGCGAGCGACCGAACGGCTGACGCGTGATGCGACGCTGGCCGCCGGCCGCATCGTCAGCGAGGCCGACGCCGTTCGCACGGCACTCGGCCGCGGCACCGACGACGCCGTAGCGCG
>DASQGX010000247.1:0-3962 GCA_035632395.1 Allostellaceae bacterium
CACCGCCGAGCCCACCGCCGCCGAGCGACATCGCGCCGGTCTCCATCGAAGAGGAGATGCGCCGCTCGTACCTCGATTACGCCATGAGCGTGATCGTGGCGCGCGCCTTGCCGGACGTGCGCGACGGCCTCAAGCCAGTCCACCGCCGCATCCTCTACGCCATGAAAGAGGGCGGCAACGACTGGAACCGCGCGTTCCGGAAATCGGCGCGCGTTGTCGGCGACGTGATGGGCAGCTATCACCCGCACGGCGACAACGCGATCTACGACGCGATGGTGCGCATGGCGCAGGATTTCTCGATGCGCCTGCCGCTGATTGACGGTCAGGGCAATTTCGGTTCGATGGACGGCGATCCGCCGGCGGCGATGCGCTACACCGAAGCGCGCCTGTCGCGCGCCGCCGACGCGCTGCTCGACGATATCGACAAGGAAACCGTCGACTTCCAGCCGAATTACGACGGCAGCCGCCAAGAGCCCAAGGTCTTGCCGGCACGCTTTCCCAATATTCTGGTCAATGGCGGTTCCGGCATTGCCGTCGGCATGGCGACCAACATTCCGACGCACAATCTCGGCGAAGTGGTTGACGCCTGCCTCGCCTATATCGATGACAACGCTATCTCGATTGAAGCGCTGATGGCCAAGGTGCCGGGTCCGGATTTCCCGACCGGCGCAATTATCCTTGGCCGCACCGGTATTGCTGATGCCTATCGCACCGGCCGCGGCTCGATCGTCATTCGCGGCAAGGCAGCGATCGAAGAGCTGCGCGGCGAGCGTGAAGCCATCGTCATCACCGAAATTCCGTATCAGGTGAACAAGGCGCGCCTGGTCGAGCGCATCGCCGAGCTCAGCCGCGAAAAGCAGATTGACGGCATCAGTGACCTACGCGACGAGAGCGACCGCCACGGCGTGCGCGTCGTCGTCGAGCTCAAGCGCGATGCCATGGGCGAGGTCGTGCTGAACCAGCTCTACAAGTTCACGCCGCTGCAGGAAACCTTCGGCATCAACATGCTGGCGCTCGACGGCGGGCGTCCGGTGCTGATGAACTTGAAGAACGTGGTCGCCGCCTTCGTCGCCTTCCGCGAGGAAGTCGTCACCAAGCGGACGATCTATCTGCTCGGCCAGGCGCGCGGTCGCGCGCATCTGTTGCTTGGCCTCGCCGTTGCGGTCGCGAATATCGATCCAGTGATTGATCTCATTCGTAAGGCGAAGGATCCCGAAACGGCGCGAGCGCAGTTGATGGCGCGGGCATGGCCGGCGGCGTCGGTGGCGTCGCTCGTGGCGCTGATCGAGGAAGAGGGGCGTTCGCGCCTGGCGTCGGACAATACCTACAAACTCTCCGAAGAACAGGCCAAGGCGATCCTCGACCTTCGCCTGCAACGGTTGACCGGGCTCGAGCGCGACAAGATCGCCGAAGAGCTCAAAGGCCTGACCGAGGAAATCCGCGGCCATCTCGAGATACTGGGTTCGCGGCCGAAGCTGCTCGACGTCGTGCGCAAAGAGCTGCGCGAAGTGCGCGAGCAGTTTGTGACGCCGCGCAAGACGGTGATCGAAGACGCCGCCGCCGAGACCAACATCGAGGACCTGATCCAGCGCGAGGACATGGTCGTGACCGTCAGCCACGCCGGCTACATCAAGCGCGTGCCGCTGGCGACGTATCGCGCGCAGCGTCGCGGCGGCCGCGGTCGCGCCGGCATGGCGGTGCGCGAGGAGGATTTCGTCAGCGAGGTCTTCGTCGCCTCGACGCACGCGCCGGTGTTGTTCTTCACCTCGTCCGGTCGTGTTTACAAGATCAAGGTTCACACGCTGCCGGTCGGCACGCCGCAATCGCGCGGCAAGGCGATGATCAATCTGCTGCCGAACCTGTCCGAGAAAGAGACGATTTCGACCGTCATGCCGTTGCCCGAGACCGCGCAGGAAATCGAGGGCAAGACCATCGTTTTCGCCACCGCGCACGGTTATGTCCGTCGCAATGCGCTGAGCGATTTCGAAGAGGTCAAGGCGAACGGCAAGATCGCGATGAAGTTCGAGGGCGACGACAAGGACGACCGGCTCATCGCCGCGGCGATCTGCACCGCGTCCGACGACGTTCTGCTGGCGACGCGCAATGGGAAGGTCATCCGTTTCTCGGCCCAAGATGTCCGCGTCTTTTCCAGCCGCGGCTCGGTCGGCGTGCGCGGTATTAAGCTCGCCAAGGGCGATGAGGTGTTCTCGATGTCAATCCTGCGGCACGAGGATGTCGAGTCCGAGCTGCGCTACGCCTACATCAAAGAGGCGAACCGGCGGCGGCACGGCGAGGAGGAGGCCGAAGATGCCGATGTCGACGAGACTGCGGCAGCGACTATCACCGAGGCGCAATTCAACGAAATGGCGACACGCGAGGAATTCCTGCTCACGGTCACCGAACGCGGCTTCGGCAAGCGCTGCTCGGCCTATGACTATCGCATCACCGGTCGCGGCGGACAGGGCATCGAGAACATGAAGCCGAGCCGCAACCAGGGCGCGACGGTTGCAGTTTTCCCGGTGCGCGACCAGGATCAGCTCATGTTGGTCACCAACGAGGGCACGGTGATCCGCACGCCGGTGCAGGACATCAGCATCCGGCGCAGGGGTAGTGGCGGCGTGCGCGTGTTCACACTCGATGAGGGCGCGCGCGTCGTGTCGGTGGCGCATCTGGCGGAAACCGGCGAGAACGGTGACGGTGAAGCGGGGGGGAAATAATGAGCGCGGCGCGTGTTGGGGTTTATCCGGGAACCTTCGATCCGATCACCAACGGCCACACTGACATCATTCTCCGCGCAACCAAGGTCGTTGATCGCCTCGTCGTCGGCGTTGCGCGCAATGCCGGCAAAGGCCCGCTCTTTTCCACTGAGGAGCGCGTTGCCATCGTCAATGCGGAGATCGAACATTTGCCCGCCGAGGCGCGCAAGCGCATCGCGGTGAAGCCTTTCGGCACGCTGCTGATGCAATTCGCCGTTGACAACGGCGCCTCGGTCATTATTCGCGGCCTGCGTGCCGTGTCGGACTTCGAATACGAATTTCAGATGGCTGGTATGAACAGCCGTATTAACTCCGATGTCGAAACGCTGTTCCTGATGGCGTCCGATCGCTTCCAATTCATCTCGTCGCGCTTCGTGAAGGAAATCGGCATGCTTGGCGGCAATGTTACGCCGTTCGTCAGCGCGCGCGTCGCGAAACGCATCGCCGAACGATTCGATGGCGGCGGCACACGCAAGCGTCGGTAGTACCGTCGGACAGGTCTTCGCGTTCAAGATGAACGGGATTTAACTTGGCCGTCTTCGGAGGCTGGACCCAAATGTCCACGGACAGCTGCAAGGCTGCCGGCCCGCTTCGACCCCCCTTAGCGGGCAGATACCCCTGGGTCCGCCCCGCCTGCACCCCTTTCCTCCACAGCGCAGGCGGGGCGATTCATATTCAGCGCTCTGTCCGTCACGCACTCGACACCGCTTTCAAGTGCCGCGGCAATGAGCCGCCGCGATCATCCATGAAAGGCTTTGCGTGATGGCCAGCAAGCTGTTCTCGCCGTTCAAGCTGCGCGCGCTCGCGCTCAAGAACCGCATCGTTGTCTCGCCGATGTGCCAGTACAGCGCCGACGACGGCGTCGCATCCGATTGGCACATGGCGCACGTGCCGACGATGGCGATGTCGGGCGCCGGCCTGATGATGATCGAAATGACTGACGTCGAACCGATTGGCCGGATCACGCTCGGTTGTCTCGGTCTTTATTCGGACGCCTGCGAGGCAGCGCTGCGCCGCGTGGTGCAATCGGCGAAACGTTGGGGCGGTGCAGCGATTGGCATTCAGCTGGCACATGCGGGACGCAAAGGCTCGACGAAAAAGCCATGGGAGGGCGGCGCGCCACTGCAGCCGCAGGATGGCGCATGGCAGACCGTGGCGCCGTCGCCGTTCCCATTCGCCGACGGCTGGCCCGCGCCGGCGGCGCTG
>DASQGX010000248.1:0-2853 GCA_035632395.1 Allostellaceae bacterium
CGTTGACGCCATTCAAGGCGCGCGTCACTGAGATGCCGATGACGCCGCGTCGCATACTGGCGGCACTGGGAAAGGCCTGATTCCAGCCCAGATCCGCCGCGCGAAACCGGTTGACTGGGCTATTGATCGAATGAACAATAGCGCCAAATCAGCGAGTCCCAATTATGAAACTCGGCT
This sequence comes from Allostellaceae bacterium, assembly GCA_035632395.1. Lineage (GTDB taxonomy): Bacteria > Pseudomonadota > Alphaproteobacteria > ATCC43930 > CGMCC-115725 > REEB95. Next base: position 178 of record DASQGX010000248.1, read on the forward strand.
TTTTCATCATGCCGCTCCATCCGCCGGAGCGCGATTACAATACGACGCTCAAGGAGGATCGCGAGGCCATCCTGCTCGCCGACCGGCTCGGCTTTGCCGAAGCTTTCGTCGGCGAGCACGTCACCGACCGCGCCGAGACCATCACCTCGTGTCTCATGTTTCTCGCGTCGCTGGCGCACGAGACCAAGCGCATCAAACTCGGTAGCGGCACGATCAACATTCCGAACAGCCATCCGGCGACCATCGCCGCCCAGGTGGCGATGATCGATCACATGCTCGAAGGCCGCTTCCTCATGGGCATCAGCCCCGGCGGCCTGTTGTCCGACGCCGAGGTGTTCGGCAATCTCGACAACGATCGCACCGCGATGTTCGTCGAAGGCATCGATATGGTGCTGAAGATCTGGTCGAGCGCGCCGCCTTATGACCTCGAAGGCAAATACTGGAAGATCAGCACGCGGCGCACGATGATGCTCGACATCGGTCAGGGCATCGTCTTGCCGCCCTATCAAAAGCCGCATCCGCCCATCGTCGTGACCGCGGTAGCACCGTTCTCCAAAGGCGTAGTTGCCGCGGCCGAGCGCGGCTGGACGCCGATTTCGGCCAACTTCCTGCAGCCGCCGTGGGTCGCATCGCATTGGCCGATGTACGAGCAGGGCTGCGCCAAGGCCGGCCGCAAAGCGCTGCGCGCCGATTGGCGCGTCGCCAAGAGCATCTGCGTGCTCGACGACGACAAGACCGCCAAGCGTTATGCCACGGGTGGCAACAGCCCCTACCGGTTCTATTACAAGCAGTTGATGACCAAGCTGATCGGCAACGGTCGGCCCGAACTGTTCAAGGCCGATCGCGCGGTGCCGGATTCCGCCGTGACACTCGACTACGTCGTGGACTCGCTGGTGATTCACGGCTCGGTCAATAGCGTCGTCGACCAGCTGCTGGCGTTCCGCGAGCGGATTGGCGATTTCGGCACGCTGCTTTATGCCGGTCATGACTGGGCCGACCCGCATCTCGGCCGCCGGTCGATGGAGCTGATGGCAACCGAAGTTATTCCGCAGATCAACAAGGTGCTCGGCGCAGAGGCAGCGGAATGAGAGGTTGCGCCGGTCCGCGAAAACTCACTATCCTCTAACCGCCTCGATCGGCCGGGCCGGAGGGCGCAAAAAAGCCCAAGAAATCAGCCCGTAACAACGATGGCGCCGTGGGCTGAAAAATGCGGCGCCGAGGGAAAAGAGGGAGGAGTCCAGAAGCCATGCGTGTCAATCGCCGCAAGTTTCTTGCCGGCACGGCCGCGATCGCCGGCGCCGCCGCATTCCCGATGCCGTCGATCGCCCAAGCCGCGCCGTTCAAAATCGGCCTGTTGACGGTAAAGACCGGCCCGCTCGCCGCCGGCGGCGTCCAGATGGAAGGCGGCGTCGTCACCTTCCTGAAACAGCGGAATTACAAGCTCGCCGGTCGCAAGGTCGACTTCATCTCGGCCGATACCGGCGGCAATCCCGCTGGCGCCAAAACCAAGGCGCAGGAGTTGATCGAGCGCGACAACGTCGACGTCATCCTGGGTCCTTTGGCGGCGTTCGAATTGCTCGCCATCAGCGACTACGTCGCCGAGCACAAGACGCCGATGCTGAGCCTGGCGGCGGCCGAGGACATCACCCAGCGCAAGCCCAACCCGTACTTCGTGCGCGCATCGGCAACCTCGTCGCAGGCGATGAAACCGTTGGCGGATTACGCCGCCAAAGAGCTCAAGCTCAAGAAGGTCATCACCATCGTCGAAGATTTCGCCTTCGGCTACGAGCAGATGGGCGGCTTCCAGCAGGTATTCGAAGACGACGGCGGCCGGGTGCTGAAGAAGATCTGGACACCAATCGTTACGCCCGATTACACGCCCTATCTGGCGCAGATCAGCGGCGTCGATGCGGTCATCCAGGGGTTTGCCGGCTCCAATCCAGTGAAGTTCATGAAGCAATACGCCGACCAAGGTCTGAAATATCCGGTGCTTACCGGCGAGACAGGGGGCGACGACGCTGAACTCCACAGCTTCGGCGACGAAGCCGTTGGCATGATCAGCGCGTGTCCGTACACAATCGATTTCGAGAACGAGACCAACAAGCGCTTCATTGCGGACTTCACGAAGGAGGTCGGAAACTTGCCGGGCTTCTACGCAGCCGGCCTGTATGTCAACGGGCAGGTCGTTGAAGCGGCGCTCAAGGCAACCGGCGGCAAGTCTGCCGATAAGGCGGCGTTGGTCAAGGCGATGCGCGCGTCGCATCTCACTGATACGCCGCGCGGGCCGGTGCGGTTCGACGATAAGGGCAACGTCATCGGCAACATCTTCGTTCGCAAGATCGTCAAGGAAAACGGCAAGCTCTGGCAAAAGACGCTGAAGACCTACACCAACATCAGCCAGTTCTGGCCGTACGACGAGAAGAAGTTCCTCGCACAGCCGGTCTATTCGCGGGACTTCCCGCCCTTGAAGAGCTGACCGGAGCCGGGCGGGCGTGCGGCGAGGGCGCGCCCGCCGGACCGGCGGTGTCGGGCGGACCGCTTCGCCATGAACCTCTGGTTGTTGCTGGCCATCAACAGCATCACCTTCGGTGGCCTTCTCTTTCTTTTGTCCGCCGGGTTTTCGCTCATCTTCGGATTGATGCGGATCCCGAACCTGACGCACGGCTCGATGTTCAT
>DASQGX010000249.1:0-23476 GCA_035632395.1 Allostellaceae bacterium
CACGCCGGGCACGCTGACCGAAGACAATCTGCTCGACGCACGGCGCAACAACTATCTCGCTGCGCTCGCCGAGGCGCAGGGCGAGCTGGCGCTCGCGTGGCTGGATCTCTCGACCGGCGATTTCGCCCTGCAAACCGTTGCTGCGGGCGACCTCGGCGCGGCGCTGGCGCGGCTCGTACCTGGCGAAATTCTCCTGCCCGAACGGCTGGTGCAACGGCCGGCGCTATTCGAACTGCTGGGCGAATGGAAATCCGCGCTGACGCCGCTGTCCAATCCGCGCTTCGATTCCGACAACGGCCGCAAGCGGCTCGAAGTGCTCTATGGCGTTGCCGCGCTCGACGCTTTCGGTGCCTTCACCCGCGCCGCAATCGCCGCCGCCGGCGCGCTGGTCGATTACGTCGAGCTGACGCAGCAGGGCAAGTTGCCCGCGCTGATGCCGCCGCGCCTGGTTGCCGGCGGCGCGTTCATGGCGATCGATCCGGCGACGCGGCGCAATCTCGAATTGGTCGAGACGCTATCCGGCGAGCGCAAAGGCAGCCTGTTGGCGGCGCTCGACCGCACGGCGACCGGCGCCGGTGCGCGGCTTTTGGCCGAGCATCTGGCGGCGCCGCTAACCGACCGTGCGGCGATCGAGGCGCGGCTCGATGCCGTCGCGTTCTTCCGCGCCGACGAGCGTTTGCGTGATGACGTGCGCGCGATCCTGCGCCGCTGCGGCGACCTGGCCCGCGCCATGGCGCGACTCGCGCTCGGCCGCGGCGGTCCGCGCGATCTTGCCTGTCTGCGCGACACGCTCAGCGAAAGCGCCGCACTCCGCGCCCGGCTCGATAACGCCGAACCGGTCCTGGTTGCTGCTGCGGCGCGCGATCTGGGCGAGCATGCAACTTTCGTCGCTCGCCTGACGCGTGCTTTGGCTGCGGAGCTGCCACTCGCCGCGCGCGACGGCGGCTTCATCGCCGCTGGTTATACGGCCGAGCTTGATGCGTTGCGCCAGCTCCGCGCCGATGGCAAGCGACTCATCGTCGAACTCCAGGCGCGTTACGCCAGCGAAACTGGCATCGCATCGCTGAAGATCCGCTTCAACAACGTTCTTGGCTATCACATCGACGTGACGCCGGCGCAGGCCGGCAAGCTCGGACCGCAGTTCATCCATCGCCAGACGCTCGCCTCATCGATGCGCTACGCCACGACCGAGCTTGCTGAGCTCGAAAGCAAGATCGCTTCGGCGGCCGACAAGGCGCTGGCGCTCGAACTGAAGCTTTTCGACGATCTGATCGGCGAGGCGCGTGCCCGCGCGGAGATGATACAGCGTGCCGCGTCGGCGCTGGCCGCGCTCGATGTCGCGGCATCGCACGCCGAGCTCGCCGCCGAGCGCCATTATTGCCGGCCGGCGATCGCCGACGACAACGCGTTCGCGGTTACCGCCGGCCGCCATCCGGTCGTCGAGCTCGCCCTCAAAGCCGCCGGTCAGCCTTTCGTCGCCAACGACTGCGAACTCAAATCCGGCCAGCGGCTCTGGCTTCTGACTGGACCCAACATGGCGGGCAAAAGCACCTTCCTGCGCCAGAACGCGTTGATCGCGGTGATGACGCAGATGGGCGGCTACGTGCCGGCGACTACGGCGACGCTCGGCATTGTCGACCGGTTGTTCTCGCGCGTCGGCGCCGCCGACGATCTGGCGCGCGGCCGCTCGACCTTCATGGTCGAGATGGTCGAAACCGCGGCGATTTTGAACCAGGCGACGGCGCGCTCGCTGGTCATCCTCGACGAGATCGGCCGCGGCACCGCCACCTTCGACGGACTGTCGATCGCCTGGGCGACGCTCGAGCATCTGCATGACGTCAATCGCTGCCGCGCGCTGTTCGCGACGCACTATCACGAGCTGACGGCCCTCGCGTCGAAGCTTGGCGAGCTTTCCTGCCGCACGATGCGGGTCAAGGAATGGCGGGGCGAAGTCGTGTTCCTGCACGAGATCGCGGCGGGCGCCGCCGATCGGTCTTACGGCATCCATGTCGCCAAACTCGCGGGCTTGCCGCCGTCGGTGCTGGCGCGCGCGGAAGCGGTGCTGGCGACGCTGGAAAAAGGCGAGCAGCGCGGCCAGTTGGCGAAGCTCGCCGACGATCTGCCGCTGTTCACGGCCGCGGTGCCGGCCAAACCGACCGCCGGTCCGTCGCCCATCGACGCGCTGCTCGATACCTTGCGGCCGGACGAGCTTTCGCCCAAGGACGCGCTCGAATTCCTCTATAAGCTCAAGGGCTTGCTCGACGAACGCGGCTGAGTTCCGGGCCTTGCGAGGCGACAGAAAACCACTGCCCGTGTAGACTGACGCCATGCACGCCATCAGCCGGCCGCGCGCGGTGGTCGATCGCCGCAGCCTCCTGGCGCGGCTCGACGAACTTGCCGAAAACGGCACGCCAAGCCGGCCGCAGCTCGTCGCCTTCCTTAAGGAAGCGCTCGCCGCCGGCCGCGCCGAGATCCGGCAGCGCTTCGACGCCGACGGCTCGGGCACCGACGCGGCGCACGCGCTCTGCTTCCTGATGGATCAGCTGATCCGCGTGCTTTACGACTTCACGGTCGGCCACGTCTATCCCGCCGCCAATCCGACCGAAGGCGAGCGGATGGCGCTGGTCGCAGTCGGCGGCTACGGCCGCGGCGAGCTCGCGCCTTATTCCGATGTCGACCTGCTGTTCCTGCTGCCCTACAAAGCGACGCCGCACACCGAGCAAGTCGTCGAGTACATGCTCTACGTGTTGTGGGATCTGGGCCTGAAGGTCGGCCAGTCGACGCGCTCGATCAACGAAACCATCGCCCAGGCCAAGGCCGACCTCACCATACGCACCGCGATCCTCGAGGCGCGCTACATCTGGGGCGAGCAGAAAATCTTCGACGAGATGAAGGCGGCGTTCGACGCCGAGATTGTCAAAGGCAACGCCGCGCAATATGTCCGCGACAAGCTCGCCGAGCGCAACGAGCGCCATCAGCGGCTCGGCGATTCACGCTATCTGGTCGAGCCCAACGTCAAGGAAGGCAAAGGCGGCTTGCGCGACCTGCACACGTTGTTCTGGATCGCGAAGTTCGCGTATCGCGTCGACGACGTGTCGAAGCTGGTCGAGCTCAAAGTGTTCTCCGAGGATGAAGCGGCGCGCTTCGCCCGGGCGCAGAATTTCCTTTGGACCGTGCGTTGCCATCTGCATTTCCTCGCCGGCCGCGCCGAGGACCGTTTGACCTTCGAACATCAGGCCGAGATCGGCCGCCGCATGGGCTACACCGATCACGCCGGCGCGCGCGGCGTCGAACGCTTCATGAAGCATTATTTCCTGGTCGCCAAGGATGTCGGCGACCTGACGCGCATCATCTGCGCCGTGCTCGAGTCCGAACATAAGGCGCGGCCGCTGCTCGCATGGCGGCCGTGGGGTGGCGCGACCAAGAAGCTCGAAGGTTTCGTGGTCGAAGGCGGCCGCATCGATGTCGACGGCGAAGACGCCTTTCGCCGCAATCGCGTCGATCTGCTGCGCCTCTTTCAGGTCGCGGAGGAACACGACCTCGACATCCATCCGCACGCGCTACGTCTGATCACGCACAATCTTCGGCTGATCGACAACAATCTGCGCGCCGATCCCGAAGCCAACCGCTTGTTCATGGACATTCTGACCTCGCGCAAGGATCCCGAGGTCGCGCTGCGCCGGCTCAACGAGGCTGGAGTCTTCGGCCGCTTCGTGCCGGATTTCGGCCGCGTCGTCGCGCAGATGCAATATGACATGTATCACATCTACACCGTCGACGAGCACACCATCTTCGCCATCGGCATCCTGTCGAAGCTCGAAAAGGGCTTGCTCGAAGACGAACTGCCGCTGACGACCTCGCTGATGCCGACGATCGATGCCGGCTCGCGCCGCGCGCTTTATCTCGCGGTATTGTGCCACGACATCGCCAAGGGCCGCGGCGGCGACCATTCGATTCTGGGCGAAGAGGTGGCGCAGAAGCTTGGCCCACGGCTCGGGCTTTCGGCCGAGGAAACCGAGACCGTCGCCTGGCTGGTGCGCTGGCACCTGCTGATGAGCGCCACCGCCTTCAAGCTCGACGTTGACGATCCGCAGACGATCTCGGATTTCGTCGCCCGGGTGCAATCGCCGGAGCGGTTGAAGCTGCTCTTGCTCCTGACCGTGGTCGACATCCGCGCTGTCGGCCCAAAAGTGTGGAACGGCTGGAAGGCGACGCTGCTGCGCGAGCTTTATCACCGCGCCGCCGAGCTGATGACTGGCGGCCTGGTCGAAGAGGCGCGTAGTCAGCGCATCGCCGCGGCTCAGGCGGCAGTGAAGCAGCTGCTGAGCGATTTCACGCCCGCGGACATCGAAAGCTTCATCGCCAAGGGCTATCCGTTCTATTGGCTGTCGTTCGAGCCCGAGATCATGGCGCGGCACGCGCGCCTCATCCGCGAGGCCGAGCGCAGCGGCAAGCCGCTCACGGTCGAGACCCGCATCGATCCCCAGCGCGCCGTGACCGAGGTGACCGTCTATACCGCCGACCATGCCGGCCTGTTTTCGCGCATCGCCGGCGCACTGGCGATTGCCGGCGCCAACATCGTCGACGCCAAGATTTTGACCATGCAGAACGGCATGGCGCTCGACACCTTCACGATGCAGGACCAAACGGGCGGCGCCTTCGACCAGCCGGAACGCCTCGCGCGGCTGTCGGCCACCCTCGAAGGCGTGCTGTCGGGCGCGATCAAGGCACATGTGGAGCTGGCGCGGCCGCAGGCAATTCCGACGCGGACACGCACGCTGGCAGTGCCGCCGCGCGTCATCATCAACAACAATGCAAGCCGCACCAATACTGTCATCGAAGTCAACGGCCGCGACCGGCCCGGCCTTCTGTTCCAGGTGACGCGCGCGCTGACGTCGCTCAACCTGCAGATCTCGAGTGCCAAGATCTCGACTTACGGAGAAAAAGTGGTCGACGTTTTTTACGTGAAGGATCTTTTCGGCCACAAGATCGAGGACGAAACGCGGCTCAAGAACATCCGCGAGGGACTGCTCGCCGCGCTCGCCGAGGAGCCGGCGCAGAACCCGACCGTCGCCGCCGAATAGCGCGGCTCACGCCGCGCTGCGGTGGAAGTCGATGGTGGGGGCCAGAACGATGATCGCCACCGCCGCGATTGCAGCCGGCACGAAGGCGAAGCCCGGCCAGCCGCTCGCGTCCCAGGCGAGGCCGGCGAGGATCGGAAACACCACCGCCGTCGGATAGGAGATGGTGAACATCGCGGCGATGACGCGATGGACGTCCTCCGGCCGCGCCAGCAGCGGCGGCAGCGCCAGCATCAGCACCAGCATCGCCGCATCGGCGCCGCCGAGGATGCCCGACCACACGACGCTCCATACACCGGGCATGAAGGCGAGGCCGGCGGCGCTCACCAGCACCAGCGCGGCCAGCACGATATAGGCGGCGTGCCGCCGCACTAATCTTTCAGCTAGCGCCAGCATGGCGAACGACACCGGCAACTGGAAGAAATTGAGCGAGGTCAGCGCCGCGCTGATCCAGCGTCCGTTGCCGGTGGCGTGCAGGTAGTCGGGCAGGAAAGTGTTGGTGGCGAAATACGCGGTGTTGACGCCGCCCATCATGAAGGCAAGCCGCCAGACCAGCGGATTCTTCCAGTCGGGCCACCAGCGCCGCCGCGGACCGAGGCGCGGATGCGCGTCGCGCGGCGCCACCATCAGGACGAGCAAGCCGGTCAACAGCACCGGCACGCTCCAGACGACGAAGCTCCAGCGCCAGCTGCCGACCAGCGGCAGCACGAACGGCAGGGTCAAGGCGACCGGCAGCGTCTCGCCGATCAACAGTCCATTGGTATAGACCGCGGTGCCGAAGCCGACGCGATCCGGGCACCAGGCGCGCACCAGCGGCGGCAGCGCCGGCTGCATGATGGCGACGCCCGCGCTCATGGCGATAGTTGCGAGATAGAGCGTCGCGACGCTGTCGGCGATGCCGCGCGCAGCCGAAGCGAGCGCGGTGAGCACGAGACCGGCGATCAGGGTCGGCACCGCGCCAGTGCGCGCAATCAGCAGCGAGCCAGGGACCGCCGCGAAGGCGAACAGCAACGACGGCAGCGAGCCGAGCGTGCCGACCTCGGTTTCGCTCATGTGCAGGTCGGCGTGGATGAGCGGAATCACCGGCGGCACGGCCAGGACTGTCAGGCGCAGGCCCATGCCGGCGAGCCACAGGATCGCAAGTGGTAGCAGCAGCTTTCGGGACACGCGCGCGCGGCTCGGACGGTGGGTGGGACGACCGGTTTAGCCGAAGCGCATGCGGCCGTCGACCCGCGTCAGGTATCGAGCTGCAATGCGACGAGCGCGGGCGGCGGGCTCCAATTCGCTGCCAGCTGTCGGTAGGCGAAGGCGTAGAACGTGACGTTGAATGCGCTCGCCACCAACTGGACAACGCCTTGCGCCAGGCCAAGTGCGAGGCGACTGTTAAAGCTCAATTGCGCGAGCCAATCGCTGAACGAGAGGTCGCCGTGGGTCGCAATGAAGACCAAAAGCCCGCCGCCGCCGCCAACCAGGCCAGCGACCAGCACGACGGGCAGGATCATCAGCACGTCGCCGAAGAACAGCCGCCAGGTGTTGCCGCGGCCGCGATGCCAGGCGGCGCGGATGGCTTTCGCGGGGTCATCGGTCGCGATCGCCGGGCCCAACAGATATAACCGGCATGCGAGCGCGACGAGAATCACGCCACCGAAGATGGCCGCGATCACGAAAACCGCCACCCCTGCGGGCCCACCGAGGTGGAAGGCCAAAAATCCGGCAATCGCTGCGACGGCGACGATCGGCAGCAGCATCAGAAATAACAGCAGGCCGACGCCCAAAAGCCGCCAGTGGCGGCGGCGGAATTGCAGCGCCGCCGCCCAGGAATGCTCATCGAGCAGGATCGCGCGCACCAGTGCGACGTGCCAAGCGATGCTGGCGCCGATCAGCAGGATTGCGACAGCGAACGCCGCCGCGTGCATCATCGGCGTCAAGGCCGGTCCGCGGCGCAGCGTGACGTCGAGCGCGGTGAGAACGAGATAGAACCAGCCGGTGCGCAGCACCATCAATGGATGGCTGGCAACAAAGCGATAGGCGCCGTTGACCGTGTCCCAGAATGCCAGCGTGGCCACCGGCTCCCCCGCATGCTCTCGCCCCGAGGCGCGACTATAGCACGCGCCGGATCACCCGGGTGGCGGCCCGCCGTGGCGACGCTATTCGGTGAGATCGCCGAAGAACTCTTTGACCTTGGCGAAGAAGCTTTCGGCTTCGGGCTGGGTCTTACGCGTGTCGCCGGCCGCCTCGAATTCCTTCAGCAGCTCCTGCTGGCGCTTCGACAGATGCACCGGCGTCTCGACGCGCACCTCGACATACATATCGCCGCGTGTGGTCGAGCGCAGCGTCGACATGCCTTTGCTCTTGAGCCGAAGCTGGTGGCCGTTCTGTGTGCCGGCAGGGATCGTCACGCGTGCGCGGCTGCCGTCGATCGTCGGCACTTCGAGCGCCCCGCCCAAGGCCGCCGTTGTCAGCGACACCGGCACGTGCACATGGATGTGGTTGCCGTCGCGGTGAAACAGGCGGTGCGGCTTGATCGACAGGAAGATGTAGAGGTCGCCCGCACCGCCGCCGCGGACACCCGCTTCGCCTTCGCCGGCGAGGCGGATACGGGTGCCGTCCTCGACGCCCGCCGGAATTGAAACCGACAACGCGCGCTCGCGGTGGACGCGACCCTGGCCGCCGCATTGCCGGCAGGGATTTTCGATGACGCGACCGGCGCCGTGGCACGCCGGGCAGGTGCGTTCGATGGTGAAAAAGCCCTGCTGTGCGCGCACGCGGCCTTGGCCGTGGCAGGTCGGACAGTTGATCGGCCGCGAGCCCGCCTCGGCGCCGCTGCCCTTGCAGGCGTCGCAGGTGGCGAGCGTTGGCACCCGCACCGTCGTCTGCTTGCCGTGGAAAGCTTCTTCAAGCGTGATTTCGAGATTGTAGCGCAGGTCGCTGCCGCGCAGATTGGCGCCGCCCTGTTGGCGGCGGCCGCCCATGAACTCGCCGAACATCTCGTCGAAGATGTCGGCGAAGCCCGCGCCGAAGCCGGCGCCGAATCCGAAATCACCGGCGCCGCGGCCGCCGGCATTCTCGAAGGCGGCATGGCCGAAACGGTCGTAGGCCGCGCGTTTCTGCTCGTCCTTGAGGATGTCGTAGGCTTCGTTGATTTCCTTGAAGCGGTGCTCGGCCTTGGCATCGCCCGGATTGCGGTCGGGGTGGTATTGCATGGCGAGCTTGCGATAGGCCTTCTTGAGCTCCTCGCCCGAGGCGCCGCGCAGCACGCCGAGAGTCTCGTAAAAATCCCGCTTCGCCATCGCCGTGTTATGACGCTTTTGGGTTCACGCTGGCGACGAAAAAACGCGGCGCCGTTCAGGCAGAGCCGCGCTTCTTCTGCTCGTCGACTTCCTCGAAGTCGGCGTCGACCACCTTCTCGCTGCCCGCCTGCTGGCCGCCGCCCCCCTGCGCGCCGGCGCCTGCTTGCGGTCCGGCACCTGGCGGCGGCGTCTGCTGCGTTTTGTAGAGCGCTTCGCCGAGCTTCATCGATGCCTGCGCCAGCGCTTCGGACTTGGAGCGGATCTGGCCAATATCCTCGCCGCCGAGCACGCTCTTGAGGTCGGCGATCGCGCTTTCGACCGTCTGCTTGCCGTCGGCCGGCACCTTGTCGGCATTTTCCTTAAGCGTCTTCTCGCTGGCGTGGACCAACGCCTCGCCCTGGTTGCGCGCCTCGACCAGCTCGCGCCGCTTCTTGTCGTCGGCGGCATGTGTCTCGGCGTCCTTCACCATCTTTTCGATGTCGTCCTTGCCGAGCCCGCCCGACGCCTGGATGCGGATCTGCTGCTCCTTGCCGGTCGCCTTGTCCTTGGCCGAAACCGAGACGATGCCGTTGGCGTCGATGTCGAAGGTGACCTCGACCTGCGGCACGCCGCGCGGCGCCGGCGGAATGCCGACGAGGTCGAACTGACCCAGCAGCTTGTTGTCGGCCGCCATCTCGCGCTCGCCCTGGAAGACACGGATGGTCACGGCCGTCTGATTGTCTTCCGCGGTCGAGAACACCTGGCTCTTCTTGGTCGGGATCGTGGTGTTGCGATCGATGAGCCGCGTGAACACGCCGCCCAGCGTCTCGATGCCGAGCGACAGCGGCGTGACGTCGAGCAGCAGCACGTCCTTGACCTCGCCCTTGAGGACGCCGGCCTGGATCGCTGCACCGACCGCAACCACTTCATCGGGATTGACCGAACGGTTCGGCTCGCGGCCGAAGAAGGTCTTTACGGTCTCGATCACCTTGGGCATGCGGGTCTGGCCGCCGACCAGGATGACCTCGCCGATCTCACTCGCCTTGAGCCCCGCGTCCTTGAGCGCGTTGCGGCACGGCTCGATCGTCTTCTGGATCAGGTCGTCGACCAGCGCCTCGAGCTTGGCGCGCGTCAGCTTGATGTTGAGGTGCTTCGGCCCGTTCTGGTCGGCGGTGATGAACGGCAGGTTGACCTCGGTTTGCATCGACGAGGACAGCTCGATCTTCGCCTTCTCTGCCGCTTCCTTGAGGCGCTGAAGGGCGAGCCGATCGTTGCGCAGGTCGATGCCTTGCTCTTTCTTGAACTCGTCGGCGAGATAGTCGATGACGCGTTTGTCGAAATCCTCGCCGCCGAGGAAGGTGTCGCCATTGGTCGACTTCACCTCGAAGACGCCGTCGCCGATCTCAAGGACGGAGATGTCGAAGGTGCCGCCGCCGAGGTCATAGACCGCGATGATGCCGGTCTTCTTCTGCTCGAGCCCGTAGGCGAGCGCCGCCGCGGTCGGCTCATTGATGATGCGCAGCACCTCGAGGCCGGCGATCTTGCCGGCATCCTTGGTGGCTTGGCGTTGGCTATCGTTGAAATAGGCGGGGACGGTGATGACGGCTTCGGTGACTTTTTCGCCGAGGTAGGCTTCGGCGGTTTCTTTCATCTTCTGCAGGACGAAGGCGCTAACCTGCGACGGCGCGAATTTCTTGCCGCGGCTCTCGACCCAGGCGTCGCCGTTGTCACCCGGCACGATCTTGAAGGGGACGAGGTCCATCTCCTTCTTGACCATGGGGTCGGTCATGCGCCGGCCGATCAGCCGTTTGATGCCGTAGAAGGTGTTTTCGGGATTGGTCACCGCCTGGCGCTTGGCCGCCTGGCCGACCAGTCGCTCGCCGCTTTCGGTGAAGGCGACCTGCGAGGGGGTGGTGCGCGCGCCCTCGCTGTTCTCGATGACCCTGGCCTGCTTGCCTTCCATCACGGCGACGCAGGAATTGGTCGTGCCGAGGTCGATGCCGATAACCTTCGCCATTTATCTCTCCTTGGGCGGGTCCGCGCGGCCCGAAGCGCCGCCCGAACCCCCGTTTCTAATGGGGGCCGTCCCGAAAGCCGAGGGGATATATATGGACCGCCGGCCGTTGCTGCAACGTCCGCCTGGCCTGTCCCCCGGCCGTTTGCGGCCTCATAGATGGGTTTTCGCGACGGCTGGCTCAAGGGGTGGCCAGCCAGAATCTGCCGGGCCACAGCGGGGGGCGCGCCGGCTTCAGATCATAGACCCGCCGTTCGCGACACGCTGTTTCCTGGCTGGCCGTGCGAAGTGAATCGGCACACGCGATTGGGTCTTCGGATGCGGCCCTCGCCATTTGAATCCCATCCGCGCAAGGTCGACGCCGAAGGCTGGTGGCTTTAGACCGGCAAGGACGGTGCCATTCGCATTCGCCGTTGGTTTCACCCGATTTCGGGGGCTGGCGGCGGGCCGGCTTGGGCCAACGCACGGCAGTCCGCTGGTTTCGTCGTCAAGAAAACCGACACTTCCAGCGTATTCGAGTCAAGCTTTATTCGAAATCAATAAGGATTTAATTCGACGCCCATAGAGTTTGCGGCGCATGACACGCGCCCAGCTCCTTGCCGTTCTCGCTGCGAGCGTCGCCGTAGCGCTTGCGGCGCCCGCGTTCGCTGCTCCGGTTGACGGCACGTTCCCGGTCGACAGCTTCGAAGCGATGGCGGCGCATGATTCGGGCATTACGCTTGATCCGCTGGGCGACTTATCGGTCGACGCCGCGTCAATTGCACGCGTTTGGTCGGGCGAGAGCAACGGCACGCCGCCGGCGAACTTCAACCAACCGTCGCACGGTATCGCCGACTTCCAGGCGCTGCTGCGCGATTCCGATGGACGTTCGATCGGAAATGGCGGCCTCGACCGCAATCCCTATTTCGCGCTCGGCACATGGGGCGGCGACGGCCGCGCCATCGTCCACAACGTCATCGCCGCCGATTCCGGCATGCACGGTTCCGGCGGGGCCGCCGATTATGCCACCGAGCTGTCCTTCGCCGGCTTCAACGTCGGCGACTACGAGCACAACACCACGACGGACGGACCGGCGCCGTTCGACGGCCAGCCGATGTTCATTCCGAATCCCTTTGGCTTGCCCGGCAGCAACGCGTCGAGCGGCGGCGGCAGTAACGGCGACAGCGCCTTGCTGGTCGACAATAGTTCCAGCAATCCCGGCACAGGCGATCCGGGTACCGGCACTGGCGGCGGAAGCGGCGGCGGCGATCCGGGCGATCCCGGCACCAGCGCCGGTGGCGGTCCGAGCGGTCCTGGCGGCGGCTCCGGCGGTACGCCGGCGCCCGTACCCGAGCCCAGCGGCCTGGCGCTTCTCATCTTGGCTATTCCGGCCGTCCTGTTGATCAATCGCCGGCGTGCCCCGGCGCGTATCGCAATGCCGGCAGCGGTCGCTGCAGCGGCGCTACTGTTCGTTCCCGGCTCGGCCAACGCGCAGCTGCACGATTGGGAGCAATTGTGCAATGGCACCGGCGGCGTGCCGCCGGCGGTCGCCGTCGAGGGCTGCTCGCAGGTGATCAACAACGACAGCGAAAGCCTCAACAACGTCGCCATCGCCTACAACAATCGCGGCAACGCGCTGCGCGCCTTGAATCGTTTCGCCGAGGCCAAGGCCGATTACGACAACGCCGTCATCCTCGCGCCGAGCGATCCGTTTCCTTACCGCAATCGCGGCGTGACCTACGGTCTACTCGGGGACTATGCCGCCGCACTGGCCGATTTCGACCGCGCTATCGTGCTGGCGCCAAAATACGCCTCGGCCTATCTCGGCCGCGCCTTCGCGCTCGAGCAGCTCGGCAATCACCAAGCCGCCGCAGCCGATTTCGCCAAGGCGGCGAAGCTCGACCCAAAGCTGGTCGTCGCGCTGCACGCGCCGCAAGCCGCGACGCAAACCGCCGCAGTGCCGGATTCGGCAGCGCGCTAGGCGCGTACCTCTCTGCCTATCTCAGGTATCGCGTTCCGGTGCGCCGGCCGCGGACTTGGCAATGCCGACCAGTGCCGGCCGCAGCAGCCGGTCGTGCATGACGTAGCCGGGCTGCAGCACCTGGGCGACGGTGCCTGGAGGCTGCGGTGCGCCCGGCACTTCGAACATCGCCTCATGCACATTGTGATCGAAACGCTCGCCTAGCTTGGGCTCGACGCGCTTGATCCCGTGGCGCTCAAAAATCGCCAGCAGCTCGCGTTCGGTGGCTGCGACGCCTTCAATAACGCCGCGCGCCGTTGAATCGGCCGCGGGCACCGCGTCGATGGCGCGACGCAGATTGTCGGCGACATTCAGAAGCTCGCGGGCGAATTCAAAGGCCGCATACCGCTGTGCGTCCTGGCGTTCGCGCTGGTGGCGCTGGCGCTGGTTTTCGGTCTCGGCGAGCGCCCGTAGCAGCCGGTCCCTGCTCTCTGCCAATTCGGCCTCGAGCCGCGCGACTGTCGCGTCGGTTTCAGGCGCCGATTCAGGTGCAGCTTCGGGCTGCGCATCGGCCGGTTTGTCGAATGCGTCTTCGCCGTTCATGTCCTTCAACCCATGAGTCGGCCGATCACCTTGGCGGTGTAATCGACCATCGGAATGATGCGCGCGTAATTGAGTCGCGTCGGTCCGATGACGCCGATCGCCCCAACGACTTGCTCGCGCGAGTTGCTGTAAGGCGCGACGATCATCGAACAGCCAGTCACGCCGAACAGCGGCGTCGCCGCGCCAATATAGATCTGAACGCCTTCGCCGACGCGCGTCGCGTCGAGCAGGCGCACCATCGCCTCTTTGGTCTCAAGCATCTCGAACAGAGCGCGCAGCCGTTCGAGATCGGCGAGCGCGGTAACGTCCTCGAGCAGCTTGGATTGGCCTTTGACGATCAGAGCACTCTCGGCCGGACTGCCGGACCACGACGCCAGACCGGCGGCGATCAACTTTGCCGTCAGCTCGTCGATCTCGTCCTTGCGCTGGGCAATCTCGGCGAGAATCGCAGCGCGCGATTCGTCCAACGTGCGGCCGACGAGGCGCGCGTTGAGATAGTTGCTGGCCGCCGTCATCGAGGACGGCAACGTCCCTGCAGGCGCGTCAATGATGCGGTTCTCGACCAGGCCGTCCTCGGTCACCAGCACGACGAGCGCACGGCCGGGCGCCAGCGGCACGAATTCGACGTGCTTCAGCGCACGTTCAGTCTTGGGCGCGATGACCAGACCGGCGCAGCGCGATAGACCGGCGAGCATGGCGGTCGCCTGCTCGAGCGCCTGTGGCAGACTCTTGCCAGCGGCAGCACATTGCGCCTCGATGTTGCGGCGTTCCTCTTCAGAGACGCCGCCGAGCTCGAGGAGTCCATTGACGAACAGGCGCAACCCGGTTTCGGTCGGCAGCCGGCCAGCCGACGTATGTGGCGCGAACAGCAAACCCTGCTCTTCGAGATCGGCCATAACGTTGCGGATTGTCGCTGGCGACAATTCGAGCGCGCCGCGCCGCGCCAAGGTGCGCGAACCCACCGGCTCGCCGGTTTCGACATAGGCCTCGACGATCATGCGGAAGACTTCGCGCGAGCGCTCGTTGAGCTCGCCGATGGCAAAACTGTCCGCGGCGGCCAACTTGACCGAGGCGGGCTTGCTGTCTCCAGTGTCAGGCACGGCGCGCATTATCTAGGGAGGTCCGGCACTTGGGTCAACCCAAGCGCTTGTCCTGCGCGCCGCCGCGGATTAGCTTGCGTCCCGTTACTCCGCGAAAGGGACCCCAGCATGCCGCGCCCCTCCGGCCGCGCCCCGAACGAGTTGCGCCCGGTGCGCCTCGAACCGAACGTCGCCAAATACGCCGAAGGTTCGTGCCTGGCGTCGTTTGGCGACACGCGCGTCCTGTGCTGCGCCACGGTCGAGGAGAAAGTGCCGCCGTTCCTGCGCAATACCGGCCGCGGCTGGATCACCGCCGAATACGGCATGCTGCCGCGCTCGACCCACACACGCACCGAACGCGAAGCGGCGCGCGGCCGCCAGACCGGCCGCACGCACGAAATCCAGCGCCTGATCGGCCGTTCGTTGCGCGCCATCGCCGATCTTAACGCGCTCGGCGAGCGCCAGATCCGCATCGATTGCGACGTGCTCCAGGCTGACGGCGGCACGCGCACCGCCGCGATCACCGGCAGCTATGTCGCGCTCTATCTCGCGCTCAAGAGTCCGATGGCGCAGGCGGCGCTGACTGCGTTTCCGCTCGGGGATTCGGTCGCGGCGGTCAGCTGCGGCATCGTCGCCGGCGAGCCGGTGCTCGATCTCGATTACGCCGAGGACTCGACCGCCGAGGCCGACGCCAACTTCGTTATCACCGGCACCGGCGGCATCGTCGAGATCCAGGCGACGGCCGAGAAGGGCCACTTCGCCGAGGCGCGCTTCACCGAGATGCTGGCGTTGGCGCGGCAGGGTATCGCGCAGCTCGCCAAGCTGCAGCGCGAGGCGATCGGCATTGGTTGACGTGCGGCGCATCACCGGGGGACGCCTGGCGATCGCGACGCACAATCCAGGCAAACTGGTCGAGATCGCCGAACTTCTGCGGCCTTACGCCGTGGAGACCGTCGGTGCCGCCGCGCTTGGCCTGGCCGAACCCGAAGAAACCGGCGCGACGTTCGAAGCTAATGCGGAGCTGAAGGCGCAGGCCGCGGCGCGTGCCAGTGGCTTGCCCGCGTTGGCCGACGATTCCGGTCTCGTGGTTGCGGCACTCGGCGGCGCGCCCGGCATCTATTCGGCGCGCTGGGCCGGACCGAAGAAGGATTTTGCCGCCGCGATGGCGCGCGTCGAGCGCGAGCTCGCCTGCAAGCCAGACCGTCGCGCCATGTTCGTGGCAGTGCTGGCGCTCGCCTGGCCCGACGGCCACGTTGAGCTCTTCCGCGGCGAGGTCCGCGGCACGCTAGTGTTTCCGCCGCGCGGCATGCACGGCTTCGGTTACGATCCGATCTTCGTGCCCGATGGCGGTAAAGAGACCTTCGGCGAAATGGCGCCCGCTGCCAAGCACGCGATCAGCCATCGCGCCCGCGCCTTTGCGAAGCTGATCGCGGCGTGTTTCGGAGCGGCGGCATGAGCCCGCTGGCGGTCTATATACATTGGCCGTTCTGCAAGTCGAAATGCCCTTATTGCGACTTCAACAGCCATGTACGGGAACGCATCGACGAGACGCGCTGGCGCCAAGCGCTTCTCGCCGAGCTCGCCTGGTGGGCAGAGCAGACCGAAGGCGCAGCCGCCACCAGCATCTTCTTCGGCGGCGGCACGCCGTCGCTGATGGCGCCCGAGACCGTGGCGGCGATCCTCAATGCCGTCCGCAAACACTGGAGACTCGCCGCCGACTGCGAGATCACCCTTGAAGCCAATCCGACCTCGGTCGAAGCGGCGCGCTTCCGGGCGCTACGCGATGCCGGTGTCGGCCGCGTCTCGCTCGGCGTCCAGGCGCTCGACGCCGCGGCGCTCAAATTCCTCGGCCGCGGCCACGATGTGCGTGAGGCGCAAGCGGCGGTCGAGGTCGCGCGCACAACCTTTCCGCGTTTTTCCTTCGATCTCATTTATGCCCGTCCCGGGCAGACGCCAGCAGCGTGGGCGCGCGAATTGACGGCGGCGGTGGCGATGGCGGGTGATCACCTGTCGGTCTATCAGCTCACGATCGAAGCCGGCACCGCCTTCGCGACGTCGTTCGCGCGCCGCGATTTCGCGTTGCCCGACGAAGACACCGCCGGCGCACTATACGAGGCGACGCAAGCGGCGCTCGAAGCGGCCGGCCTGCCGGCCTATGAGATCTCGAACCACGCACGGCCTGGCCAGGAATGCCGGCACAACCTCGCCTATTGGCGCGGCCACGACTATCTCGGCGTCGGCCCCGGTGCACATGGCCGCCTCACCAGCGGACCAGCGCGCTTCGCCACGCGCCAGATGAAGGCGCCGGAAACCTGGCTTGCTGCGGTCGAGGAGCGCGGCCACGGCACCGAGGAGTTCGTACGCCTGACGCCCGACGAACGCCGCAGCGAGATGGTAATGATGGGCCTTCGTCTCGCCGAAGGCATATCGCGCGACCGTTTCTTTGCTGCGACCGGTATGAACTTCGACCAAGCGTTCGGCGACCGGCTGACGCCGCTGGTCGATGGCGGCTTTGTCGAGTTGGACGAACATGCGCTGCGCGCGACGGCTTCCGGCCGTCAGCGTCTTAATGCCCTATTGGGAAACCTACTCGCCTAGGCTGCGGAAATCGGTTGGTGCCGGATCGACCACTGACGGCTGGCCGCGCTCGACTTGCAGAACGGCAAGACCGCGCTGCGCGATGCCGTTCGGCAGCAGGCGGAAGAGGCCGTCGACGCCGGCGAAGCCGTTGGGATTGGTGAGTGCGGCAACCGACAGGTCGCCGCCGTTATGCACCAGCGTCACCACCAGCGAGACGGCGTCGTAGGGCAGCGTCGCCAGCCGCAGCGGCGCGCGGTCGTAAAGTGCGCGATAGCGGCTTTCGAAAGCGGCGCGTGGCGCCGGTGCCGGCGCCGCGTACCAGCCGCCCGCCAGCGCTGGCTCGACGCCGAGGCCGGGCTCGTCCCATAGGCCGGTCCCGAGGAACTTCACGGTGTCCGGGTCGATATTTTCATACGGCAGCAGCGGCGCCAGCAGCCGGAGCCGCGTGCCGCCCTCGGGCACCAGAAGCGCGTCGAAATCGCCGTTCTGCGCGAAGCTCTGCACAATCGGCGCCAGATCGGTCGTATCCGGGTCGAAGGTGGCGACACGCACCACGCTGGCATTGCCGCCGGTACCGACCGCCTGTTTGAGCGCGTCGATCGCCAGGTTGCCGTAGGGCGTATTCGGCGCCAGCACGGCGAAGCGCTGGTGGCCCTTGCTGATCGCGTATTGCACGACGCGCGCAATCTCCTGCTGCGCCTGGAAGCCGAGCAGGAATACGCCGCCGCCGGCGACTGTCATCGAATTCGAGAAAGCCAGCACCGGTACGTTGGCGGCAGCGGCGATCGGCTTCACCGCTTCGACCTCGCCGGCAAGCAACGGACCAACGATGATTCGCGCGCCCTGCTGGACGGCGTCGCGCGCCGCTGCCGCGGCGCCGTCGGGCGTACCCGCGGTGTCGCGTGGGAGCAGGACGACGCCGCTATCGGGCTGGTCAAAGAGCGCCATCTGCGCGGCGTTCAGCATGGCGGTGCCGAGTGCCGCACTCGGTCCGGAAAGCGGCAGCAATAACGCAACGCGCGGCGGGCCGCTTGGTGCGGGTGGTGCCGGTGCGATCGCGGTGGGTGCAGCCGGCGCCGGCGCCGGTGTCGCCGACGTCGGCGGTTGTGTCGGCTGCACCATCGGCGGCGCGGCCTGGGTCGGCGCTTGCGGCGGCGGCGAGCCGCCCGTTATGGTGTTGATAGCGGAGCACGAGACCAGCGCGAACGCGGAAAGGGCCAGCCATGCCGCGATCCAAAGGCGCGGCCGGCGCGTCGGCGCTGCACAGCGCGGGACGCGGAACGAAATCCGGAACAGCAAGCGCCTTCTCCCTTGGCAACGCGGCGCGGGGCGCCGAGGGTAATCGGGCGGAAGCGGCAAGTAAACTCGCTCCGGGTCTCTATCTCGTTGCGACGCCGATCGGCAATTTGGCCGACGTAACGTTGCGCGCGCTCGACGTGCTGCGCGTCGCCGATGCGGTGCTGTGCGAAGACACGCGGGTTACCGCCAAGCTGCTGGCGCGCTACGGCATCGCCGCCGTGACCCAACCTTATCACGATCACAATGCCGAGCGGGTACGGCCGGCGGTGCTGGCGCGGCTCAAGGCCGGCGCCGTATTGGCGCTGGTATCCGACGCCGGCACGCCGCTGGTGTCCGATCCCGGTTACAAGCTGGTGCGCGCGGCGCTGGCCGATGGCATCGCCGTGACGGTGGTGCCTGGCGCGTCTGCGGCGCTGACGGCGCTGCTCGGTTCGGGCCTGCCACCCGACCGGTTCCTGTTCGCGGGTTTCCTGCCGCCCAAGGCGGCGGCCCGCCGGCGGGCGCTCGAAGAAATCAAGGACATTGCGGCGACGCTGATCTTCTACGAAAGCGCGCCGCGGCTCGCCGAGAGTCTCGCCGACATGGCCGCGATTCTCGGTCCGCGGCCGGCGGCGGTGGCGCGCGAGCTGACCAAGCTGCACGAAGAGGTGCGGCGCGACGACTTGGCGTCGCTCGCAGCGCATTACCACGTCGCCGGTCCGCCTAAAGGCGAACTCGTGCTGGTTGTCGGCCCGCCGGCGCCGGCCGCGGCCACCGACACCGAGATCGACCGCGCGCTCGGTGCAGCGCTCGTCCACAAAAGCCTGCGTGAAGCGGTCGACGACGTGGCGGCCGCCACCGGTGCACGCCGCCGCCAGGTTTATGCGCGCGCGCTGGCGCTCAAGGGCGGCCGATGAGCTTCCGCGCGCGCCGCGGCGCGGCGGCGTACCGGCGCGGTCAATGGGCCGAGCTTCTTTGCCTTTGGGCGTTGCGGCTGAAGGGCTATCGCATCCTGGCGCAACGCTATCGCACGCCCGTGGGCGAAATCGATCTCATCGCGCGGCGTGGCCACACCATTGCCGCGATCGAGGTGAAGGCGCGCCCCGACGATGTGCGTGCCGCGGAGGCGGTTTTGTGGAAACAGCGCAGCCGCGTCGCTCGCGCGCTCGAGCACTTCGTGCAAGGCCGGCCCGATCTCGCCGGCGCGGCGTTGCGCTTCGACGTCATGCTGGTGACGCCGCGACGCTGGCCGCGCCATCTGCGCGGCGCCTGGCGCGTCGGCGACTAGCGGTTCGGCCAAGAGACTTGCCCGATGGACGGCTTGCCCTGATAGTTCGGCCCATGCTTCGTACGAGGAGTCGCCTGTGTCACGCTCACGTCTTCGCACGCTGATCCCGCTCGGCCTGCCGGTGCTGCTGTCGGGCTGTCTCGCCGTCGCCGCCGCCGGTACCGGCAGCAGCATCGGCTACGTCGCCACCGAAGATCGCTCGCTGCAGCAGAACGCCGACGACATCGTCACCTGCACCCAGGCGATCCAGCTTTGGGCGCAATTCAACACCCAGCTCAACGACGATCTCAACTGCCACACCTATAACGGTCGCATGCTGGTGACCGGCAACGTGCCGACGGAGGCGTGGCGCGACGAGGCGATCAAGCGCGCCTGGCAGGCGAAAAACGTCAAGGAGGTCTACGACGAGATCACCGTCAGCCAGGGCCAAGGCTTCATGAGCGACGCGCACGACGCGGTGACGACACAGAAACTCAAGGCCGAGCTGCTGACCGATCCCGACGTGCGCTCGAACAACTACATTGTCACGACGGAAAATCGCGTCGTCTATATCATCGGCTCGGCGCACAGCGAGGCCGAGAAGCAACGCGTCATCGATCGCGCCCGCGATATGAGCGGCGTCCGGCGCGTGATCACCTATATCCGCATCGATTCGAATGCGCCTGGTGCTGCTGAAAGTACCAGCCCGGGCGCCGCCGGTTCGCCGGCCGGCAGCACTGAAAGCGCACCGCCGCCCTCGCCGCCGACACCGGTTACGACCTCGCCCGTGGCGCCGCCACCCACACCCGCCCCAACGCCAGCGCCAGCCGCCGCGGCGCCCGCACCCGCAACACCGCCGCCCGGTCCTAACGATACGCCAGCCAATGCGGCGACGCCGCGCGGCGACATCGCTGTCACGCCGCTGCACTAGGATTCGTCCGATGGCTCTTCAGGTCGCGATTCAGATGGATCCGATGGAAACCATCAACGTCGCGGCGGATTCGACCTTCGTCCTGGCGCTCGAGGCGCAGGCGCGTGGCCACGCGCTATTCCATTATCTACCGCGCGACCTGGCATTGACCGACGGTAAGCTCACGGCGCTTGCGCGGCCGCTCCGCGTTCGCCGCGACGCGCCTTATTTCGAGCTCGGCGCAGCGCGATCGCTCGATCTGGCCGGCGTCGACGTTGTGCTGATGCGCCAGGATCCGCCGTTCGATATGGCGTATATCACGGCGACGCATTTGCTCGAGCACGTCAGCCGGCACGCACTGGTGGTCAATGATCCGGTGGCGGTGCGGAATGCGCCGGAAAAGTTGTTCGCCACGCACTTCGTGGGTCTGATGCCGCCGACGCTGATCGCCAGCAACCCGGAGGCGATCGCCGAATTCCGCCGCCATCATGGCGAAATCATCCTCAAGCCGATCTTCGGCAATGGTGGCGCCGGCGTTTTCCATCTCAAGCCCGACGACGACAATCTCAACGCGCTGCTTGAGATGTTCACCCGGCTCTATCGCGAGCCGGTCATCGTCCAGCGCTACCTGCCCGAGATCCGCCAAGGCGACAAGCGGATCATCCTGGTCGAAGGCGAGCCGGTCGGCGCGGTGCTGCGCGTGCCAAAAGCGGGCGAGGCGCGCGCCAACCTGCACGTCGGTGGCCAGGCGAAGAAAGCGGCACTGAGCAAGCGCGACCGCGAAATCTGCGCCGCCATCGGTCCGACGCTGCGGACGCAGGGTCTCGTATTCGTCGGCGTCGACGTGATCGGCGACTACCTGACTGAAATCAACGTCACGTCGCCGACGGGCATCCAGGAGATCAATCGGCTCGACGGCGTCCAGCTCGAAACGAAGGTCTGGGACGCGATCGACGCGCGGCTCGCCGCCCGCAAGCGGCGGTGAGCTGCCGCGCGACTACGCGCTTTCCTGGACATGCGCCTCGAGGAACCACAATGCCTTGTCGAGCGCGCGCGAATAGGCGGTGAAGATGTCGGCCGTGTCGGCGTCGCCGGCCTCGTCGGTCTGGTCGATCGCGGCGCGCACCAAGTTCGCCGCCTTGCCATAGCGCTCGATCAGCGCCGCCAGATGATCCTTCGATTTGTGGATGTCGACGGGATAGGCGGCCAGGGTGGTTGCCTTGGCAACGGCCTGGATCGTGCCGAGCGCCGCGCCGCCAAGTTGAACGACACGTTCGGCGAGCGTGTCGACGTGGCCGTCGATCTCGGTGCGGAATTGGTCGATCATTTCGTGCAGCGCGATGAATTGCGGGCCCTTGATGTTCCAGTGGGCTTGCTTGGTCAGCAACGCGAGGTCGATGGCGTCAGCCAGACGCGCATTGAGAATCTCGATCGAGACTTTTTTCGCGTTGGATTGCAGATCGTTCTTGGTGCTGTACATGGGCCGGGCTCCTCGTTTCGTGGTTCGCGACACCAATTAGAATAGTTCTAGATTATGACGAAACGGTGCCACGTGCAGCCAACAAATCGCCCGGGCAGCTATGAATTATAGCTTGGTCTGGCGGGTTGGCGCCGCCGGCGGGCCAAATCCCTGGCGGCAGGATACGGCATCGGGGCCGGGCCGCGGCGTCCGGCTGCGGGTTTCGGCATAGACGACGCGTGTACTGCTGCCGCTGTCATAGAAATAGAGTTCGAGCACGCAGTCGGCGCTGCGGTATTGCCAGATTTCCGCCGGCGGATCGACGCGGCGCAAATCGGGGTCGCCGATCAGGGCCGCGACCTGCGCCGGCGCCAAGCCGTTGAGCGCCCCAAGGGCGGGGGGATGGCCGAGCGTCGCCAGCGTTGGCGGTACGGTCGGTGTGGCGCTCGCTTGCGGCGGCGTCGCAGCAGGACCGCTACTGCATGCCGCCAGCAGCAAGCCGACGCCGAGCACCGCGACACTGCCATGTCGCTTGCCGCTCGCCTGCCGGCAAGTTCCGAGACCCGCCATATGTCATATCTGTCGCGGCGATCCGCGGCCGAAACAGTGGGCCGAGGGATGAACCGCCAAAGCGCCCAGCGGCGCTCGCTGAAACGGCGAGCTTCGAAAAACCGCGAAACCCACCAACTTCCCCCGAAGCCACCGCTCTCCGGCGGGGCGAAAAGCCAAGCCTTTCAAGGCTTAAATTAGCGCCTTCGCCGGTGTGAAATAAAGCGCAATTTGCCGATTTTCCGCTGCGTGACGCGACTTTTCGCCCCCGAGGCTTGCAGGCAACCGTACGGTCCCTATACATACTGCGCGCGCGCCGCACCGGCCGCCATCGCCTCGCATCCGAACCGGAATCCCTTATGGCCGCCCCCTCGTACGACGTCGTCGGCATCGGCAACGCCATTGTCGACGTTCTCGCCCGCACCGACGAAGCGCTGGTGCAGCGCGAAGGCCTGACCAAGGGCACGATGGCGCTGGTCGATATGGCGCGCGCCGAGGCGATCTATGCGGCGATGCCGCCGGGTGTGGAGAAATCGGGCGGCTCGGTCGCCAATACCATCGCCGGAATCGCCTCGCTCGGCGGTCGCGGCGCGTATATCGGCAAAGTGCGCAACGACACGCTCGGCGGTGTCTTCGCGCACGACCTCAAATCGCTCGGCGTGCGCTTCGATACTATGCCGGCGACGTCGGGCCCGCCGACGGCGCGCTGCCTGATCCTGGTGACGCCCGACGCGCAGCGTACCATGTGCACGTTTCTCGGCGCCTGCGTCGATCTTGGGCCCGAGGACATCGACGAGGCGCTCATTGCTTCGGCTTCCGTGACCTATCTCGAGGGCTATCTGTTCGATCCGCCGCGCGCCATGGAGGCGTTCCGCAAGGCGGCTGCAGTCGCGCACCAGGCCGGCCGGCAAGTGGCGCTATCGCTGTCGGACCCGTTCTGCGTCGATCGCCACCGCGCCGATTTCCGCGATTTGGTTGATCGCCACGTCGACATTCTCTTCGCCAACGAGCGCGAGATCTGCTCGCTTTACGAGACCGAGCATTTCGAGCTCGCGGCCGAGGCTGTACGCGGCCATTGCGATGTCGCGGTGCTGACGCGCAGCGAGCGCGGCTCGAACGTCGTGACCAAGACAGACATGCTGCACGTCGCGCCGTCGCCAGTCGCGCGCGTAGTAGACACGACCGGCGCCGGCGATCTCTATGCCGCCGGATTCCTCTACGGCCTAACGCACGGCCGCGATCTCGCGACTTGCGGCAAGCTTGGCAGCCTATGTGCCGCTGAGATCATCGCGCATGTCGGCGCCCGCCCGGAGACTTCCCTCAAGCGCCTCGCCGAGAGCGCGGGGCTTATTTAGCGGCGCGCGCAGCGCCATATAGTGGGTTCATGGACATCCGCAACATCGCCATCATCGCCCATGTCGACCATGGGAAGACCACGCTCGTCGATC
>DASQGX010000250.1:0-2651 GCA_035632395.1 Allostellaceae bacterium
CGCTCGGGTCTCCTACTTGTCGCGCTTCCGCCGCACGATGTAGCGGTCGGTTGCCTTGTTGTGACGCGTCTTGTTGCCCTTGGCGCCTTTGCCCCAGGGCGAAACCGGATGCCGGTTGCCGCGGGTGCGGCCGCCGAGCGGATGATCCACCGGGTTCATCGCCTCGCCGCGGACGTTGCCGCGCCGGCCGAGCCAGCGGGAGCGTCCCGCCTTACCGATGACGACGTTCTGCTCGTCCGGATTGGACACGGCGCCGATCGTCGCCATGCAGTCAGCGCGCACCATGCGCACCTCGCCCGACGCGAGGCGCAGCAGCGCGTAGCCGGCGTCGCGGCCGACGAGCTGGACGAAGGTGCCGGCGGAACGCGCGAGCTGGCCGCCCTTGCCCGGCTTCATCTCAACATTGTGGATGATCGTGCCGACTGGGATGTTGCGCATCGGCATTGCGTTGCCTGGCTTGACGTCGACATGGTCGCCGGAGACCACCTTGTCACCGGCCTTGAGCCGCTGCGGCGCCAGGATGTAGCTCAGCTCGCCGTCGGCGTACTTGATCAGGGCGATAAAGCCCGAGCGGTTCGGATCGTATTCGAGCCGCACGACTTCGGCCGGCACGTCCATCTTGCTGCGCTTGAAGTCGACCAAGCGGTAGCGCTTCTTGTGGCCGCCGCCGCGCCAGCGCTGGGTGATGCGGCCGTGATTGTTGCGGCCGCCCTGCTCGCGCTTGCCGACGGACAGCGCCTTGACGGGGCCGCCCTTCCACAGTTCGCTGCGGTCGATCAGCACCGTGTGGCGCAGGGTCGGCGTGACCGGCCGGAATGTCTTGAGCGCCATGATTTAGACTCCCGTCGTCACGTCGATCTTCGACCCTTCGGCCAAAGTGACGATCGCCTTCTTGTAGTCGGAACGCTGGCCGCGGCGGCCGCGCATCATCTTGCGCTTGCCTTTGACGCGCACGGTGTTGACCGCCTCGACCTTGACCTTGAACAAGCCCTCGACCGCAGCCTTGACCGAGCGCTTGTCGGCATCCAAGGGCACGCGGAACGTGACCTGATTGTGTTCCGAAATCATGGTCGCCTTCTCGGTGATCACCGGATGGCGAACGATGTCGTACATCTGGTCGCGGGTCAGCGCGGGCGTTTCGCGCTTGATGTAGCGAAAGCGGCTCATTTCAGGCGCGCCTCCAGCGCTTGCACGGCGTCGCGCGTGAGCACGAGCATGTCGCGGCGCATGATGTCGTAGACGTTGGCGCCCTGTTGCGGCAGCACGTCGATGCCCGGCAGATTGCGCGCGGCCCGGGCGAAGCTCTCGTCGAGGGTCGCGCCGTCGATGATCAGCGCCGACGCAAAACCGAGTTTGGCGAAGCTCTTCGCCAGCGCACTGGTCTTGGCGTCCTTCACTTTGGCGCTGTCGAGCACGACCAGCTTGCCCTCGGCCTGCTTCGCCGACAGCGCGGTCTTGAGCGCCAGACGGCGGACTTTCTTCTGGAGGCCGTATTCGTGGCTGCGTACGACCGGACCGAAAATGACCGCACCGCCGCGGAACTGCGGCGATCTCAGCGAGCCCTGGCGCGCGCGGCCGGTGCCCTTCTGTTTCCACGGCTTCTTGGTCGTGCCGGAGATGTCGCTGATGCCCTTGGTCTTGTGGGTGCCGGCACGGCGCTTGGCAAGCTGCCACTGCACCATGCGCGCCAAAATGTCCTTGCGCACCGGCAAGCCGAAGATGTCGTCGGCGACCTCGATATCGCCGGCGGCCTTGTTGTCGAGGCTCTTCACCGGGAGCTTCATTTCTTGTCGCCTCCTGCCGCCGGCTTGGCTGCCGGCTTTTCCTTGGCGGCTTTCGGAGTCTTCTCGACCGGACGTTCGACGGCCTTGAGCGGCGGACGGCCCGGCTTCGCACGCTTGGCAGCGTCGCGCACCAGGACGTAACCGCCAGCGGCGCCCGGCACCGCGCCGGTCACCATCAGCAGGCCGCGCGCCTCGTCGGTCGCCACCACCTGGAGATTCTGCGTGGTCGCGCGCACGTCACCCATGTGACCGGCCATCTTCTTGTTCTTGAACACTTTGCCGGGATCCTGGCGCTGACCGGTCGAACCGTGACTCCGATGGGAGACCGACACGCCGTGCGACGCGCGCAGTCCGCCGAAATTGTGCCGTTTCATCACGCCGGCAAAGCCGCGGCCGATCGTCGTGCCGGTGACGTCGATGTATTGGCCGGCGGCGAAATGCGAAACCTTGAGCTCGGCGCCGGGCTCGAGCATCGCATCGGCGCTGACGCGGAACTCGACAAGCTTGTGCTTGGGCTCGATCTTGGCCTTGGCGTAATGGCCGCGCATCGCCTGCGACACGTTCTTGACCTTGGCGTTGCCGGTGCCGAGCTGAACCGCGGTGTAACCGTCCTTTTCAGCCGTGCGCACGGCAATCACGCGGCAATCGTCGACCTTCAGCACCGTGACCGGCAGATGATTACCGTCTTCGGTGAAGAGCCGGGTCATGCCCAGTTTCTTGGCGATGAGGCCGCTACGCATAATCCAATGCCCTACAGCTTGATCTCGACGTCGACGCCGGCGGCGAGGTCGAGCTTCATCAGCGCGTCCACCGTTTGCGGCGTCGGATCGACGATGTCGAGAATCCGCTTGTGGGTGCGGATCTCGA
>DASQGX010000251.1:0-8342 GCA_035632395.1 Allostellaceae bacterium
GCCGCGCGCCGCACGCCGGCGATCAGGTCGCTGGCGCGGCCAGCGACGATCAGCGCCGCGGCCGCGTTGAGCAGCACGCAGTCGCGCAGCGGTCCGGTCTCGCCGGCAAGGATGGCCTTGAGCTTCGCCGCATTCGTCGCCGGATCGCCGCCCCTGAGCTGCGCGATCTGGGCGCGCGGCAGGCCGGCCATCTCGGGCGCAATCTCGAACGTCGATAGCTTGCCGTTCTTCCATTCGGCGACGTTGGTTTTGCCCGTCGTCGTGATCTCGTCGAAGCCGTCGCCGTGCACCACCCAGGCGTGCTCGGCGCCGAGCTTGCCCAGCACCTCGGCGACCGGTGTCACCCATTGCGGCGCGAACACGCCGACGAGAAGGCGCTTCACCAGCGCTGGGTTCGACAACGGTCCGAGCAGGTTGAAAACCGTCCGCGTGCCGAGCTCGACGCGCGTCGGCGCGACGTGCCGCGTCGCGGCGTGATAGCGCGGCGCCATCATGAAGCCGATGCCGGCTTCGTGGATCGCCCGCTCGACCAGCCTTGGATCGGCCTCGATGTTGACGCCGAGCGCGGTCAGGATGTCGGCGGAGCCCGAATGCGACGAGAAGTTGCGGTTGCCGTGCTTGGCGACATGCGCGCCGGCGCCGGCGGCGACGATCGCCGCCGCGGTCGAGACGTTGAAGCTGCCGCGACCATCGCCGCCGGTGCCGACGACATCGATCGCATCGGGCGGCGCCGTCACGTGCAGCGCCTTGCTGCGCATCGTCCGGGCGGCGGCAGCGATCTCGTCGACGGTTTCGCCGCGCACGCGCAGCGCCATGAGGAAGCCGCCCATCTGTGCCGGCGTTGCGTCGCCTGACATCATCGCTTCGAAAGCTTGCGTGGCGTCGGCCTCGGACAGGCGCTCGCCCGCCGCCACTTTCGCCAGCAGCGTTTTGAACTCGACCTTGTCGTTCATGCGGCGACGCTTTCGGCGGCGGCGAGAGCGAGAAAATTCTTAAGCAGGCGGTGGCCGCCCTGCGAGGCGATGCTCTCCGGATGGAACTGCACGCCGTGCACCGGCCGCTCGCGATGCTGCACGCCCATGATGATGCCATCTTCGGTTTCGGCGGTGATGATGAGCGAAGCGGGCAGGCTGGCGCGCTCGACGATCAACGAATGATAACGCGTCGCGTCAAACGGATTGGGCAGGCCGGCGAAGACACCGCTGTCGTGGTGACGGATCGCGCTCAGCTTGCCGTGCATCGGCACCTTGGCGCGCACGACCTTGCCGCCGAAGGCCTGGCCGATCGCCTGATGGCCGAGGCAGACGCCGAGCACCGGAATGCGTCCGGCCTTGGCGATGAGCTCCAGACAAATGCCGGCACGGTCGGGATCGCTCGGTCCCGGCGAAATGACGATGCCTTGCGGTTTGAGCGCAAGTGCATCGGCCACCGACAGTGTGTCGTTCCGTTTGACAACCACCTCGGCGCCAAGCTCGCCGAGATAGTGCCATAGGTTGTAAGTGAAACTGTCGTAGTTATCGATCAGCAGGAACATATCGGGGCCTCGCCGCCGAGTTTATATCAGGCCGCACCGGCGCTGTGAAATCGGCTAAAGTGGCGCATTCCCGGCCGGCCGTGCGCCGCACAAGAAAACGCGGCGGATCGGGACGTTTCGGCGCCGTGCAGCCGGAACCGCAGGGTAGCGCGTGGCAGTGGAAGAGACGATCGAACAACGCGACGAGACGTCGCCGCCGGCACCCGTGCGGCCGCAGCGCGCTTGGCGCTGGCGCCGCTGGGTCGTGCTGGCACTCGTGGCAGTGCTTGCGCTCGGCGTCTGGCACGAGCGCGAACGCCACGCCAATCCGCCTCTCGTCGCAACCAATTCATCGGCCAGCGTG
Source organism: Allostellaceae bacterium (assembly GCA_035632395.1). Classification (GTDB taxonomy): domain Bacteria; phylum Pseudomonadota; class Alphaproteobacteria; order ATCC43930; family CGMCC-115725; genus REEB95. The sequence continues at coordinate 1,878 of DASQGX010000251.1, forward strand.
CCATTGCCGCCGACCGATGTCGCGCCGCCTACCGAAGTGCCGGCGTGGATCCGCTATGCCGTGCCGGCCGCGGCAACCAACCGTCCGCGTATCGCCGTGGTGATCGACGGGCTCGGCGCCGATCGTGGTGCGACGGCGCGCGCCATTGCGCTGCCACCGGCAGTCACCTTGTCCTTCGTCGCCTATGCCGACGAACTCGCCGACCAAACGGCGGCGGCGCGCCGCGCCGGCCACGAGCTGCTGCTGCACGTACCGATGGAGCCCGTGTCGGTGAGCGCGGCGATGGGCGCTTACGGTCTTGGCCGTAACATGCCGCACGACGAACTGGTACGGCGGTTGCGCTGGGATCTGGCGCGCATCGACAATTATGTCGGCGTCGACAACCACATGGGCACCGCTTTCGCAGACGATGCGCCGGCGATGCAGGTGGTCATGGCCGAGCTCAAGCGGCGCGGCTTGCTCTATCTCGACGCGCGCGCCGTGCCGACCGTGCCGGTGGCGGTGGCGGCGCGCAACGCCGGCGTGCCTTACGCCGCCCGCGACATTTTCCTCGATGGTGAGCAGGCGGCGGTCGCCGTCGACGCCCGCCTCGCGCAACTCGTGACGCTTGCGCGCGAACGCGGCAGCGCCATCGCCATCGGCCATCCGCACGAAGCGACGCTGGCGGCGCTGCAGCGCTGGCTGCCGACTTTGTCGCGCCAGGGCGTCGTGCTGGTGCCGCTGACCGCCGTGGTGAAAGTAAGCGGCGGCAGTTGACGCCGCGGCCGCGTTATTTCGTGGGTTCGGTGAGTGGCTTGCCGCGGTCGAGCACCAGCACCGAGATCGAATACGTCACACTGGACGACGCATTGCGCGTCTCGTGCACCAGCCCGGCGGGATTGTGATAGGCCTCGCCGGCTTTCACGGTCAGCGGCGGCTTGCCGTTGAAATAGATGATACGCAACACGCCTTCGGTCACTAGCCCGTATTCATCGCCGTCGTGATAGTGGCGGCCGCTGCTAGCGTTGGGTGGCCATTCGACCGACACCATGGTCGTCGTCTTGTTGGGTACACCGCTTACCGGCACATGGTCGAGGAAGATATGCGTCGGAATCGGCTTCGGCGCCGGCGCGGGCTGCGCGTCGGCACCGACCGCCAGCAGTAGCGCCGCCGCGGCGGCGACGGCAAAAGCTCGAATCATGCTGGCTCTCCCGGAATCAGATGAAACGGACGCTCGTACGTCCGCGGCGAGCGGTCGTCAGTGGGCAATCGGTCCGCGCACGACGGTGACATCGCCTTCCTTCTCGACCGAGAAATACAGGTCGGCCGGCGTCAGCAGCTGCGGCGGCTGCTGTACGACAATGACGGTGCGGCCGTTGCGCTGCACGGCAGGCGCGACAACCGGCGCCACCGGTCCAACCGGTCCGGCATACGGATTGATGGATGAGTATTGGTTCTGCGTGTATTCGGCGGGTACCGCCGAGCCGGCGCTCAATACCAGCGTGCCAAACGCGATGGCCGAGGTCAGAACGGCGCGGGCGAAGGTGTATGGCATGAATGTCCTCCGTCGCTCGGACGCGAGTATTGGGTGATTCGCCAGATGCGTCACGCGAAATCCAGTGGCAATTGTGTGCGAATCGTGTTGCCCGCGAATTATCACGAGTCGCAGTGGACGCTTCAGGCGGCGTGCGGCTTTGTTTCCATACCGATGATGACGACCAGCACCTCGGCATTCTTGCGGCCGAGCGAGCGCGTGCGGTGCGGCAGGTGCGAGTCGAAATAGAGCGCGTCGCCCGGACGCAGGACGATCGTCCGGCCCGCCAGCGTGACCTCGATCCGGCCGGCAAGCACGAACATAAATTCCTCGCCGACATGTTCGAACAGGCGCTCGTCCTGGAAGCGCAGCGGCGGCCGCATGATGTACGGCTCCATGCGCTTGAAGCGCTTGGCGGCGGCGACGAGCTGGTAATTGTAGCCCGCAGCGCTGCCCGGTCGCATGAACGAACGGCGTTCGTGCTTGCGCACGACGCAGACCGCGTCGGTTTCGTGGTCCTCGCCAAGCAGTTGCGCGACGGTAATGCTGAAACTTTGCGCCAGTTTCATCGCCGTCGAGATCGACGGCACCGCGACGCCGCGCTCGATCTTCGAAAGGAAGCTCTTGGTCAGGCCCGACGTTGCTGCCAGCTGTTCGAGCGTCGTGCCGCGCTGATGGCGCATGAAACGGATGCGCGCGCCGATGCCCGGCAGGTTCGCGCCGCCGGTTTTGCGTGCCGGCTTCTCGGCGGCGGCGCGCTTCAATGGCCGATGCCCATCAGGTGATTGGGCAGCCAGGTGGCGATCTGCGGAAAGGCGCAGAGCAGGACGATCTGCAGCATCATGCACAGGACGTAGGGCAGCGTGCCCCACATCACCGTCACCAGCGGCACGTCGGGCGCGATCGCGTTGACGATATAGAGGTTGAGCCCAACCGGCGGATGGATGAGGCCGATCTCCATGTTGATGGTCAGGATGACGCCGAACCAGATCGGATCGAAACCCGCCGCCGTGATGATCGGCAGCAAGATCGGGCTGGCCATCAGGATCACGGCCGCCGGCGGGATGAAGAAGCCGCAGACCAGGAGGAACACGTTGATCGTGAACATCAACAGCCAGCGGTTCACGTGCATGTCGGCGATCGCCTGCGCCAGCGATTGCGTCAGGTAGAGTGACGTCAGCATGTAACCGAACAGCACCGCGGCAGCGATGATGGTCAGGATCATGATCGATTCACGCGCGGTGTCGCGCAGGATCGTCCACCATTCCCGCGGGTTCCACATCCTGTAGATGATGATGGCCAGCAGGAAGCACAGCGCCGCGCCGACGCCGGCTGCTTCCGACGGGGTCGCAACGCCGCCATAGAGTACGTACATGACACCGGCGATGATGATGATGAACGGTGTGATCTTGGGGATGGCGCTGAATTTCTGCGCCCAGCTATAGCGGAAGCCGGCGGCATAGGGCCGGAAGCCGACGCGCCAGATCTTGAACAACGTCCACAGCATGAATAGGCCGGTCAGCATCAATCCCGGCACGACTCCGGCGAGGAACAGCCGGCCGATCGAATTCTCGGTGGCGATGCCGTAGAGGATAAAGGTGATCGACGGCGGAATCAGGATGCCGAGCGTACCGCCGGCGCAGATCGAGCCGGTGGCAACGCCGTCGGGATAGCCGCGCCGGCGCATCTCGGGAATGCCCATCTTGCCGATGGCGGCGCAGCATGCCGGCGACGAACCCGTCAGCGCGGCGAAGATGGCGCAGGCGCCGAGATTCGACAGCACCAGGCCGCCGGGCAGGCGATAGAGCCACCGGTCGAGCGCTTCGTAGAGATCCTTGCCCGCCGGCGACGAGCCGATCGCCGCGCCCATCATCACGAACATCGGAATCGACACCAGGGTGAAGTCGTCGAGCCCGGAATAGAAGGTCTGGGCGACGACCTGAAGTCCGTCGAGTCCCTGGAAGAAGACGATGAAGCCAAGCGCCACCGCGCCGATGCCGAAACCGACCGGTACGCCCGAGACCAGCATCGCGATGGTCACGACCAGCACCAGCGTGCCGGCGACGTCCGGGCTCATGGCGCGATCTCGGGATGGCCCGGACGGTCGCCGCGGATGCCGAACGGTGGTTCGCGGCCGGTTACCAGACAGATGAATTCCACCACGTATTGCAGCACGAGCAGGGCGAGGCCCGCCGGCATCGCAGCGTAGGGGATCCACAGCCGCTCGCGCCACACGGTGTTGGAGTGCCAGTCGTGCACCCAGGATTCACGCCAGAGGCCGAAAGCGAGCACGGTCATCACCAGCACGAACGCCAATCCCGTCAGGATCGTGAACAGCGCCAGCCAGTACCGCGCGCGCGGCCCTACGTGCAGCGGCAGCACGTCGACGTTGACGTGGCCGCGGGTCATCAGCACGTACGGGCTGCCGATGAAAGTCGCGGCGATCAGGCAGTTGGTCGTGAAGTCGATCTGCCAGACGGTGTTGCTGCCGATGAGCGAGCGCTCGACCACCATCTCGCAGATGATGAAGACGCCGAGTGCGATCAAGCCGGCGGCGAAAACGCCGCAAACCTGCGAGACGGTTTTTACCGCCTTGATGAAGGAATCCATGCGAACGGTCTGCGCGGCGGCGGCTCGCTCCGGTCGGCTATTTCACCGACAGCGCTTCGTCGATCAGCTTCTGGCCGTCGGGCACGCTCTTGGCGAATTGGGCGTAGGAGCTTTTCTTCGCCAGCGCGATCCAGGCGTTGTAGTCGGCGTCGGTCAGCGTCACGACTTTGACTTTATGCGCTTGGAAAAGACTGATCGTCTTCGCGTTCACCGCGTCGGCCTTGCTCTCGTAGAATGCCTGCGCGTCCTTGCCGGCCTTGAGGATCGCCGCCTGTTGCGGCTTGGTCAGCTTGTCGAAGCTCTTCTTCGACATCAGCACCGGCTCGTACATGAACCACAGCGCGTTGTTGCCCGGCGCGGTCAGGCACTTGACCACCTCGAACAGCCGCATCGAGCCGAACGTCGCGAGGCTGGTATCGGTGCCGTCGATCACGCCGGTCTGGAAGGCGTTGTAGATCTCGTTCGACGGCGGGCTGACGATGCTGGCGCCGGCCGCCTGCCACATCGCCGCGAAGGTCGGACCGGCGGAGCGGAACTTGAGGCCTTTGATGTCGTTCGGCTGCATGACGCAGGATTTGTTCGAGGCCATCGCGCCGGGGAACCAGGCATCGGACAGCACGATGACGCCGTGCTTCTCGATGATCGAATGGATGTCCTGCATGAACGGCGAATGGTTGAGCCGTTTGGCGCGGTCCTGGCTGCGCACCAGGCCGGGCATCAGCGTGGCGCTGAATTCCGGCACTTCGCCGCTGGCGTAGTCCATCGAGTAGAGCGAGATGTCGAGTTGGCCGCTCACCATCGCATCCCATTGCGGGCCGGGCTTGAACAACGAAGCACCCGGATAGACCTGGATGGTTAGGCCGACATTGGCGTCGTGCGCTTCCTTGGCGATCAGCCGCACCATCTCGTCGCGCACGTCGCCGGTTCCGCCGGGGAACTGGTGCGAGGCGCGCAGGATCGTTTCGGCCGATGCCGGCGCGGCAACCGCCAGCGCGGCCAGCGCCGCCAGGGCGCAGCTCCAGAGACGAATTCTCGACTGTTTCACTTGCTCCTCCCCGTGGCTCGTTGTTCGCCGGGTTTTCCCGGTCGGTTATTCGATCAGCGGCCGGCCGTTCGCCGTTGCGGCGCATCGTCCGGAGCCGCGAACAGGCCGGCGTCCGGATCATTCCGCAACGCGCGGCGCCCGTAATAATAGAACGTCGCGCCGACTGCGCGCGGCTTCAGCCGATAGTCGTGCGCCTCGCGGGCGAGCGTCGGATCGACGTCTTTGATGGCGCCGGCGCTCATGGCCATGAGCTGCAGCTTGGCCGCGCGTTCGATGAAGATCGACAGCACCGCCGCCTCCTCGATCGTGCCGCAGGCGGCGAGCTGGCCGTGATGCGCGAGCAGGATGGCGCGTTTATTGCCAATCGCCTCGGATATCAGCTTGCCTTCCTCGTCGCCGATCGGCGTTCCCGGCCATTCCGGCAGCCAGGCGCAATCCTCGTAAAACATGCTCGTGTCCATGTGCGCCGGCTTGAGCGGCACGCCGACCATCGACAGCGCCGAGACGTGCGGCGGGTGGGTGTGCATGATCGCGTTGACGTGCGGCTTGGCGCGGTAAACCCACAGGTGAAAGCGGTTCGACGGGTTCGGCATGCCGTCGCCTTCGAGCACGTTGAGGTCGTCGTCCACTAGCAAGAGGTTGTCGGGCGTCGCTTCCTCGAGGCCGAGGCCAAAGCGCAGCATGTAATAGGTGCCCGGCTTCTCGGCGCGCGCCGAAAGCTGGCCGGCGAGACCGGAATCGTGGCCTTCCATGCCGAGGATGCGGCCCGCGAGCGCCAGCTTTTGGCGCATGGTCCACGCCGGCACGGTGAAGTGGCGCTCCATCCGCTCGCTCGTCTGCTGGTGATATTCGCTTTTGTCGCGGACGATCTTCATGGCGCGCCTCCTGGCTCGGCAGGCAAAACCGTATCTGATATGACACAATGTGTCATCCAAAATTGGAGGCAGTCAGGGGTTTGACGGCGCGGCTCAGCGCCGTGCGAAGTTGACCGCTTCTTCCGCCGCGCGGAAAAGGGCGCGCGCCTTGTCCTGGATTTCCTGATACTCGGCCGCCGGATCGCTGTCGGCGACGACGCCGCAGCCGGCCTGCACCACCATCTTGCCGTCCTTAACGATCGCGGTCCGCAGCACGATGCACGTGTCCATGCTGCCGTCGGCGGCGAAATAGCCGATGCCGCCGCCGTAGAGGTTGCGGCGTTCGGGCTCGAGCTCGTCGATGATCTCCATCGCCCGCACCTTGGGCGCGCCGGACAGCGTTCCGGCGGGAAAGCCTGCCATCAGCGCGTCGAGCGCTTCGG
>DASQGX010000252.1:0-2875 GCA_035632395.1 Allostellaceae bacterium
GTCATCGGCTTCGATGGCGGCCGGGCCTTTCTCATGGTCGAAGGTCACGCCGACGGCCTGGCTGCTGGCGCCCGGGTCATTCCGGCCGGTTCGGCGAGCGAAGTGCCGGTCGGCAAGGCGCTGCTCGGTCGCGTCATCGACGGCGCCGGCCGGCCGCTCGACGGAAAAGGTCCGGTGCGCTGCACCGAGCACATGGCGTTGTTCGGCCGCCCGACCAATCCGATGGCACGCACCATTATCGATCAGCCGCTCGACGTCGGCGTCCGTTCGATCAATGCGCTGTTCACGGTTGGCGAGGGGGCGCGTCTCGGTCTGTTCGCCGGCAGCGGCGTTGGCAAGAGCGTGCTGCTCGGCATGATGGCGCGCTATACCGCTGCCGATATCGTCGTCGTCGGCCTGATCGGCGAGCGCGGCCGCGAGATCAAGGAATTCATCGAGCGCAACCTGGCGCCGGAGGCACTGGCCAAGGCCGTGATCGTTGCGGTGCCGGCCGATCAGTCGGCGCTGGCGCGCGTGCACGGCGCGCTGCGCGCGTCGACTATCGCCGAATATTTCCGCGACCAAGGCTGCAACGTTCTGCTGTTGATGGATTCGCTGACGCGCTTCGCCATCGCGTCGCGCGAAATTGCCCTCGCCGTCGGAGAAGTGCCCTCTAGCCGCGGCTATCCACCGTCAGTTTTCGGCCGGCTGGCGTCCCTGGTTGAGCGCGCCGGCACCGGCGGTCCGCGCAACGGCAGCATCACGGCGTTCTATACCGTCCTGGTCGAAGGCGACGATCTCAATGATCCGGTCGCCGACGCCGCGCGTGCTATCTGCGACGGGCATATCGTCCTGTCCCGGCGAATCGCTGAGCGCGGCCATTTTCCAGCAATCGACGTTTCCGCTTCGGTCAGCCGCGTGATGTTCTCGGTTGTGGCGCCGGAGCAGTTCGCCGCGGCGCGCGAGTTCCGCGAGCTGCACACGCGCTACGAGGAAAGCCGCGACATGATCGCGATCGGCGGCTATCGGTCGGGACACGATGGCGTGCTCGACCGCGCCGTCGCGCTCCATCCAGCGTTCGAGCGGTTCCTGCAGCAGGAAATGAACCAGCGCGTCGAATTCGTTCGCAGCATCGAAGACCTTTCGCAAACACTCGGTAAATCTGGAGGCGGTTGATGGCGTTGCATGCAATGGGAAAATTGGCGGAGCGTCAGGTCGAGGACGCACAGCGGCGATGGGCCGTGCTCGCCAAGGAGTGCGCCGCCGCCCGCCGCAAGCTTAACCTGCTCCGGCAATACGGCGACAGCTATCGCGCGCAGCTCGAGGATGGCGGCCGCCAGGGCGTGGTGGCGTCGCAAGCGGCGTCGGTGGCGGCGTTCATCCGCCGCGTCGCCGACGTGGTGGCGCGCGAGGAACTGCAGGTGCGTCAGCTTGAGGGGGCCTGCGAGCGCGAATGGGCCGATCTGGTCGTCGCCCGCCGCAACAAGCGCATGATCGAGATCCTGATGGAGCGGCAGATGTTGCGAGAGGCCGAGGAGGCCCTGCGCCGCAGCCAGAGCGAAATTGACGACCTGATCGCGCGTGCGGGCATTTTCACCCGGGAATCGCGGGCGTGACCGGGCGGCAGGGCGTGGCTGGATGGCGAAAATTGCCGCATAAACCCTTGCGTGATCGGGCCTTTTGCGGCAAGGTATATTGCCAAAAACAGGAAAATCGGCAATGGCAGCAATAACACGCGACCCACCCGCCGCGCGCCGCCGCGCGCGCAAATCCGGCCGCTGGCTCATCACGCTGGCGGGGATCATGGTGATCGCCGCCGCGGCAGCCGGCGGCTGGTATTACTGGCAGCACCGCAGAGCGACCGTCGTCGAGGCGCCGCCGCAGCCGATCTACGTCGTCATCAAGCCGTTTGTCGTCACCATGCTCGACGACAACCAGGCGACGCGCTTCGTTCAGGTTGGCGTCGATCTCGAGGTCGCCGACAAGGCGGCGAGGGACCGGGTCGAGCAGGCACTGCCGGCAATCCAGGATGCGATCCGGCTGCAAATTCTGCAAAGCAAGATTGGCGAGGTCACGTCCCCGCAGGGGGTCGAGCAGCTACGCAAGCAGCTCATCGCCCAAGCCAATAGCACGGTCAACGCGGTGCTTCCGCCCCCTGTCGATCCGCACGCGGCCAAGTCCAAAACTGCTCAGCCGGCGCCAACACCGAACGTGCGCAACGTCTACTTCACCGAGCTCGTGGTCGAATGAGCGGTCTCGGGGGTCTGACTGCGGACGCAAGCCACGCCTCGGTCTTCGGCGGCTTGATGCCGCTGCTCGTCGGCATGGGCCTGGTCGTTTTAGTGCTCGGCGGCTTGCTCTGGCTGGTGCGCCGGCGCTTCGGCCCGACCGGACCGGCGAGGATCGATTGCTCGGTCGTTGGTGCGCTCGCGCTCGGACCGCGTGAGCGCCTCGTGATGGTACGCGTCGAAGGCAAGCGGCTGCTGCTCGGCGTCACCAACAGCGCGATCGGCCTGCTGTGCGAATTGCCGGAAAACGCGGCAACGCCCTCGGCGTCCGCGCCGGCCGGTTTCGGCGCAGCTTTGGCGCAGGCATTCGATCGCTGGCGCGGCGCGCGACCGTTGGACGGCACGCATGCGCACTAGCAAGATTTTCTTCGCTGCTGCCGGATTGATCGTCCTGCCGGCGGTAGCCTACGCTGCACCGGCCGGTCTCGATGCCTTGATCGCCACGCCGACCGGCCACGGCGCCGTGTCCTACACCGTGCCGATCCAGATCCTGCTGTTCATGACCGGCCTGGTGTTCTTGCCGGCCGTGCTACTAGCGATGACCTCGTTCACGCGCATCATCATCGTGCTGTCGCTGCTGCGGCAAGCGCTCGGTTTGACCCAGACGC
>DASQGX010000253.1:0-1869 GCA_035632395.1 Allostellaceae bacterium
CACGGATTCGCCGGCGGCCTGATGGCTGACGTCGGATTCGGCGATGATGATGCCGGCGAAGAATGCGCCCAATGCCGGCGACACGCCGACCAGCGCGGCGGCGAGATAGGCGATGCCGAGCGCGGAAACGATCACCGCCAGGCGGAACAACTCGCGCGAGCCATCGCGCGCAGTCAGCGTCAGGATCCAGGGAATGAGCCGCCGGCCGAGCGGCAGCATGATGGCGGCAAAAATCGCCGCTTCGGCCACTTTGATCGCGCCGACGGTGAGAGGCGTTCCCGAGAAGACGAACGGCGACGGCGTTCCGCCCGGCAGCACGACCAGCACCAGGACGACGACCAGGTCCTGCATGACGAGCCAGCCGAGCGCGATGCGTCCGGCTTCCGTCATCAGCCGGCCGCGTTCTTCGAGCGCGCGCGTCGCCACGACGGTGCTGGCCACGGCGAGGCACATCGCCAGCGCTGCCGCCGGCTCGGTGCCGAAGCCGATCAGCCGCGCGACACCGAAGGCGAGGAGGAAGGACAGCGCAATCTGCAATAGCGCGCCGGGCACGGCAACGCGCCACACCGCGCGCAGGTCGGCAAGCGAGAAATGCAGGCCGACGCCGAACAGCAGCAGCACGACGCCAATCTGGGCCAGTTCCTCAACTGCGTGCGGATCGGCAACCAGGCCGGGCGTCGACGGCCCCACCACGACGCCGGCCAGCAGATAGCCAACGATCGGCGGCAGGCGTAGCGCCCGCGCGCCGATGCCGCCGACATAGGCGACGGCCAGACCTATGAGCAGGGTAACGACGAGTGACGGCGCGCTTTCCATGCGAAAGAGAATGCATGGCCGCGCACGCGGTGACTAGCGCGGCGCCTTGGCCTTCGCGAATCGGCTATGCCTGGGCGTCGAGTAGCGCGAGCAGGCCCCTGAGCAATTCCACCGGCCGCGGCGGGCAGCCGCGAATGTGGAGATCGACTGGCACCGCCGCGCCGATCCCGCCGGCAACGCACGCGGCGCTTCCGCCGAATATGCCACCGTCGGCGGCGCAATCGCCGACCGCAACCACCCATTTTGGATCGGGCGTGGCGCGATAGGTGCGTTCGAGTGCGACGCGCATATTGCACGTCAACGGCCCGGTTATCATTAGTACGTCGGCGTGGCGCGGCGAGGCGACGAAACGCAGGCCGAAACGCTCGAGATCATAGAACGCGTTATTGAGCGCATGGATCTCGAGCTCGCAGCCGTTGCACGAGCCAGCGTCAACCGCGCGGATCGACAGGCTGCGCCCCAGGCGGCGGCGTGCCGCACGCTCGACCGCCTGTGCCAGCTCGGCTGTCGCCATGTCGTCGGCCACTGGTGCGGCTTCGGTCAGCGGCGCGTGGATCATGCCTTGAAAGAGGTGCTTGCGCATCGCGGCCTCAGAGATCGTGACCGGAGTACGAGCAGTTGAACGACTTGTTGCACAGTGGAAAGTCGGCGACGATGTTTCCGTCGATCGCGGCTTCGAGCAGCGGCCACTGGAACCAAGATGGATCGCGCAGATGACAGCGCGCGATCGTGCCATCGGCGGCAAGCCTTAGCCAGACCAGCACGTCACCGCGGAAGCCTTCGACCAGTGCGAGGCCTTCGCCGCCGGCCAAGGGTTCCGGCAGGTCGACACGTGTCGTACCCACCGGCAAACTGTCGAGAATCTGTTCGACCAGATCGAGGCTCTGCTCGACCTCGCGGATGCGGATCCACACGCGCGCATTGACGTCACCGTCGCTGCGCTTCGGAACGGCGAAGCGCAGCCGGTCATAAGGTGCATAGACGAGGTCGCGGCGCGTATCGAAATCACGGCCCGAGGCGCGGCCGACATAGCCGCCAGCGCCATATTGCCGC
>DASQGX010000254.1:0-20569 GCA_035632395.1 Allostellaceae bacterium
CCGATCACGCATTCCTGCTCAAGGGCGACGTGTTCACCAAGGACTTCATCGAGTCCTACATCGATCTCAAGATGGAGGAAGTGCACAAGTTCGAGCACACGCCCCATCCGATCGAGTTCGAGATGTATTACAGCGTCTGAAGCGTCGCTTCGGTTTCGCGTTCAAACCCCCGTCGGCGCCGCCGGCGGGGGTTTTCGTTTGCGCCGTGGCCCGACTTGCAGTTCGCACGGCAGACCGCTAGGAGACAGCGATGGCCCCGCGAAAAAAGCCCCGCGCTGCGCCTCGCGCCACGCGGGGTCCGTTCGCCGAATTTATCGATGAGCTGTCGCGCCTGGCGTTGATCGGACCCGATGAGCGCGCGTTCCTCGCCAAGGGCCTGAAGTCGCGCGCGGTGCGCGACTTCCTCGCTGCCGACGACGCGCCAGGGAGCCAAGCGAAGCCGGCCGCGGCGGCCGGCAGCCCGTCTGACGCGCTCGCAAACCGGGCCCGCAAGGCAGGCCTGGTGCGCCGAACCGGCGACAACGCGTTCCACGTCAAATCCGGTCCGGAGACCGTGCACTGGGGCTACCTGTGGAGCGCGGCCGAGCCGGTGCTCCGCGTCGAGCCGGGTGCGACGGTGACCGTCGACACCGTCTCGCACGAAGGCTTGCTCGCGGACCAGGGCGATCCGGTCGGTTTCTTCAAGCGCTTCGGCATTCCCAAGGCCGACGTCCTGGCAGACGCGGTGGCGATCTATGCCAAGGTGCAGCACTCCGGCGCCGGACCGCACATCGTCTCCGCACCGATCTATGTCGAGGGCGCCGAGCCTGGCGACGTGCTGGCCGTGCACGTTCTGGCGGCCGAACCGCGGGTGCCGTACGGCATCAACTCGACGCGCATGGGTAGAGGTACGCTGCCGGCCGAATTCACCCTCAACCGCAGCCTTGTCATTCCGTTCGACATGGAGGCGCGCGTCGCCCGCTTTACGCCCGGCATCACCATTCCGCTGAAGCCGTTCTTCGGCATCATGGCGACCGGTCCGGCATTGACGCTGGGCAAGCTCAACTCCGCGCCGCCGGGACCGTTTGGCGGCAACATTGACCTCAATGAGCTGACCGCCGGCTCGACGCTCTATCTTCCCGTGCACGTTCCCGGCGCATTGTTCATGACCGGCGACGGCCACGCCGCGCAAGGCGACGGCGAGGTCAACCTGACGGCGATCGAGACCTCGCTTACCGGCACCTTCCGGCTCGAACTACTGAAGCGGAAATTCTGGAGCCTGCCGCGCGCCGAAACCGCGACGCACTGGATCACTATGGGCCTGCACGAAAGTCTCGACGAAGCGATGCGCATCGCCGTGCGCGAGACGATCAAGTTCCTCGGCGAGGCGCACGGCCTCGATCCCGCTGACGCCTATGCACTCGCCAGCGTCGCCATCGATTTCGAGGTGACGCAGAACGTCGACGGCGTCAAAGGCATCCACGCCATGATTCCGAAAGCGATCTTCCAGGCAGCGTGATGAAGCCGCGCGTGGTTCTGTTCTGGAGCGGTGGCAAGGATTCCGGCCTGGCGCTCGATCGCCTGCGCCGCACCGGCGAATACGAGATTGTCGCGCTGATCACGACAGTCAATTCCCAATATCGCCGCGTTTCGATGCACGGCGTGCGCGAAGAGCTGATCGCGGCGCAGGCAAACGCCGCCGGATTGCCGCTCGACACCATGTATGTCGGGCCGTCGGGTACCAACGACGCATATGTCGCGGCGCTTCGGCGAACTCTTGGCGTCTGGCGCGAGCGCGGCGTCGAGACCGTCGCATTCGGCGACATCTTCCTCGCCGACCTGCGTCAATGGCGCGAGAAGCTGCTCGCGGAGCTCGGCATGCGCGGCGCTTTTCCGCTGTGGCAAGCGAATACAACGCAGCTTGCGCAGGAATTCGTCACGCGCGGATTCCGCGCCGTGTTGTGTTGCGCCAACGATGCGATGCTCGGCGAAAGTGACGTCGGCCGCGAGTTGAGCGCCGAATTCTTCGCAACGCTGCCGGACGGCGTCGATCCCTGCGGCGAGAACGGCGAATATCACAGCTTCATCCATGACGGCCCGATATTCCGCGCGCCGGTCGAATTCAAGATCGGCAAGAAAGTTTATCGGCCGCTCGAAGTTGCGCCGGCTGCCGCACCAGCGAATGGCTTGGCGATCCCGGTGCCGGCGGCGCCCGGCCCCAGTGCCACCAAAGGTTTCTGGTTCGTCGATTTGCTCCCCGCGTAACGGTGGAACGGAGGGCACGCCGGGGCCATTATTCGGTCATGGACCGAACACGGATGTGGACGCGCGCGCAACAGCCGGGCAAGCCCAAACCGCCGGGCAATCCGCCGACTTCGCCCGAGCGCGATCCGGCCAAACCGCCGCCGATTGACGAGCCGCCCGAGGCGATTCCGCCGCCGCCTATGGACGTGCCGCCGGCGCCAATGGAAAGTGCGGCCGGCGGTTGACTGCGCGGCGGTTGTCAACGCTCCGGCGGAACCGGCCGCGGCTTGCGGTCGGCGTCGATCGCGACATACGTGAACACGCCCTCGGTGACCTTGACGATTTCCTCGCCGGCAAAGCGGCGCGCCCAGACTTCGATCGCGATCGTGATCGAGGTGCGGCCGACCTTGGCCACGGAAGCATAGGCGCTGACTTCGTCGCCGACGTACACCGGCCGGTGGAAGCTCATCGAGGCGATGCCGACGGTGGCGACGCGACCTTGGGCGCGGCGCATCGCCGCCGAGCCACCCGCGAGATCCATCTGCGCCAGAATCCAGCCGCCGAAAATGTCGCCGCGCGCGTTGGCGTCGGCCGGCATCGCGATCGCGCGCAATGTCGGCTCGCGCGTCCGAGGCGATTCGGTGGTGGCATCGGCCATTCGCATCTCCTTCTTTGTTGCGGCGATCATAACCGATTCGCCGAGACGGCTCTTGCTTCGACCGTCACCAGATGTTGTTATCCGCGCGTGATTCGCACCCTCGGATTTGCATAGCGCCGATGTCGCCCGCGCACGCGCGCAAGTCGCGCGAAACGCCAGATCTGTTCGAGAACGCGCCGGCCAAACGTTCCGGCTCCTATTCCGCCAAGGATATCGAGGTGCTCGAAGGCCTCGAGCCGGTGCGGCGACGACCGGGCATGTATATCGGCGGCACCGACGAGCGCGCGATGCATCATCTCGTCGCCGAAGCGCTCGACAATGCGATGGACGAGGCCGTCGCGGGACACGCGAGCCGGATCGAAATCGAGCTGCACGCCGATGGCAGCTGCGCCGTGCGCGACAACGGCCGCGGTATCCCCATCGATCCACATCCGAAGTTCCGCACCAAGTCGGCGCTCGAAGTCATCCTCACCATGCTGCATTCGGGCGGCAAGTTCGGCGGCAGCGCCTATAAGACGTCCGGCGGCTTGCACGGCGTTGGCATTTCGGTCGTCAACGCGCTCAGCGACAAGCTCACGGTCGAAGTGGCGCGCGACCGCAAGCTGTGGACGCAGGAATACAGCCGCGGCAAGCCGAAGACCAAGCTCAAGTCCGGCGGCGCCACCAACCGGCGCGGCACGCTGGTGCGCTTCCATCCCGATGCCGACATTTTCGGCAGCAGCGCGCACTTCCGGCCGGCGAACATCTATCGCCTGGCGCGCTCGAAAGCCTACCTCTTCCGCGGCGTCGAGATCCGCTGGTGGTGCGATCCGAAAATTCCGCGGCCCGAGGACGTGCCGCAGGAAGCGACGCTCCATTTCCCCGGCGGACTCAGCGACTACCTCACCACGCTGCTCGACAAGCGCGACACCGTGACGCCGCGCGCCTTTACCGGCGAGGCTGAGCTCGACAATAGCGGCCGCGTCGAATGGGCGATCGCCTGGACCGAGGACGCCGACGACGGCACGATCGCTTCTTTCTGCAACACCGTGCCGACACCCGACGGCGGCACGCACGAACAGGGTTTGCGCACGGCGCTGACCCGCGGCCTTAAAGCCTATGGCGAGCTCGCCAACAACCGCCGTGCGGCGCAGGTCACCAGCGACGACGCGATGAGCGGTGCGGTCGTGATCCTGTCCCTGTTCCTCAAGAACCCGCAGTTCCAGGGCCAGACCAAGGAGAGGCTGGCTTCGGCCGAGGCGCAGCGTTTGGTCGAGGCCGCGCTCAAGGACCATTTCGATCACTGGCTGTCGGACGATCCGCCGGCATCGCGCGCTCTGCTCGAGACCATCATCCAGCGCGCCGAAGACCGGCTGCGCCGGCGCCAGGAAAAAGAGCTCGATCGGAAATCAGCGACGCGAAAACTCCGCTTGCCCGGCAAGCTCGCCGATTGCTCGCGCTCGTCGCCGGTCGGCACCGAGATCTTCATCGTCGAAGGCGACAGCGCCGGCGGTTCGGCCAAGCAGGCGCGCCAACGCGAGAGCCAAGCGATCCTGCCGCTCCGGGGCAAGATCCTCAACGTCGCATCGGCCGGCGCCGAGCGCCTCAGGCAGAATCAGGAGCTGTCCGATCTCATCCTCGCGCTCGGCTGCGGCAGCGGCGAGAGATACCAGGAATCGAAGCTTCGTTATGAGCGCGTCATCATCATGACCGACGCCGACGTCGACGGCGCGCATATCGCGTCGCTGCTGATGACGTTCTTCTTCCGCGAGATGCCCGAGCTGGTCGAGGCTGGCAAGCTGTTCCTCGCCGTGCCGCCGCTCTATCGCCTCCAGCAAGGCGACACGACGGCCTATGCGCGCGACGACGCCGACAAAGACAAGCTGCTCAAGACCGCGTTCGGCAAAAGCAAAGCCAAGGTCGAGATCAGCCGCTTCAAGGGCCTGGGCGAGATGCCGCCGCGTTCCCTCAAAGAGACAACGATGGATCCGGCCAAGCGCGTCCTGCTTCGCGTGACGCTGCCGCCGAAGGGTGAACGCGGCTTCAAGCAGACGGTCAAGCTGGTCGAGAGCCTGATGGGCCGCAAGCCCGAGCTGCGTTACCAGTTTATCCAAGAAAAGGCGAAGTTCGCCCGCGACCTCGACGTCTAATCGTCAGTCAGCCACTGGCGCAGCTCGGCGGTCACTGCTTCCGGCCGCTCCATCGTCGACAAGTGTCCGCAATGGTCGATCAGGTCGAGCCGCGCGCCGCGAACGCCGGCGGCGATCTCCTGCGCCAGCGCCGGCGGCGTGAGGATGTCCTCGCGGCCGCACAGCACCAGCGTCGGGCACTTTATCGTCGCAAGCGACGCGCGGCTGTCGACGCGACCGATGATCGCCTTCTGCTGTCGCAGGAACGCGTCGCGGCCGACACGCTCAGCCATCGCAGCGACCGCGCCGGTCAGTGCCGCGTCCTTGAGCCGGTCTGGATGGATGAACACCGGCAGTAGGCGCGGCGTCACGCCCTTGAACTCACCTTTCTCGGCGAGTTCGATGAGGCCGCGGCGGCGCGACGTTTGCTCCGGCGTGTCGGCGCGTGCGCTGGTGTCGAGCAAGGCGAGATGGGTCACGCGCTCCGGCGCCTGGCGCATTATTTCGAAAGCGCAATAGCCGCCCATCGACAGTCCGGCGAGCGCGAATTTCGGTGGCGCGGCGTCGAGCACCCGACGCGTCATCGCCTTCAGGCTGTCGTCCTGCGTCAAATTGGCGACCCAGGAATCGGAGATGTTTCGCAGCCCGTCGATCTGGCCGTGCCACAATGCCGCGTCACACAGCAGGCCCGGCAGCAAGACGAGCGGCGTTTTCCGTGGCATCGCGGGAAGTTAGGCGAAACCTGGAACCCGCGCCACGCCGCGGAATTCTTGCCAATGCTAAGAAATAATTTGACTTTCGGGGGTGCAACCCCAATTAAAGGACATCGTCAACAGCGAAAACCGCAGAAAGACGTTTACCGTTCGATGAATTTTTCCGACCTCGGCCTCACTCCGGAGGTCCTGCGGGCGGTCGAAGATGCCGGCTACAAGCAGCCGACCCCGATCCAAGAACAGGCCATTCCGTACGTTTTGATGGGCCGTGACGTTCTGGGTTGCGCCCAGACCGGCACCGGCAAGACCGCCTCCTTCACTCTTCCGATGATCGACATCCTGGCCTCGGGCCGGGCGCGTGCGCGCATGCCGCGCACCCTGGTGATCGAGCCGACGCGCGAACTCGCCGCGCAGGTTTCCGAAGCCTTCGATGTCTACGGCAAGCACCACAAGCTCAACCAAGCGCTGCTGATCGGCGGCGAAAGCTTCACCGACCAGGAACGCAAACTCGATCGCGGCGTTGACGTCTTGATTGCGACGCCCGGCCGCCTGATCGATCTGTTCGAGCGCGGCAAGATCCTGCTCTCCGACGTCAAGATCCTGGTGATCGACGAAGCCGATCGCATGCTCGACATGGGATTCATTCCCGACGTCGAGCGCATCGTCGGCCTGTTGCCCAAGATCCGTCAGACACTGTTCTTCTCGGCCACCATGCCGCCGGAGATCCGGCGCCTGGCCGATGCGTTCCTGATGAATCCGAAAGAAATCGCAGTCGCGCCGCCAGCATCACCAGCAGCTACTGTCGTCCAGGGCCTGGCCGTGGTCGAGTCCGACGAGAAGCGCGAAGCCCTCCGCCGCCTGATCCGCAGCGAGGACGTCAAGAACGCGATCATCTTCTGCAACCGAAAGCGCGACGTCGATATCCTCTGTCGCTCGCTGAAGAAGCATGGCTTGGACGTCGCGGCGCTGCACGGCGACATGCCGCAGTCGAAGCGCACCGAGACACTCGAGCGCTTCCGCAACGGCGAGATTCGACTCTTGGTTGCCAGCGACGTCGCCGCACGCGGCCTCGACATTCAGGGCATGTCGCACGTGTTCAATTTCGACGTGCCAATCCACGCCGAGGATTACGTCCATCGCATCGGCCGTACCGGCCGCGCCGGCCGCGAAGGCCGCGCCTTCACCCTGGCCGCGCCCGAAGATGGCCGCTTCGTCCAGGCGATCGAGCAGCTCATCGGCAAGCCGATCCCGCCGGTTTCCGTCGAAGGGATCGCCGCTGCGACGCTGTCGTTCGAGGAAGGCGACGACCGCGGCCGCAGCCGCTCTCGCCGGGGGCGCAGCAAAGGCCGCGCCCACGAGCCGCACCGCGATGCGCATCGCGGTTCGTCGCGCAAGGGTGAGCAGCGCCAAGAAGCGCCGCATGCGGCGAAGCCGCATCAGTCGACGCCCAAGTCCGAGCCGGCGCACAAACCCACGCCGGCACGTTATGCGCCGATCACGATGGGCTCCGCACCGGCGCCTGAGCCTGCTGCACCCGTTGCCAGCCGCGATCGCCACAATTATGACGATGGCCCGCGTGTGGTAGGCTTCGGTGACCATATGCCAGCGTTTCTCGCCCGCCGCGCCGCGCGCGGCTGAGCGCCGCGAGGGGGCCGATGAAGACTATCTTCGTCAACGTCAAATGCGACCTTGGCAGGGCCTATAAGGTTGCCGAGGAAGCGGTCGAGACCATTGCCGAGGTCTCGGAAGTGTTTTCGGTGTCCGGGCAATACGATCTGCTAATGAAATGCTATTTGCCCGACGACATGGACATCGGCCACTTCGTGGTCGAGCATCTGCAGCGCCTGCCGGGGGTGAAGGACACCTTCACCACCATGGCCTACAAGGCGTTTTCGCCCGACAAATCGTCCTGAACCGTCTGCTCGGCATGGATCGGCGCGCGGAATCGGCGTGAACGAGGCGGCGCGGCACATTCTGATCGTCGGCGCCGGTCACTCCGGCGGCATCGCTGCGGCGACGCTGCGCCAAGCCGGTTTCACGGGAGCGATCACGCTTCTCGGCAGCGAGCTGCATCCGCCGTACGAACGACCGCCACTGTCGAAGGAACTGCTCGTCGGCGCAATTCCGGTCGAGAAAACCTATCTGCGGCCCCTCACCTTCTACGCCGAGAACGGCATCGCTTTCCGCCCCGGCGAGACCGCCCTTGCAATCGACCGTGCGGCACAACGCGTCGAGCTTGCGAACGGCGACACGCTCGCCTACGACGCGCTGCTGCTGACGACCGGCGCACGCGCGCGCCGCCTTCCGCTGTCGGGCGCCGACCATCCGCGTGTGCTCTATCTGCGCGACATTGCAGACTCGCTGGCGCTGCGCGAGCAATTGAATCCCGGCGTGCGCATCGCGGTGATCGGCGCCGGCTTCATCGGCCTCGAAGCGGCGGCAGCGGCGCGTAAACGCGGCGCTGCTGTGACCGTGCTCGAAGTCCAGCGCGAGCCGTTGCAGCGTGTATGTCCGCCCGAGATCGGCCATTTCATGGCGGGTGTGCATCGCCGCAACGGCGTCGAGCTGCGTACTGGCGTCAGCATCACGGCGATCGTCGAAAGTGGTGGCGCGCTCGCCCTGCGCGCCGCCGATGGCGATATCATTGCTGCCGATATCGTGCTCGCCGGCATCGGTGCGCAGCCAAATGTCGAGCTGGCGCAGGCCGCGGGCCTTACGGTCGAGGACGGGATCGTCACCGATGAATTCGGCCGCACCAGCGATCCGCACATTTTCGCCGCCGGCGACGTAACGCGGCATTTCAATCCGCTGCTCGAACGCCGGATCCGCCTCGAAGCGTGGCAGAACGCGCAGAATCAGGCGATGGCAGTCGCCAAGGTGATGGCTGGCGGTAATCAGCCGCACGCCGAAGTGCCATGGTTCTGGACGGACCAGTACGACGTCAATCTTCAGATCGCCGGCGTGCCCGAGCGCTGGAGCGGATTGGTGTGGCGCGGCGGTCCGGGTGATAAGGCATTCACGCTGTTCGCCACCGACAGCGGCCGGCTCGTCGCCGCGATCACGATGAACAACAGCCGCGACATGCGCGCGGCGCGCGAATTGATCGCCCGCAAGCGCCCGGTCGATCCGGCGTGGCTTGCGGACGTCACGGTGAAATTGCAGGATTTGGCCAAGGAGAGTGCAGGTGGCTGAGGAGAATTGGGTGACGGTGGCGAAACGCTCGGCGATCAATCCGGGCGACGTGTTGGGCGTGACGCTCGGCGAGCACGAGTTCGCGCTCTACAATCTCGACGGCGAGATCTACGCCACCGACAATCTGTGCACGCACGCTTTTGCGTTGCTGAGCCAGGGCTGGCTCGACGGCGAAGTAATCGAGTGTCCTCTGCACGGCGGCCGTTTCGAGGTCAAGACCGGCAAGGGACTTGGTCCACCGATCAACGACGATCTCAAGACCTACAAAGTGCGCGTCGTCGGCGACGACGTTCAGATTCTGCTGAACTGAACCGGCGCCATGCTCCGCCGCAGCCACGTCCGTTGGCAACGCTCCGTTAACCATTTTTAGACGCGACGCGTGCGACCCTGACGTTGCGACGGAGACATCCTCAGCAATGTCGAAACGGCGAAACCTGGCGGCAGTCGCCATCCTCTGCGGCGCGCTCGGCGTCTGGGGCTGGACGTTCTATCTCGGCGTCTTCGCCGGCGTTCTTGGCGAAGGCTGGATGGTGTTCTTCAACGCCGCCCGCCTTTATTTCGAGGGCCAGCTCGGTCTGCTCTATGACGGCGTCGGCTCGACCGCGCTGCTGAACGCGCGCTTCGCGCATTGGCTCGCGCATCCGCTGCCGCTGCATCCGTGGCTTTATCCGCCGCACGCGTTGCTGCTGCTGCTGCCGTTCGGCCTCTTGCCGTTCGCGCCGGCAGGACTCCTATTCTTGACAGTCACCTTCGTCGCGACGGTCGCGGCTGCCTGGCGGTTCGCCAGGAACGGCGCCGAACGCGCGATTCACGCGGCGTCGCTAGTGTTGTGCCCGGCGGCGGCGTTCACCGTCTGCCTGGGCCAAAACACCTTCCTCACTTGTGCGCTGCTGCTCGCAGGCTTCGGTACACTCCGACGCCGGCCGGTCCTCGGCGGCGCGTTGCTCGGCATTGTCACTTACAAGCCGCAGCTCTGGCTCATGGTGCCGGTCGCGCTGATCGCGGCCCGGCAATGGAAGGCGCTCGCGGCGGCCTGCGGCACCGCATTGGTCATGGCCATCGTCAGCGTCGCGCTATTCGGCTTCGAACCGTGGCGCGCCTGGCTCGCCCTGATGATCGAGCCGAACGCGGTTTACAGCCAATGGCAGGTGATCGCGCGGCTCAACGGTCAGAGCATCTACACCTATGCGAGCCTGCTCGGCGCGCCAGCGGCACTCGCTAATCTCACACAGGCACTGGCCGTCATTGCCGCCGCGGGCTGCGTCTGGTGGTCTTATCGCCGGCCGATGTCCGACGATCTGCGGCTGGCCGTGCTGCTCGCCGCCACCATCCTGGCGGCGCCGCACATCATCGATTACGACACCCTGCTGCTCGGCATCGCCGCAACGCTATTCTTCGTGCGCGGCTATGCTGACGGCTTCCGCTTCGGCGACGTGACAATCGCGTTACTGGTTTGGGCGAGTCCGCTCATCAACCCGCCGACGGTCTTCCGGCTGGGTTTCATCACGCCCCTGCTGATCGCACTGTTCATCGGCTGCGTCATGGCGCGCGGCCACCGCGATTCTGTGCGCGCCGCACCGAACGAAATCCTCAAGCCGGCCTGACGCCGCGCCGCATCAGCGGACTGTGCGAACTGCGACGCCGCTCATCTCATATTGCGGCATGCCAAGCATGTCGCGTCCGGTGAAGGTTTTCTCCTGCGTGACGATGAGGACATTGGCGCCGACGCCAGCGGCGCGCTCCTTCAGCTGCTCGAGCAAGCTGTTCTCGGTGGCCGTCGAGCTGCCGTGGGCGACGACGACACCGAGCTGGACGTAGACCGACGGCGGCTTGCGCGTGACCTGAATGACGCCGGTCCACGGCTTATAATAGGTCGTCGCCGCCGGATAATAGTCGGTGCGATCGCAAGCGGCGGCGGCCAACGCGAGCGCCACGCAAGCGACGCACAAGGCAGCACGGCGAACGCGCGCCGCTCGACGAACGGAGCCGGATGCGCGGGCGCTGGGCGGAGTTTGCAAGCTGAAATCCGACAATGATCCGATCCGGCAACGGGCTCTCTCTTTATCAGATCGGCCGGGCGGCGCGGAAGAGCATTTACCCGTGCCGCCTATGCCCCCTACGATGGCGTAGCGCCGCGGTTGCGACCGGGGGACCTCCATGAAGATCGATACCGACGATTTTCCAGTGCGCGCTGGCGACAAGGTCACGCTGCACAAATGGGCGACGCGCGTCGCGCCGGTCTACAAGTCGAAGGCAGACTACCAGGACATTCTGCGCGACCACGTCGAGCGTCTCAGCGCGCTGCAGTCCAAGCTTTACGCCGCCAACCGTTACGCTGTCCTGGTGATCTTCCAGGCGATGGACGCTGCCGGCAAAGACGGCGCCATCAAGCACGTCATGTCGGGAGTCAATCCGCAGGGCTGTCAGGTCTTCAGCTTCAAGCATCCAAATCCGACCGAACTGTCGCACGACTTCCTCTGGCGGACGACGCGCTCGCTGCCCGAGCGCGGCCGCATAGGCATCTTCAATAGCTCGTATTACGAGGAAGTCCTGATCGTCCGAGTTCACGCCGATATTTTGCGCGGTGAAGGCATCGAAGCGATTGATGGATCCGACGACGATATTTGGCGCCAGCGTTATCGTTCGATCACAGATCTCGAGCGCCATTTGCATCGCAACAACACGCGTATCGTCAAATTCTTCCTGCACCTGTCGAAGGAGGAGCAGCGCCAGCGCTTCCTGGCACGCATCGACGAGCCCGAAAAGAATTGGAAGTTCAGTCTCGCCGACGTCGAAGAGCGCCGTTATTGGAAGCAATACATGAAGGCGTACGAGAAATGCCTTGCGGCAACCAGCACCGACCACGCGCCGTGGTACGTGGTGCCGGCCGACGACAAGCCGAATGCACGCCTGATCGTGTCGCAGATCCTGCTCGATACGCTCGAAAGTCTGCGACTCGCCTATCCGGAAACGACGCGCTCGCGCCGGCGCGAACTGTTGGAAATCCGCAAGCGCCTGGCTCGCGGATCCGATTGACACGACGGCGCCCACCGTGTGACCCGATGTGCGACCGCCTTTACGCGAAGTTAAGGATTTGGCCTCAGCCTGAAAACACCGGAGGATATTACCTGACCTGTCGATCGGCTTCGATTTGAAGCGGATTCGATGAACGGGGGAATATCCATTGGGTTCACTGCTGCACCGTGACGTTCGTCGTGACCCGATCCTGGGCCTCGCCCTTGCCTATTGGGAACGCAAATCCGGGCCGCGCGTCATGCCGGCCCGCCGTGACATCGACGCCACCGAAATCCCGCCCTCGCTCCTGCCCTATCTGCAGATCACCGAGTGCATCGAAGGCACCGGACGGATCCGCTATCGCCTAGTCGGCACCGGCATTGTCGAAGCCTACGGCGCCGACCTGACCGGGAAATACATGGACGAAATCTATACGGGCCCGCGCCTGCGTTATGTCGAAGCGAATTACCGCGCCGCGTGCGACAACAAGAGCCCGGTACTCGTGGTCAATCGATATCATTCGAGCCGGCCGGTATCGCTCGTGTGCCACCGGCTGGTGATGCCGCTTGCCGAAGACGGCGCAACGGTCCGGCAATTCCTGACCGCGATGCACTTCGAATTCCCGGGCGACGCGATCGAGTGGCGCGGCGCATGGTTCGGCAACAGCGACAATTTAGACTACGCACATTCCTATTCGGGTGTGGTCGAACGGCAACGGGCGCTGCGTGCTGCCGCCAGCGGCGGGTTTGATTAATCCCGCGGCGGTATGTGACGGATTCGGCGGATCAAAAGTTAACCACGGCGCCGTGTCCGCACCTGCATTACAAGACACTAACAAACTCGTGTCTTTTTTGTCTCTATCCCATTGAATCCACGCCAAATTGTCGGTCTCTTCGCTTGACCGTCTGACGCCGACTCGGCGATAGTTTTGAACGTGATCGGACGATAAACCGCCGACGCTTCGGGTCTTTCACGGGACCCACCGGCGAATAGTCAACGGAACCGACGTTCGATGAGCCATTCGATGCAGAGTTCGTATTCGCCGGGTAACGCGGCACGAAAGCCAGACGCGCAACGCCCGGCGTCTTAAGGGGCCCGACCTGAACCGGATCGGGAATGGCGCAGAACGCGTCGATGATGGTGTGAGAAAAGCTTAACCGGGGGAGAGTTAATGGTTGAGCACGTTGCGGTCTATGCCGCTCGCGATCTATCCGAGACCAGCTATCCAAACGAATCCGGGGGCGATGTTGAGCCCAAGCCGGCTCTGCCGATCGTCGATGTCGATCAGTGCCTCGAGGCGGTCGCCGACCTCGCGCTCGATATCGGATATTTCTCCGACCTCGTTCTCGCCGAGCGCCGCCTGACCATGATCCGCCAATGGGTCGAACGCGAGATCGCGCGGTACGAAGACCTTTGACGGTGTCATGCGCTGATCTGCATCGCCGGCCTTAGGGATAGACCGCGGCCGCGATCCGGAAGACTTCCACGATCTCGGGATCGTCGATGGCAATCTCTTCATCGGGATTGTACATGCGGAGGCGTGTGTCCTTGAATCCGTCGCCGACGACCGCGGCGCAATCGGCGCGTTTGCCCTTGGCGCGGACGAACAGCACGAGGTCGCCGATTGTCGGCATCCGTTTGGTGTTGACGTAAACCAGCGAGCCCGGCCGCAATGCGATACCGACGCGGTTCGAATAGGCC
The DNA here is from genome assembly GCA_035632395.1 of Allostellaceae bacterium. GTDB lineage: Bacteria > Pseudomonadota > Alphaproteobacteria > ATCC43930 > CGMCC-115725 > REEB95. Next base: position 13,611 of record DASQGX010000254.1, read on the forward strand.
CGCGCGGCAAACCAGCCCTCGCCGCTGCCGCAGAAATCGGGGATCGGCACTGTGCCGATTGCCGCCGTCCGGTCGAAGATGAACCCCGGATTGGGTGCGCCGTTCATCTCGCCGTAAACCGGCAACGTCTCGACCGTCCGCGGCGTAACGACACGCAGCGAGCGCCGCAAGGCCTCGCGCTCGAGGACGCCGACGCCGGCGAAACGCTCGTTGTCCCACAATAGCGCGCGCGGGCGGCGTGGCAGGAGGTCCTCGGGCGCGACGCCCTTTTTCAGCTCCTGCTGGTGGGTGGCGATCCGCTCTTCAATCATCTTGTGCAGCGCGCGTTCCGACAGCCTGTAGAAATCGGCGATCGCCTTCAGTTCCTCGGCGGTCGCCAGCCGGGTCGCCATTTCGATGCGATGATAGACCGAAATAGTCTTGCCGATGGCCTGCGCTACCTCGGTAAGCGTCTTGCGATGTTTGGTACGCAGCGCCGCCAGCACGTAAGCGATTGCCGCGGCGCCGGATTCGACGCTCCAGCGCACGGTATCGCGCTGCACGCGGCCCCATTCGCGGACGTCGGCAGCCGCATCGCGGCCCTTGACCACCGGGATCTCCTCGGCGCGGACGCCGAGTACGCGCGCAATATCTTCGATCTGCAAATTGGTCAGGCGCCGCGCGCCGGATTCGACTTTCGAGATGGTGGAAACGCCCATTGCCGGCGTCAGTTTGTGGCCGAGCTCGGACTGCGTCAGGCCCTTCGCCTTGCGCAGCCGCTCGATGTTATTCGGAAACACGACCTCGCCGCGTACGACATTGCGCCCAGCGGTCGCCGCCAGCGCCATGCGGCCGGCCAGTTCGGTCATTCGATGATCGCGATGCTCGGTCATTTTTGTCTCGTTTCGCCGTCAGATCGTGTTGGTATGAGCCGGAACCATGGTCGATAAGTTAGCGATTTTCCTATTTTTTGCAATAACAATTTCGCGATTTTCCCCGTTATGCACGGCTTCCACCGCGGCTGGCCTCAGCCCGAGGACGATGGTGCGCCAAGTTGCGCCTCGATTTCCATCAGGCGCTGGGCGATGTTTTGGGCATTAACCGACAGTTTACCCTGCTCGATCGCCGTGCGGATCTGCTCGACACGCTGTTGGTCCACGGAGGGGATGTTCTGCGCCATTGTGCTGATTGCGTTGAGAAGCGTTTGCGCGTGCGAAACCTCGCCGCTGTCGGCGGCCATCACGGCAGTGCCGGATGGCACCGTGTCAGGTTTAGTGCCGTCGGCGGCCGAGGTGCCCGGCGCCGTCGCGTCGGCAACAATCGGATTGGTAATGCCACTGATGGGATTGGTCGTCATCGTCCACTCCTTGCTCGAACGTTCGCGGCTGCTCCTGACCCGCAAAGCCATTGCATGGTCATTGCACGGACAGGTCGGCGTGCGGAAACCGCAACCGCCAGAATTTGCCGATATCTTCGATCACGGTACGCGCCGAAATGATCGCCTCCTTGTCGTCGTTGGCATTGCCCTTGACGATGCCGTCGATGACAAAGCGATAGAGCTTGCCGAGCCGGACGCTCAACTCCCCCGGCTGCACGCCGGTGAGGCCGAGCATGAATTCCATGACGCGGCCGGCGCGCGCGAGCACGCGCGCCTTCTCGGCGCGGTTCTCGTCGTCGATGGCGGTCTCCGCCCGCATCAGGAAGAACTGCACGGCATCGAGCGCCACCATCATCAGGCGCTCGGCAGAAACGCCAGCGCAATCGACGCTGCGATAGGCTGAGAGTTGGTTCGCGGTCATGGCTCAGCTCGTTGTTGAGGAACCGGAGTTGAAATACTGGGTCAGGAAGCTGCTGACGGTCGTGAGCTGCTGCAACGTCTGCTCTGCCGCGCTGAATTGCTGGGTCAGCAGCACCGTTTGCTGCTGAGCCTGCTGCTGCAACGAGGTGATCTGCTGATTCATCGACGTTAGCGTCGAATTGAGGTTGCTGATTTCCTGCGTCACCGAACCGGTCGAAGGCGCGAGCGCGCCGTTAAGGAGCGCGCTGATCTGGCTGTAGAGGCCCGAGCTGACATTGACATTGCCGAGCGCACCGGTGACGCCGGCGGCAATATTGAACGATAGGCCACTGGCAGCGCCGGCGCCGCTGACCACCAGAAGGCCGGCGGTGCCGCTTGCTGCCTGGCCATTGACCGTGCCAACGACCGTGCCGCCCGTGTTCGATGTGATGTTGACGGCATAAGTACCAGCTTTGGCGGCGCCGACGCCGGCGACGGTGACATCGGCGCTGGTTGCCGTACCGATGCTGCCGAGGAGCGCGGCCACCGCGCCGTAATTCGTGCTCAACGCGCTAGAGAAAGTGCTGCTGTCGAGCGTGACGGTGCCGCTCGAGGTAACCGCGAAGCCGATCGAGCTGAGCGAATTGTAGGGTGTGCCCGACGGCAGGCCCGCGCCGCCGGGACCGGAAACCGCCTGCAACAGATTCTGCTGCAGCGTTTCGATGTTGACGTCGCCGAGCAGCGGGCCGGCGCCGCTGGCGGCATTGTAGGTATCGTATTTCCCGATCGTGGTGACCGCTGTGTTGAGCGCGCTGACGACGGCTTGCGCCGCGTTCGACAGGGTCGATGTATTGGCGGCGACGGTGACGGTCGCCGAACCGCTGGCCTGCAGCGTCAGCGTAACACCAGGCACCGTGCCGGTGACGGTGTTGGAGCCGCTCGACACGGCAATGCCGTTGAGCGTGAAGCTCGCATTGGACGCCGCCTGAGTCTCCGTCATCGGGCTGCCGCTGCCGTGATAGCTCAAGTTGGTGAGGCCGCCGGTACCGGTCACGGTGAAACCGTTCGCCGATCCTGTCTTGTTGCCCGTCAGTGTCAGCTCGTAGCCGGTGCCGTCGAAGACCACAGCGGCGGAAATGCCGGCGTTGGCAGCGTTGATCGCGGCCGCGACGCCGGCAAGCGTATCCTGGCCGGTTGGCACATTAACGACGACCGGCGACCCGGTCCCGACCTTGATCGAAATCGTGCCGCTGCCGAGCGAGCTGCTTTCGCTGGTGAACTGGCTCGAAATCAAGTTTTCCTGGTGCGCGAGAACGATGCTCGACAACGAATAAGTTCCCGCTATCGCGGTAGAATCTGCTGTGCCGGTGACCGTGCCGTTGGGCGTGGCCGTCACCGTGAGCGGCGGCGTCGACGACAAATCGGCGAGCTGGGCCATTGCCGATTGCAGGCTGGACAGCGAGCTCTGCACCTGGCCGAGCGCTGAGATCTGCGCTTCGACCGGTTTCTCCTGGTTCTGAATCAGTGCAGCCGGCTCTTGAAACGCAGCGCTGGCTTGCTGGATCAGGCTGGTGATCTGGCTCGAACTTAGTACGCCGCTCAGCGTCGTCATTGCTGCCTCCTCAGCAATCCACTCACCGCCTCCGGACCTTCACCGGGCTCGGATGCGAGGAAACCATCCCGGCAACGGACACCCGGGATGGCTCCCTCGACTCCCGAGCCCTAGCCTATTGCAGCAACCGGAGGAAGCTCTGCTGCAACTGGCTGGACTGCGCGAGCGCGTCGACACCGGCCTGTTGCAGGATCTGCTCCTGCGTCAGCTGGGTCGTGACCGACGGAATGTTCGCGTCCTGAATGGTAGACAGCGCCGAGGTCATGTTCACCTGCGTGGTCTGCAGGTTGGACACGCTGGCTTGCAACCGCTGCTGGATCGCGCCGAGCTGACCGCCAACGTTTTCCAGCTGCTGGATTGCGAAGTCCACCACGTTCAAGGCCGCGTCGGCATGGCCAACGGTGCTCACGGTCGCAGCCGACAGTTTCGACAGTGTCGAGCTGGTCGTGAGGCCGATGTCGGATGCCGCCGCGCTCAGGGCGAAGCTGTCGGCCGACTGCATCGTCACCACGCCCTGGACGGTCGCACTTTGGGCATTGCCCGCGCCGCCACTGGCAAGCGTGACTTGAGTGGTGCCGCCAGCCGCCAACTTGCCGGTGCCGGCAAAGCTGGCGAAGGTGACGTTGTCACCCGACGCCTGCGTCAGCACCAGCTGGTTGCTGCTGTTGACCGAGGCGGTGATGCCGGTCTGGCCGCTTTCCTGGTTGATAGCATTCACCAGGCCCGCAAGGCTGTTGGCGTTCACCGTGCCCGTCACGGTCGCAGAAATGTTGACCGTATTACTGCCCGTGGCATTGACGTCGCCGAGTGTGAACGAGAACGATCCCGACGTGACGGTGAAGGCGACGCTGGTGTCGGCAACCGCGCTGACGTTGGTCTTCGAGGTCACGCCGTTGACCGCACTTGCAACGTCACTCGCCGCTTCGGCCTTGGTTACGGTCACGCTGGAGCCGCCGGCCGAGCCGGAGACGCCAATCGAACCCGCGGTGAAGCCGCCCGCCGCGCCCGACGTGATGATGTACGACGAGCCGGTGTTGTCGCTGACGCCACCGGTGCCCACGCCGTTGACTTTGAAGATGCCGGCCGCCGAGTTCGGCGACGACTGATAGACGCCGAGTTGATCAGCCGCAGTATTGCCGATCGAGATCTGGATCGTCTGACCATCGTTCGGGCCGACTTGGAATTGCACGCCCTGGAAGGTGCCGTCGAGCAGGTTCTGGTTGTTGAACTGAGCCTGCTGCGAAATCGTCGTCACCTGGGTCTGCAACTGCGACACGACCTGTTGCAACGAAGCGAGCTGCGCGGTCGTCTGGCCGCCGTTTGCGGCCTGGTCGGCGATGGTGCGGAGCTGTTGCAGAATGTTGATCTGCTGCTGCACCGCGCCGTCGGCGGTCTGCACCAGTGAAACCGCCTGATTGACGTTCGAGATGGCCTGGTTCACGCCACCGAGCTGGGTCGTGAAGCCCTGCGCCGCGATGTAGCCAGCAGGATTGTCGGCCGGGCTGTTGATGGCCAGACCGGACGAAAGTTCCTGCTCGAGGGTGTTGGTCTTGTTGGTCGTCGTGTTCAACGAATTCAATGCATACAATGCATCGACGTTGGTATTGATCGCGCCTGCAATCATCGTGTCCTCCTCGGCGCGCCCCTGGCGAGAGCGAGCCTCCGGGTTGGGGTTGACTCCTGGCTGCGCCCCGCGCGTATCAGATGGGCCACGCGAATTGCCGCCTACACCCCTATAGACGGCACGCCGCGAATTCTGTTGCGGACCGCGTCGGCGCGCCGTGGACCGACACGATTTTGTGTTCAAATTCGAGAAAGTTTTTCGCGATCGCCGCACATTGCTGAAGGTAACGCGGCGGCGCGGCATGGCCCGGCGCGTCCGGGCAATCATGCCGAATGGCGGATTTGATTTACGCCGCCGATGAGCTTGGCCAGATAGCGGCCGTAGCTGGCGTTGAGGCCCTTGGTCAGATGCGCCACCGCACGAGCGTCGATCAGGCCCAGGCGATAAGCGATCTCCTCAAGGCATGCGACCTTCTGCCCCTGCCGCCGTTCGATCGCTTGTACGAACTGCGCCGCCTCGAGCAGCGCTTCCGGCGTGCCCATGTCGAACCAGGCGAAGCCTCGGCCGAGACGTTCGGCGCGCAGGGCGCCCATCCGCATGTAAGCACGATGCAGATCGACGATCTCGTATTCGCCGCGCTTCGACTTCTTGAGAGAGCGCACGATGTCACAGGCACGCTCGTCGACGAAATATAAGCCGGTCACCGCCCACGGCGACCGCGGGTCCATCGGTTTCTCGACCACGTCGGTGACGTGGCCGTTCGGTGCCAGGCTGGCGACGCCGTAGCGCTCCGGATCGGAGACCTCGTAGCAGAAGATCGTCTCTCCCGCCGGCAGCAACGCGGCGCGGCGGAGCAGCTCTGTCAGGCCGTGGCCATAGAACATGTTGTCGCCCAACACCAGCGCCGCGCGCGCGCCCGCAAGCCACGGCTCGGCGATGAGGAAAGCCTGAGGCAATCCTTCCGGCGCTGGTTGCACGGCATAGTCGAGTGAAATTCCCCACTGGCTGCCGTCGCCGAGCAGAGCACGGAACGCTGCCGCGTCGCGCGGCGTGGTGATGATCAGGATTTCGCGGATGCCAGCCAACATCAGCGCCGAAATCGGGTAATAGATCATCGGCTTGTCGTAGACCGGGATAAGCTGCTTGCTCATCGCCACGGTCATTGGATAGAGCCGCGTGCCATTGCCGCCGGCGAGCACGATGCCCTTCATCTCGTTTGTCGCGCCGAAGTTCATGCTGCCACCGTCGTCTGCTTGGTCATGCGTTGCAGGCACACGTCGAGCGCAGTGCGCCACGGTTGCGGCCGGATGCCCCAGATCCGCTCCACCTTCGTGCAGTCGAGCGTACCGTTGCGCGGCCGCGGCGCGGCTGCCGGCCATTCGGCGGCTGCCGTCGGCCGCACCCGTTGCGGTGGCGCCAGACCGAGCTGCGCGGCCCGCTCGACGACGGCAGCGATGAAATCGAAGACCGAGGTCGCCGGCTGGCCGGCGAAATGAAAAACACCGTGGCCAGCCGCGCCGACACGCGGTAGCGCTGCAGTTATCGCGACAATTGCGTTCGCCAGATCCGCCGCCGACGTTGGACAGATACGGCGGTCGGTCACACCGGCAAGATCGTGTCGCAACCGCTGCCGCACCAAAACCCGATTCAGCAGGCTGCGCTCGTATGGACTGAAGATGGTCGAAGTCCGCAAGACGACATGCGGCACGCCGAGCGCGCCAAGGACAGATTCACCAGCCCATTTGCTGCGGCCGTAGATACTTTGCGGATTGACGGCGTCGGCCTCCGTATAAGGCGCATCGGCGACACCGTCGAAGACATAGTCGGTCGAGATGTGGATGACGGTCGCGCCGACGATGCCGGCGGCCTTGCCGATATTGACGACTGCTTCGAAATTGGCGGCGAACGCCGCGTCGGGCTCGCTTTCCGCCTTGTCGACGGCGGTGTAGGCGGCGGTATTGATGATCACGGCAGGCTGCAGGCTGCGTACCAAGCTGATCACCAAATCCTGATTCTCGATGTCGATC
>DASQGX010000255.1:0-6149 GCA_035632395.1 Allostellaceae bacterium
TCGTCGGCATAGGCGCAGCCGCCAAGCAGCAACGCCGTCGCAAGAATAGCGCAGTGGCTCGCACGAATCGACATGTCGGAATTGCCCCCGTTACGCCCTCACAGTTTACGCAACGCGGCAAACCCCGACAAGCGTTTAGCAACCGGCTGTGGCCGTCGATGGCGCGGCAGGGCGGCTTGCCATCGCCCCTTGATGCCGCTAGCTTGCGCCCCGATTTAAGCGGCACGCACGCCGTCGCGGCGCCCGTAGCTCAACTGGATAGAGCACCAGACTACGGATCTGGGGGTTGGGAGTTCGAATCTCTCCGGGCGCGCCATCGCTGGAATTTTGTGCAAACTTGCCAAAAGGCGCTTACTGAACAAGCGGTAACCATTGGTGCGTACGAACGCGTTCGTCGCGGTTTAAGCCACAGCCGTCGTACGTAATAACCGCTACCACGCTGACAATTTGATTCAGATCATGGTCCGCACGGTCCTTGGCCGTGTCCTATCGGCCCGCAAAACTAGCGGGTCTGATCATGCGACATGGATTTCTTGCCTTTCTTGCCGTCACCGCCGTCATTTTGATCGTAGTCCTGGCGGCGCATCCGCCCGGTGGCCATATGGCCGAGACGCCGGCCGCAGTGTCCGCGACAGCGGCACCGGTGACGCCCGAGGCTCCGCCCGTGGTAAGCGCAATCGCAGAGACGCCGGCGCCGCAACCCGCGGCTTCGCCAGCCCAGGCCCAAGTTGCTCTCGCCGATATAGGCGACTCACATCTTCACGCCGGCTCGCTGACGGACGGCACGACCGCAGCGGTGCCGCCGGTCAAGCTGGTCGCTGCTGCCGTATCGACAGACAACGGCGATGTCGAAAATGGCCGTCGCGTTTTCCAGAAATGCCAGGCCTGCCACTCGCTTGAGCCCGGCAAGACGCTGGTTGGACCGAGCCTCGCGAAGCTTATCGGCCGCCATGCCGGATCGCTCCAAGGATTCGACTATTCCGACGCGATGAAAAAGGCCGGCATCGTTTGGGATGCCGCGACGCTCGATGCTTACCTGGCCGATCCGCAAAAAGCGGTGCCCGGCAACCGAATGCCGTTCCCGGGCCTCAAATCCGAGACCGACCGGCACGACATTGTCGCGTTCCTGGCGGCGGCGTCGGGCGGACCGCTGCCGCGGGCGCAGTCGTCGGGCAAGGCGGCCAGCGCGTCGACCCCGTCGAGCGCAGTTGCCGACGTCACCTATACGCTGCGTTCGGGCATTGCCGAAGGCCGCATGGTGTTCGTCGGTGTCGGCGGCGCGATTGACGGCAAGGTCAATCCGACTCTGACCGCGGCCGAAGGGCAGACTGTCCAGGTTACGCTGATCAACGGCGAAGGCGCGGAGCACGACATCACCTTCCCCGATCAGGGCATCAAGTCGCCGCGCGTCATCGGCAAGGGCGCCAGCACGACGATCGTGGTTCCGGCCGGCAAACCCGGCGACTACATCTATTTCTGCAGCGCGCCGGGTCACCGTCTGGCCGGCATGGAGGGCAAGTTCACGGTCACGGCGAAGCCGGCGCCGGCGACCCTCGCGCAAGCCGACATTTCGCGTGATCCGACGGACTTGCCGCCACCGATCGGCGACCGCAAGCCGACCACCGTCCGCGTCGATCTGCAGACTATCGAAATCGAAGGCCGGTTAGCGGAAGGCACGACCTTTGATTACTGGACCTTCAACGGCAAGGTTCCGGGCCCGTTCATTCGCGTGCGCGTCGGCGACATGGTCGAGGTGCATCTGAAGAATGACGCCAACAGCTCGATGATTCACTCGGTCGACTTCCATGCCGTCACCGGTCCCGGTGGCGGCGCCGCGGCAATGCAGGTCGAACCCGGCGGCGAGAAGTTCTTCCGCTTCAAGGCGCTTTATCCCGGTCTCTACGTCTATCACTGCGCGACGCCGATGGTCGCCGAGCACATCGCCAACGGCATGTACGGGCTGATCCTAGTCGAGCCCGAAGGCGGATTGCCCAAGGTCGACCATGAGTTCTACGTCATGCAGGGCGAGATCTATACCGACGGTGCGTTCGGTCAACACGGCAGCCAGGAGTTCAGCGTCGAGAAGCTGCTGGCCGAGCGGCCGGAGTATTTCGTCTTCAACGGCTCGGTCGGCGCGCTGACGAAGCTCCATCCGATGGTGATGAAAAAAGGCGAGACCGCGCGCATCTTCTTCGGCGACGGCGGCCCGAACTTCACCTCGGCCTTCCACGTCATCGGCACCATCTTCGACAGGGTCTATGATTTCGGAGGCCTTACCAGCCCGCCGTTGCGCGGTATCCAGACGGTGCCGGTGCCGCCGGGTGGCGCCGTCGTCGTCGACTTCAAGATGCCGGTGCCGGGCCGCTACGTCGTGGTGGATCACGCACTAGCGCGCATGGAGCGCGGCCTGTCCGGCCTGATCATCGTCGAGGGCCGGCCAACGCCCGACATCTTCGACGCACCTGGCGGCGTGGCGGTCGGCGGCGGGCATTGAGCGCCCGCCCTTGCCGGCTACGGCTGGAAGGCGGTAAGAGAGCCGCAACCTCTTCCCGCGAAAGGTTCCGCTCGTGGCGCGTAGCCCTTCGGTGACCATCGTCACCGCCGCCGACACCGGTTATTTCGGGCTGCTGAGCGATCTGCTCGCGTCGTTGCGGCAGGGATTCGGCAATAAACTTCCGCCGCTTTCGATTCTGGATGTCGGCCTCACTGACGCGGAGCGCAGCGTATTAACGGCGGAGATGGGCGCCACGGTGCGCGACCCCGGCTGGGATCTCGTCTACCCGCAACGGGCGCAGGTGCGCAACAGCCGCAAAGCGATGACCGCACGACCGCACCTGCCGCGGCATTTCCCGGGTTACGACATTTATCTTTGGATCGACGCGGATTGTTGGGTGCAGGACACCAGTGTGCTTGAGCTCTTCATCCGCGGCGCGGCGCGAGGCAACCTCGCGATCGTGCCCGAGATCGACCGCGGCTACTGGACCATCCACAAGCGCCCGAAGTTTTGGGGCCAAAACCAGAAGGCTTTTGCCTGGGCCTTCGGCTGGCGCGAGGGCTATCGCTATGGCCGCAACGTCATCCTCAACAACGGCGTCTTCGCGCTCAAGAGCGATGCCCCGCATTGGCGGCTGTGGTCCAATAACTATGCGCGCGCACTGCAGCGGTTCCGGATCAATCCGCGCGCCTACGCGGGCAATATCAGCTTTTTTCTCGCCGACCAGACGTCGCTCAACCGCGCCGTCTTCGTCCAGGGCGCTCCGGTGACACTGCTGCCCGCCTATTGCAATTGGTTCTGCGGCAAGGGCACGCCAATGTTCGATGCGGAACGGAACCTGGTCATTGAGCCGCAGGAGCCGCACCGCGAGCTCGGCATCATCCATCTCGCCGGCGCGGGCATGAAAGAACGCGTGTGGAAGCTCAAGACGCTGCAAGGCGGCACAATTGAAACGCGGCTGACCCATTCCGCGGTGCAGGCGATGGCGGCGGCGAAGGTTTCCGATCAGGCCCGGGCGCGCAGCTAAGCTGCGAAGAACGCCTGCAGCGCCGCTGCGGTCTCTGTCGGACATTGCTCGGGCACGTAATGACCGCACGGCAACGCCTCGGCGCCCGTGATGTTGCTCGCATAGTCGCGCCAAATCGCCAGCGGCTGATGGTTGCGGCCGACGCCGCCGGTTGCACCCCATACGAGCAACACCGGACAATCGATCCGGCGTCCGGTGGCGAAATCTGCCTCATCCATGGCGAGATCGACGCCGAAGGTGGCGCGATAGTCTTCGCACATGCCGCGCACCGTCGCCGGATTTTTGAAGCAGCGCAGATACTCGGCGAGTGCCTCGGGCGCAAAGAACGCCATGCCCTCGGGCCCTTTGCTCAGCTTCTTGCGCAGATAGAATTCGGGATCGGCGAGCATCAGCCGCTCAGGCAGGTCGTATGGCTGGGCCATGAAGAACCAGTGCCACGAGAACAGGCCCCAGGCGCGTGACACGTGGTTGAGGAGATAGTGCGTCGGAATGATGTCGATGATAGCCGCATGCGTGACTTTGTCTGGATGGTCGAGGCACATGCGGTGAAGCACGCGTGCACCCCTATCGTGGCCGACGGCGGCGAAGCGCGCGAAGCCGAGCTTCGCCATTACCTCGACATTGTCTTGCGCCATGGCGCGGAACGAATAGTTGGCGTGGTCGGCAACTGGCTCCGGCTTTGACGAATCGCCATAGCCGCGGAGATCGGTGCAGACCACGGTGAATTGCTTGGCAAGCGCCGGCGCGACCCGATGCCACGAAACATGGGTGAATGGATTGCCGTGCATCAGCAGCACCGGCGGGCCCTTGCCACCATGAATGGTGACGATGTGAGCGCCGCTGGTTTCGATCACAGTCCGCGTAAAGCCTTCGAACACGCCTTGCCCCTCGCGCCGCCGGTTCGCGGCGGCGCTGTTACTTATCGTTGGCTTTCAGAAACGCGATGGTCCGGCTCCAGGCGCGATCGGCCGCATCTTTGACGTAAGGAAAACCGGCGCCAGTTGGATTAGCGAAGGCGTGGTTGGCGTCATAGGCGTAAACCGTCACGCTCTTGCCTGCCTTGCGCGCTTCGGCTTCGAAGCCTTCGACCATTGACGTGGTGACGTATTGATCGTGCAAACCGTAATGCACGAGCACCGGTCCCTTGAGCGCGCGCAGCTCGTCCGCAGATTTTCGAACATTGCCGTAATAGATCACCGTGGCGTTGACCGGCGCCGCCAGCGAAGCGTTGAGCGACCAGCCCCCGCCAAAGCAATAGCCCAGTGTCGCCACATGGCCATCGCAACGCGGATCGCGTTTGAGCCAGGCGATCCAGCTTTTGAGTATATCGATTGCCGCGTCCGGATGTGCGCCGACGCTCTGTGACAGTCGCGCCGCTTCGTCTTCGTTCACTGCGACCTTGCCGCCGAACAAATCGACCGCGAGACCGAGATAGCCATTCGCCGCGAGCTCGGCGGCCACCGATTTGATCTGGTCGTTGAGGCCCCACCATTCGTGGATCACCAGCACCGCGGCCGCCGGTGTCTTCGTCGGAACCGCGAGTGCGCCGATGACCTTGTGCCCGCCTTCGGTGACGATCGACACCGGCTCGAGCGTTTGCGCAACGGCGCGCGCCAGGTTCGGATCGGCGAGGATCGCCGCCAACGGCACGCCGGCCGCGATGCCTTTAACGACCGTTCGGCGCGAGATCAGACCGTCCATGACGCGGCTCCTGCGTTGAGGCTCGGGCAACGGGCGGAGAGCGGCAGGATAGTCTGATTCAACAACACCAGCGAGTGACCGCGGCGACCCGCCGTGACCAAACTGCTAGCGGCTCGACCGCCGAGAACCACTAGCTGTGGTTGAGTCTATGCTTAAAGAGTGGTTAAAAACTCCTTGATTTACTTAGGAAATTAATCTTAGGTTAACCACGTCCCTGCGGCCGCACCGCGGGGATCGCCTTTTCCCGAGAACCGGGGGACGATATGACGACGGTTACGCAACTCGCCGATCTCGTGCAGGACCGCCTCGCGGCAGCGCGCGGCGCCGACATCGAGCAGTTGCCGGATCCCGTCGAAGCCGCAATCGCCGGCCAGCGTTTCCGTGAATTCGAGCTCGAATACGACCGCACGAAAAAGATCCTGTTCTGCTACTTCAAGTACGCCGGCCGGCCGTGCTTCACGCCGGCCCTACTGCGCGAGGCACAGGCGATCCAGCGGCTGGTGCGCGGCCTGTTCGGCGATCGCGTCGTCGGGGAACCACCGTTGCGCTACCTGGTGCTCGGCTCGCGCACGCCACAAATCTGGAACCTGGGCGGCGACCTCGAGCTATTTTCGACTCTGATCCGTAACCGCGACCGCGCCGCGCTGCGCCGCTATGCGCATAGCTGCTGCGAGATCGGCTTCACCAACGCCACGGGCCTCGGCTTCGACCTGCCGGTGATCTCGGTTGCCCTGGTCCAGGGCGACGCACTCGGCGGCGGCTTCGAAGCGGTGCTGAGCTCGAACCTGATCGTCGCCGAGCGCGGCGCCAAGTTCGGCCTGCCGGAGATCCTGTTCAATCTGTTCCCCGGCATGGGCGCCTACAGCTTCCTCGCACGCCGTATCGCGCCGGGCATCGCCGAGCGTTTGATCATGAGCGGCGAGATCT
>DASQGX010000256.1:0-7232 GCA_035632395.1 Allostellaceae bacterium
CGTCATCGGCGCGGTGGCGAAGGGCGATCTGTCGCAGTCGATGACCGTCGAGATCGAGGGCCGCGCGCTGCGCGGCGAGTTCCTGCGCATCGGCAAGGTGGTCAACACCATGGTCGATCAGCTCAACGCCTTCGCCTCCGAGGTGACCCGCGTAGCCCGCGAGGTCGGCACCGAAGGCAAGCTCGGCGGCCAGGCGCAGGTGCCCGGCGTCGCCGGCACGTGGAAGGATCTCACCGATTCGGTGAACTCCATGGCCTCGAACCTTACCGGCCAGGTGCGCAACATCGCCGAGGTGACCACCGCCGTGGCCAACGGCGACCTCTCCCGCAAGATCACCGTGGACGTGAAGGGCGAGATCCTGGAGCTGAAGAACACCATCAACACGATGGTGGATCAGCTGAACGCGTTCGCCGGCGAAGTGACGCGCGTGGCCCGCGAGGTGGGTACCGAAGGAAAGCTAGGTGGTCAGGCCATCGTCCCCGGTGTAGCGGGTACCTGGAAGGACCTGACCGGTAACGTCAATCTGTTGGCCGCGAACCTGACAACTCAGGTGCGCGCCATTGCCGAAGTGGCAACCGCCGTGACTAAAGGTGACTTGACCCGCTCCATTCAGGTCGATGCGCGCGGCGAGGTGGCAGAGCTCAAAGACAACATCAATACAATGATCGGCAACTTGCGCCTCACAACGGAGCGCAACACCGAGCAGGACTGGCTCAAGACCAATCTGGCGCGGTTCACCAACATGCTGCAGGGCCAGCGCGACTTGGCAGCAGTCGGTCGTATGCTCTTGTCGGAGCTGGCGCCGTTGGTCGACGCGCAAAACGGCGTTATCTATCTGGTCGACGACAGCGGCGGGAGCGACGCCGGCCTCACGCTGCTGTCGGCCTTCGCCGATGGTGGACCGAGCGGCCACCCCGATCGGCTGCATATTAGCGAGGGTCTTATCGGACAATGCGCGGCCGACTCGCGGCGCAAGCTGATTTCCGATCTCCCCGCCGAAAACGTGGTGTCGATCGGCATCGGTGCGCTGAAGCTGCTGCCGAAGAACATCATCGTCCTACCAGTGCTATTCGAAGGCCAGGTCAAGGCCGTCATCGAGCTTTCGTCTGTCGGTTCGTTCACTGACTTGCAGATCTCGTTCCTCGAGCAGCTCACTGCCAACATCGGCATCATCCTTAACAGCATCGAGGCGAGCATGCGGACGGAGGGGCTGCTGAAACAGTCGCAGCAGCTCGCCAACGAATTACAGACGCGCCAACGCGAACTCCAGCAGACCAACGAGCAGCTCGAGCTCAAGGCCCAGCAGCTTGCCGAGCGTAATTTCGAAGTTGAACGCAAGAACCAGGAGATCGAGCAGGCTCGACGTGCCATTGAGGAGAAAGCCGCCGAGCTCGCGCTGACTTCGAAGTACAAGTCTGAATTCCTGGCCAACATGTCGCACGAACTGCGCACACCGTTGAACAGCATCCTCATCCTCGGTCAGCAACTGGCCGAGAACGCCGATGCCAACCTGACGCCGAAACAGGTCGAGTTTTCCCGGACCATCCACGCCGCAGGGACGGACCTTTTGAACTTGATCAGCGATATTCTCGACTTGTCGAAGATCGAGTCCGGCACGGTGTCGGTCGAGGCCGACGAGGTTTTCCTCGCGAACCTACAAGATATGCTGACGAGAGCGTTCCGCCACGAGGCGGAGAGCCGCCGGCTGTCGTTCGACATCCAGATCGATTCACACCTCGATCGCAGTATCGTCACCGACGCCAAGCGGCTGCAACAGGTGCTCAAGAACCTGCTGAGCAACTCGTTCAAATTCACCGAGCATGGCGGCGTGCGGTTGAGTTTGTCACTGGCGGCAGGCGGCTGGACGACAGATCATCCGGTGTTGAGTCATGCTCCCTCGGTCGTGGCATTCGAAGTATCCGATAGCGGTATCGGCATCCCGCCGGAAAAACAGAAGATCATCTTCGAGGCCTTCCAACAGGCTGACGCCAGCACGAACCGCAAATACGGCGGCACGGGCCTTGGCCTCGCCATCTGCCGCGAGCTCGCGAACCTGCTGGGCGGCGAGATTCAACTGCGCAGCACGCCTGGCCGCGGCAGCACGTTTACACTTTACCTGCCGGCGAAGTACGTCGGTCCGACCCTACCGCCGCGGGGCACCAATCCGGACGGTGCGGCGATGGCTGCGGCCCGGGCGATGGCCGTGACCCGCATCGCCGAACAGGCGATCGTGCCGATTTTCGACGACCGCGAAGCGATCGAAGCGGCCGACGACGCCGTTCTGCTGGTCATCGAGGACGATCCGCATTACGCCCGCATCCTGCTCGATCTGGCGCACGATCAGGGCTTCAAGGTCCTGGTCGCGCAACGCGGCGCCGATGCACTAGCGCTCGCGACCGAATACCGGCCGAGTGCGATCTCGCTCGATGTCTTCCTGCCCGACATGCTGGGCTGGAGCGTGCTAAGCCAGCTCAAACAAAATCCCCAGACGCGCCATATTCCCGTGCAAATCGTCACGCTTGACGAGGATCGACACAACGGATTGGCGCGCGGCGCCTTTGCCTATCTCAATAAGCCGATGGCGCCACAGCAGCTCACGCAAGCGCTGGCGCGGATCAAGGAGTATTCCAACGCGCGGCGCAAGACATTGCTCGTCATCGAAGACGACGCCGGCGAGCGCATGACTATCACTGAGCTATTGGGCCACGACGATATCAACATCATACCGATCGAAACCGGGGAGGGCGCTCTGGCCATCCTGCGCACGCAGCCGGTCGATTGCGTCGTGCTCGATTTGCGGTTGCCCGACATGTCGGGATTCGAGCTGCTTGAGAAATTCCGGGACGATCCGCATCTCGCCGACCTGCCGGTGGTGGTCTTTACCGGTCGCGAGTTGTCGCCTGAAGAAGATGCGCGGCTTCATACCATGGCGCGCAGCGTGGTCGTCAAAGGGGTCGAATCTCCTGAGCGGCTGCTCGACGAGACCGCGCTCTTCCTGCATCGCATAGTCGCGGACTTGCCGATCGAAAAGCAACGGATGCTCGAGCGGCTACACAACTCGGACGACGACCTTGTCGGCAAGACCGTCCTGCTGGTCGATGACGACGCCCGGAACATCTTTGCCCTGAGCAGCGCGCTCGAACGGCGCGGTATGCATGTTCTCGCCGCTACCACCGGCCGCGAAGCGATCGAAATCTTCGAGGCGACGCCCGATATGGCAATCGTTCTGATGGACATTATGATGCCCGAAATGGACGGCTATCAGACGATCGAGGCCATTCGCGCCAAGCCCCAGTCGCACCGACTGCCGATCATCGCCTTGACGGCGAAGGCGATGAAAGGGGACCGTGAAAAGTGTCTTGAGGCCGGTGCGTCTGACTACCTCGCTAAGCCGGTCAACACCGAGCAATTGCTCTCGGCATTGCGCATGTGGTTGCATCGCTGATACGGCGGACGCCAGATGGCAAACGACGTGGTCAACATCCTCCTGGTCGACGACCAGCCCGCCAAATTGCTTAGCTATGAGACGATCCTCCGGGACCTCGGCGAGACTCTTGTCAAGGCCAATTCCGCCAACGAAGCATTGCAATGCCTGCTTAAGCAGGACGTCGCGGTCATCCTGATCGATGTCTGCATGCCGGATCTGGATGGCTACGAGCTGGCCGCCATGATTCGCACTCATCCGCGCTTCCAGGCGACCGCCATCATTTTCATCTCGGCTATCGCGCTGACCGACATCGATCGCATAAAGGGATACGAATACGGTGCCGTGGATTACGTGCCCGTTCCCGTGGTGCCGGAACTGCTACGCGCCAAAGTCAAAGTTTTCGTCGAGCTCTATCGCAAGACACGTCTTCTCGAAAAGCTCAATGCCGAGCTTGAGCAGCGAGTTGCCGAACGCACCGCCGAACTCAAGAAAACCAATGCCGAGCTCGAACGGCGAGTCGACGAACGAACGAGAGAGCGAGAGATGGCGCTCGCGCAGGTGCACCAGATGCAGAAACTCGAAAGCCTCGGCCAGCTCACCGGCGGTTTGGCACACGATTTCAACAATCTCCTGATGGCGATTCTGGGCAATCTTGACGTCCTGCGCAAATACGTTCCGCCCGACCCGAACGTCGGCCGCTTTATCGACGGCGCGATCCACGCGGCAGAACGCGGTGCCACGCTCACACAGCGCATGCTGGCCTTCGCGCGACGGCAAGATCTGCGCCCCGAAGCGGTCGAGATTCCACGTGTCATCGACGGAATGGCCGACATGCTTCGCCGCTCGCTGGGATCGGCAATCGAGATTCGCATCCACTTTGCCGAGGCATTGCCGGCGGTCTGTGTCGATCCGAACCAATTCGAGCTTGCCGTCCTCAATCTGTCGCTCAACGCTCGAGATGCGATGCCGCAAGGCGGGAAACTCGCTATCGCCGCGCGGAGTGCACCGGTCAAAGCCGGAGTGGTGCAAGGCTTGGCCGCAGGCGACTACGTTTGTATATCGGTTTCCGACACAGGCCTTGGCATGGACGATGCGACTCTGGCACGAGCGCCAGAACCGTTTTTCACCACGAAGGAAGTTGGCAAGGGAACGGGTCTCGGACTGTCGATGGTGTATGGCCTTGCAACACAGTCTGGGGGCGGCGTGCGCATAGAGAGCCAGTTGCAACGCGGCACAACAGTGGAATTGTGGCTGCCTGTCGCCGCCGCCGGTCTCGCTCCGGTCGGCGTCGATGCTTCGACCAAAGAAAATCCACGAACCACGGCGAGTCCGACTTACCGCGTTCTGGTCGTAGACGACGATACGCTAGTGGCGGAAAGCACTGTGGCAATGCTTCAGCACCTCGGCCATCGCGCCACCGTCGCTACGTCATGCACGGTTGCCCTCGGAATGCTCGGCGACGAGCCGCGGATTGACCTCGTCATCACCGACCAAGTCATGCCGGGAATTTCCGGCCTCGAACTCGCCCGCCGCATACGCCAGATCCGGCCCGATCTGCCGATTGTCTTGGCAACCGGCTATTCCGACTTAACACAGCGCCGCCTCGAACCGGGTGTCGCCATCCTCCACAAGCCTTATCTCCTTGAAAAGCTCGCGGCGACGATCAGCCACGCGATGAGACGCGAGATTGAGACGTCGCGCGATGGAGCCCTTCGGCGCGCTTGACGCGCCGCTGATGGCAGGCTTTCTATCCGCCGCCATGCTCGTCGACAGCCATTGCCATCTCGATTTCGCGCGCCCTGAGGACCGCGAGGGGATCGTTGCGCGCGCCCGGCGCGCCGGCGTCGGCACGCTGCTCACGATCTCGACCAAGCTCAGCGAATTTCCTGCGGTACGCGCGATCGCCGAAAGCGATCCCGACATCTGGTGCTCGGTCGGCATCCATCCGCACGAGGCGGCGACGGAGAAGGGGGGCGACGTCGAGAGCTTGGCGACATACGCCGACCATCCCAAGGTGATCGGCATCGGCGAAAGCGGCCTCGATTTCCACTACGACCACAGCCCGCGCGACGCGCAGGTCGCCGCCTTTCGTCACCACGCGCGTGCGGCGCGCGCCGCCGGCGTGCCGCTCATCGTGCATTCGCGCGGCGCCGACCCCGAGACCGTCGCGGTACTCGAGGAAGAGGGCGTTGCATCGGGCGTCATCCACTGTTTCTCGACCGGCCCGCTGCTCGCCGAACGCGCGCTCGCGCTCGGCCTCTTCATATCGCTATCCGGCATCGTCACCTTCAAGAACGCCGATGAGTTGCGCGGCATCGTCCGCGACCTGCCGCTGGACCGGCTGTTGATCGAGACCGACGCGCCGTACCTCGCGCCGGTGCCGTTGCGTGGCAAGACCAACGAGCCGGCGTTCATCGTCCACACCGCGAACTTCGTCGCCGCACTCAAGGGCGTGGCGCCGGATGAATTCGCGCGACGGACGAGCGAGAATTTCTTCCGCCTGTTCGCCAAGGCCAAACCGCCCGTCGCGTCGCGGCCGGCCGCCTAAGGAGGACGACCTATTGTGAAGGTCACCATTCTGGGCTGCGGCCCATCCTGGGGCGTGCCGCGGGTCGGCGGCGATTGGGGTGCGTGCGATCCCGCCAATCCGAAGAACCGCCGCCGGCGGGTTTCGATCCTGGTCGAAGACGGCGGCAGGACGATTTTGGTCGACACTTCGCCGGATCTGCGCGAGCAGCTGCTCGACGCCGGCGTCGGACGCATCGACGCCGTGCTGTTCACTCACGCCCATGCCGACCATCTGCACGGTATTGACGATCTGCGGGGCATCAACCGCATCGTCAAGGCGGCGATTCCGACCTACGCCACGCCGGCGACCCTGGCCGACATCGAACGCCGCTTCGCCTACGTGTTCACGCCGCTCAGGCCCGGCCGCGAGGGCCATTACTACAAGCCGGTGCTCGAACGGCATCCAATCGACGGGCCGTTTACCGCCGCCGGCATCGCGGTGACGCCGTTCACCCAGGATCACGGTTTTTCGCAGACGCTGGGCTTCCGCTTCGGCCGGTTCGCGTATTCGACCGACGTCATTGCTCTCGACGACGCGGCATTCCAGGCTTTGGCGGGGATCGACACCTGGCTGGTCGATTGCATCCGGCCAGAGCCGCACGTGACCCACAGCCACGTCGACCGCACGCTCGCCTGGATCGACCGGGTGAGGCCCCGGCGCGCCGTGCTGACGCACATGGACGAGTCGCTCGACTACGAGACGCTGCGGCGGACGCTGCCGCACGGTGTCGAGCCGGGTTACGATGGCATGGTCATTGAGGTTTAGGCGCCGCTGCCTAAGCGCTTGAGCCGAAAAGCGAACTAATGATTTCCCATAATATACATTATGCGATATGCGTCTTTCCCAGCCCCTCGGTTTTTTGACGCTGATTGGCGCCGCAAACTACTCCGACAACGCCTTCGGGCGCGGTTACTGCGCGCCAGCTAAGATGATGCCGCACCGGAGCCTCGCGCCATGACCGCCAGAAAATCGACGACCAAACCCCGCGCCAAGCGCCGCCACTCGGCCCATGCGCAGCCGCCAATCGAGCGGCTGCTCGCGGTCATGGCGCGGCTCCGCGATCCGGACACCGGCTGTCCGTGGGACCGTGAACAGAATTTCGCGACCATCGCGCCGTATACCATCGAGGAAGCTTACGAGGTCGCCGAAGCCGCCGAACGCGGCGCCATGCCCGAACTCAAAGAAGAACTTGGCGATCTGCTCCTCCAGGTCGCGTTCCACGCCCGTATGGCCGAG
>DASQGX010000257.1:0-4082 GCA_035632395.1 Allostellaceae bacterium
GCCGGCCTTGACGACCTGATCGCACAGCCAGCCCATCCGGCGCGCCTGCTCGGTACGGTCGGCGGCGGAGAAACCGAGGTCGCGGTTGATGTTCTTGCGGATTTCGTCGGCGTTGAAATGCACCGCCGACAGCCGCGGTCCAAGCGCGGTCGCCAGCGTCGTCTTGCCTGCACCGGGTAGGCCCATGATCAGAATCTTGCGCTGCATGCCAATCCCCCGTCGTCGATTTGCCTCAAATGTCCCCATTCGCCTTAGGACGCTTCGGGACCGCCTGCGGCTCCGGATGCGCTCTTTTCCGCCGTCTTGCCGGTGTTCGGTCTTGCAGGTCCGGCTGTCTCGTGTTACGAATTTCGCGATTTCGTGTATTTTGGCAAACTCGACCGGGGGACGCAAGCCCATTGATCGGAGGACTCCCATGAGCCTGGCCTCACCCAAGCGCGCCGATGGCGCGGATCGGCTGAGCGCGGTTGCTGCACCCGCCGGAGGGATCGTCTGCCGGCTGAGCGTGCCGATGTCGTGGCGGCCGCTCAACGGGCAGCCGACCGAGGATTTCCTTGAATCGCTCGAAAGGCCGAATCAGCGGGTGCTGGCACGGGTGGTCGACGCCTTCGATTTGGCCGCCACCGAGCTCAGCGAAGAGGAAGAGGCGGCGCTGGCGCCGCTGCACCATAAGCTCAATCTCCTGATCGAGATGATCGGCCGGACCTGCTATGGCAATCCGGCGGATCTGCCGCCGTCGGTCCGCGCCGAGCTGGGCTTACGGGAACTGCGCTGGACGGACCCGCGTGGTCCCGCCGCCGGCGACTGGGTGACCGCATCGCTCTATATCCATCCGATCGTCCTTGAGCCGCTGGTGCTCTGCGGTCAAGTCACGGCCGCCGAACCGCCGCAAGACGGCGGCGCCAGCCGTACCGTGCTCCGCCTGTGCGCGATGGGCAGCGCGAATGCCGATCTGCTTGGCCGCTTCGTCTTTCTCGAGAACCGCCGCAATGTGTCCGTCGAGCGGGGCTCGGCGCACGCATTGAAGGTCAAATCGCCGATGCGCCGGGTTGCCGGCATGCGCCGGATCGAGGCGGTGCGGTGAGCGATCCTGCCGCTGTCATGGCTGCGATGTTGAGCGACCTGCAAGGGCTCGCCGGCCTGGCCGGCGCCGTGCCTACGCCGGCTGCCGGTATCGCTGCTCCGGCGGCCAGCAGCTTCCTCGACACGCTCAAGGATGCGGTGGGACGCATCGACGGCGCGGTCGCGTCGAGCGAAAGCAAGACAAACCAATTCGCCGCCGGTGACAAGAACGTCTCGCTGAGCGACGTGATGATCTCGGTCGAACAGGCCAATCTCGCCTTCCAGACGGCGACGACGGTGCGAGACCGCGTCGTCGAGGCCTATCAGACGATCATGAACATGCAGCTGTAGCGCTATGGCGTTTCTCGACAACATCGTGCCGTCGAACCTGCGCGACAAAGCGAAGACGCTGGTCGCCGGCCGGCAGCCCGTCATTCTCACCGGCGCGGCGCTGGTGCTGGCGGTTGCGGTTCTGGCGATGTTGTGGTTCGGCCATACGAGCTACACCGTTCTGTACTCCGGTCTCGCGGCGGACGAAGGCGGCCGGATCATCGACGAGCTGCAGAAATCCAACATTCCCTACCGCGTTGATGACGGCGGCGCCGAAATCCTGGTGCCCGACGCGCTGGCCGGCCGGACGCGCCTGATGCTTGCCGCGCGCGGCATGCCGAAGCAGAACAGCGACGTCTGGTCGCTGTTCGACAACGAGGCGCTCGGCGTCAGCCCATTCGTCGAGCAGGCGCATTACATGCGCGGCCTCGAAGCGAACCTCGCCAAGACAGTGGAAGACGTCAACGGCGTAGCCGCGGCGCGCGTAACCCTGGCGGTGCCGCGGCGGACGGCGTTTCTCGAGAATCAGCCGAAGCCGAGCGCGTCGGTGATGGTGCGGCTGGAGCCGGGTGTTTCGCTCTCGGGTGCGCAGATCGCCGGCATTGTTCATCTGGTCTCGTCCAGTGTGCCCGGCCTGGCGCCCGAAGCGGTCTCAATCGTTGACCAAGACGGCCGCATGCTGACCCACGCTGCCGGCGACATCACCGGCGAAGTGCCCGAGCAGCTGGCGATCGTTCGCGGCATCGACCAGCACTATGAGATGCTGATCGAAAGTCTGCTGACGCCGATGGTCGGCAAGGACAATGCGCGCGTGACCGTTGATGCGGACGTTGATTTCTCGCACACGCGGCGCAGCTCGGTGATCTACGGCCAGAGCCATCCGCTGAGCCAAGACGATACCAGCCGCGAGCATACCGGCGCCGGCAATGTCGGCGGCGGCGTGCCGGGCGCGCTCTCGAACCAACCGCCGGGCACGCCGCAGACGCCGCTGACCATCACCAGCGGATCCCAGACGATTACGCTGCGTCCGCCGGGCGCGAACGCTGTTGCCGCTACCAATGCCGCGAATGGCGCGACGTCGGCCGCCGAACCCAAGGGCCCGCCGGAGCCGGAGAGCAAGGAATCGCATGCCGTCGTCAATTACGACATCGACCGCACGGTCGAGTATGCCGAAGATGCGCCCTGGCGACTGAAATCCGTCGCGGTTTCCGTGCTGGTCAACAACCAGACTGGTCACCCGATCCCAGCCGCGACTATCGACGCGATCAAGACACTCGTCACCAACGCTGTCGGCTCAGGCGCCAAACGCGACGTCGCGGTCATCGACCTGCCGTTCGACAGCGCGATGAACGCTGCCGTGGCGGAACCCTGGTGGCGCCAGCCCTGGGTCCACGTCGCGATGCAGAATGCAATCCTGGCTCTGGCCGGTCTGCTCGCGCTGTTCGGCTTCGGCCTGCCGATGCTGCGCCGCTTGCAACAGGCGCCACTCAATTTCGCCTATGCCGGTGCGGGCGGAGCGGCGTCACGTTTTGGCGGCTCGCGAGCACCAGAAAACTCCGGACCGAGTATCGACGTGTCGGCGATCGGCCAAAACATGCTCGATGCCGACATCGACGCGGTACGCAAGATCGTCGCCAACGACCCGGGCCGAACGGCTCAAGTGATCAAGGAATGGCTCTCCCATGGCGGAACCAGCAAGCGGCTCGACTAACCTCAGCCCCGCTGAAAAGGCGGCCGTGCTGATGATGGCGCTCGGCGAAGCCGACGCCGCCGAGGTCATAAAATTTTTGTCGCCGCGCGAAGTAAATCGCCTGTCCGGCGCAATCGCACGCCTCAACAAGGTGCCTAAAACCACAGTGGAAAACGTCATGGGCGAGTTCGTTGCACGCATCCGCGACGAAACCGCGATCGGCCTCGGCGTTACCGAATATCTGCGCGGCGCGCTCGGCAAGGCGCTCGGCGAGGAGCGCGCCTCGGCACTGCTCGAGCGCATCATGAATGGCGGTGATTCCGCCGGCATCGAGGCGGTCAAATGGGAAGATCCGCGGGTCGTCGCCGAGATGATCCGCGAAGAGCATCCGCAGATCATCGCGATGATCCTGGCCTATGTCGAACCCGAGCAGGCGCAGGACGTGATGCAGGCACTGCCCGACGGCGTCATCGAGCAGGTGATTCCGCGCTTGGCGACGCTCGAAGTCATTCCGCCGAGCGCCGTACGCGAGCTCAACGAGGCGCTCGAGGATCAGCTCGCGGGTGAAGCGCAGCAGGTCCGGCTGTCGAACGTCGGCGGTATCAAGGCCGCGGCGGAAATCCTCAACCGCTTCGAGGCGAGCCGCGCCCAATCGGTTCTCGACCGCATCAAGTCCATGGATCCAGATCTGTCGCAGCGCATCTACGACAATATGTTTGTCTTCCACGACCTGCTCGAGGTCGACGACCGCAGCATCCGTACGCTGCTGCAGGAGATCAATCAGGCGCTGCTGGTGCCCGCGCTCAAAGGCGTTGACACGGCATTGCGGGAAAAGGTGACGCGCAACATGTCGCAGCGGGCCGCCGAATCCCTCAACGAAGAGATCGAGGCCAAGGGGCCGGTGCGCGTTGCCGAAGTCGAGGCTGCGCAAAAGGAAATCATCACTGTCGCCAAGCGGCTCGAGCAGGAAGGCCGGATCATCCTGCGCACCGACGCGAAA
>DASQGX010000258.1:0-2285 GCA_035632395.1 Allostellaceae bacterium
GCGGCGCTGCGTCGGCGAACCGTGTGCGGTTTTGGTTGCGCGGCTGATCGGACGCTCGCTCAAGGACGAGCGGACTTGGCTGCGCACCGCTGCGATCCTCGGCCAGGCGACAGTGTTCTGCAACAAGCCGGCGGCGCGGACCATGCGCTGGAAGACGTTCGACCGCGCGCACGTACGGGCGGTGCAGCGTGTGGTCTGCGACCATACGCGGGCGATTTTTGCCGGAGGCGGACGATGAGCCGCCGGCTACTGGTTGTGGTTGCCGCATTGGCGCTGGCCTCGTGTGCGGTCGGCCCCGATTTCAAAGAGCCCGCGGCGCCCGCGGATGCCGGCTACACGCCGGAGAAACTCACCGACACGGCCGCAACCGATGTTGCCGGCGGCGCGGCCCAGCATTTCAACAGTGGCGAGGATATTCCGGGCGAATGGTGGAGCCTGTTCCATTCGCCGGCGCTCGACACGCTGGTGAAGGAGGCGCTGGCGCACAATCCCGACCTCACGGCCGCGCAGGCATCGCTGCGTCAAGCGCACGAAAACACGCTGGCAACCGAAGGCGGCTTCTTCCCGACGATTGACGCCGAGTTCAACCACACGCGCGAGAAGCTCAACGGCGCCTCCATCGGACAGCCCAAAACGCACAGCATCTTCAGCCTCAACACCGGCGAAATCACCGTCGGTTATTCGCCCGACGTTTTTGGCGGTACGCGCCGACAGGTCGAAGCATCCGAGGCGGCCGAGACCTTCCAACGCTTCCAGCTCGAAGCGGCGTACCTGACGTTGACGTCGAATGTGGTTGCAGCCGCGGTGGACGAAGCGAGGCTGCGGGCCCAGATCGCGTCGACCGAGGACATCATCAAGGCCGATAGTGACGTGCTCGATCTGCTCAATCACCAGTTCGAGCTCGGCGCGGTCGCGCGCGGCGCCGTGCTGCAGCAGGCGGCGACGCTCGCCCAGGTGAAATCGACGTTGCCGCCGCTGCAGAAGCTGTTGGCGCAGGAGCGCGATCGCATTGCCGCTCTGATCGGCCGCTTCCCCAACCAGCCGCCGGGCCAGACCTTTGATCTCGCGTCCTTGACCTTGCCGCAAGCGCTGCCGGTGAGCCTGCCGTCGCGCCTGGTGGAACAGCGTCCGGACGTGCGCGCCGCCGAAGCGACTCTGCACGAGGCGAGCGCGGAAATCGGCGTCGCCACCGCGAATATGCTGCCGCAGTTCAACCTCACGGGCGATATCGGCACCGAGGCCGCGACGCTCGGCGGCATGTTCGCGTCCGGCACCGGTATCTGGAGCCTGGCCGCCGGCGTGACGCAGCCGCTATTCCACGGTGGCACGCTGCTGCACGAAAAGCGCGCGGCCGAAGCGGCTTACGACGCAGCCGCCGCGCAATACCGCAGCACGGTGCTGTCGGCATTCCAGAACGTCGCCGACACGCTGCGCGCGCTGCAATCCGACGCCGATGCGCTGCAGGCGAGCACCGCCGCGGAGCGCTCCGCTGCCGACAGCTTGGCATTGGCCCAGGATCAATATCGGCTCGGCGCCATCAGCTACATCGAACTGTTGAATGCCGAAACGACGTATCGCCAGACCGTCATCGTTTTCGTCCAGGCGCAAGCCAACCGCTATGCCGACACCGCCGCGCTGTTCGAGGCGCTGGGCGGCGGCTGGTGGCACCGTTCGGACGTCGCCCAGAACAAAACCCAGGACTAAGCCATGCCGTTCGACCCACGCGACGTAAAGCAGCACTTCCGCGGGATGAGTCCGCTAGCGAAGCGCATGATCATCATGCTGGCGATCGCGGCGATCGTATTATTCATCATCTTCGGCTTCGAAGCCTTCCGCTCGATCATGATCGGTAAGGCGATGCGCGCCTTCGCCAATCCGCCGCAGACGGTTTCGACGGTGGTGGCTACGACGCAGGAATGGCAGCCGACCCTGACGGCAGTCGGGTCGCTGCGCGCGGTCAACGGCGCCGAGCTGTCGCTCGAAGTCGCCGGCGTCGTCGATAAGCTCTATTTCCAATCCGGTAATGATGTCAGCGCGGGAACGGTACTGATGACGCTGCGCTCGGACGACGATGTCGCCAAGCTGCACGCGCTTCAGGCCACCGCCGATCTCGACGCGATCAACCTGGCGCGCGACGAGAAACAGCTC
The DNA here is from genome assembly GCA_035632395.1 of Allostellaceae bacterium. Classification (GTDB taxonomy): domain Bacteria; phylum Pseudomonadota; class Alphaproteobacteria; order ATCC43930; family CGMCC-115725; genus REEB95. The sequence continues at coordinate 2,149 of DASQGX010000258.1, forward strand.
AAGGTCAACGCCGTCAGCAAGGCGCAGGTCGACACCGATTCCGCGACACTACGCAACGCCCAGGCCCAGGTGGCCGAGCAGCAGGCGATCGTTGACAAGAAGACCCTGCGCGCGCCGTTCGCCGGCCATCTCGGCAT
>DASQGX010000259.1:0-8287 GCA_035632395.1 Allostellaceae bacterium
AATTGGCGAAAAACCAGAAACACGCCGGAACATGCGCCCGCACCGCCGAACTCTCAGGCCGCGGCGTCCCTTCCCGCTGGCACCGCTCCATCTCCGCCCGCATCGCAGCGTCCATCCGATCCAGCGGCACGTAGCTGATCCGTTGCTTCGACATCAGAAGTTCTTTCGCAAGTCGTTCGCGGCCGTCCGTGCAAACGTTTGTACCCACGCCGGCCCGAGTCAAGCGTCAAAACGCGGCGCGGCCGCGGCGAATCAGGTCGGCGGCGCGTTCGGCCACCATCAGCGTCGGCAGGTTGGTGTTGGCGCTGGGAATGCGCGGCATGATCGAGGCGTCAACCACGCGCAAGCCGCGTACGCCATAGACCCGGCACTCGGCGTCGACGACTGCGCGCGGATCATCCGCCCGGCCGATGGCGCAAGTGCCGACGGGATGGAACATCGGTGCAGCGGCGGCAAGAATCTCCGTTGGCGACAATGTTGCATGATGTCCGCGGTCGGCCACCAGGCGTCCGGGCGCGATGGCGCGGCCGATTGCCAGCCGCCGCAATGACCCCGGTGCGTCGATGATTGCCGAAGCGAGGACGGCCGTCATGTCGCCGCGCACGCCGCGATGGTTGAAGCGCTGCAACGGCGCTTCTTTCGGCAGCAGATAGAGCTCGCGGTAGGTCTGCCGGACCGCCGGCTCAAGGAGAAGCGTTTCGGCATAACGTCCGGCAGTGACCAGCCGCGCAGCGTCGCGCTCGTCCGACAGCAGCCGGAACGAAATCCGCGGCGAGAGGTTCGGGTCGGCCGAACGCAACTCGAGCGCGCCGCGCGACATCGGCGCATAGAGCGCCGCTGCCAGCATGCCGATGCGCGCGCCGAACGGTCGCGTGCTGATGCGCCCGATCGCGCACAGCAATAGGTCGCCGGCCGGACTAGCGGCATGGCCCGATGATAGTCGCAATCCCGCAAGCGCATAGTGGCGGGCGCCGCGCGGCACGCCGGTACCCGGATGGAGCGTCAGCGCGAAATGAATGAAGACGTGATTCTGGAGATTCTGCCCGACGCCCGGACGATCGGCGACCGGCCGGATTCCAAGGCGTGCAAGGTCGGCGGCCGGTCCGATTCCGGCGCGCAGCAGCAACGCCGGCGAATGTATGCCGCCCGCCGCCACGATCACTTCGCGCGCCGCCAGCGTCCGCCGGACGCCCGCCTGCTCGATTTCGATGCCTTGGACACGCGTGCCGTCGAGTGTCAAGCCGATGGCTTTGGTCGCAGGCATAATGGTGAGGTTGCTCCGGCGCCGCACCGCGGCAGTGAGATAACAGCGCGCGCTGCCGGCGCGTTCGCCGTCCGCGTGACTGAGTGGCATGGCGAAGAAACCGTCCGCCGCCACCTGATTGATGTCATCGTGAAACGGCAGGCCGCGCGCCGCCGCGGCGCGTTCTAACTCTCGCGCGAAGGCCGGCCACTGGTCGCGGCCGAGGCTGCGGATGCCTAGCGGCGTTGCCGCGTTGCCTATTCCGCTCTCGTCCACGCGATTGACGCGCCCGAAATAGGGCCGCATATCGGCCCAACTCCAGCCCGCCGCACCGGCCTGCGCCCAGCCGTCATAGTCGCTCGGCAGGCCGCGCAGCGCCCACATGCCCATGACGCTCGAACCGCCGCCCATGACGCGCGCCTGCGAAAACGGCCGCGGCGGCGTGCCATCGACCATGCTGGCGTCGAGTCCAGGCCAGAAATAGTCGCGGTTGAAATACGCGCTCGGAAAGACGTCGCGAATATCGTCAGGCACCGCGTCGGACGGTGTATCCGCGCCGGCTTCGACGAGAAGGACGCGACACGTCGGATCCTGCGACAGCCGGGCGGCCAGCACAGTACCGGCCGTGCCGCCGCCGACGATGATGAAATCCGCCCGCTCCATCCGCACGACCGTCCCGTCGCGCGATGTTACGCGGCGCCAGTCAATTCTCGCAAACGGTTGCGCTACCGGCAATCGTTACGGTTCGTCGCGGAGTTGACAGGCAACTTGCGCCGCACGCGGTCGGAGTAAGGCAGCTAACGAAGCGCGCTTTTCGCCGTGGTTTGCCACATCTGCACGGCAAGAACGTGCAGCGCAATCTGCTGGTAGTTCGCGCGCTGCGCCGCCGTCAAATGCCGGTCCACCTTGCCGATCACGAAGTGCATATTGGGCAGCGGTTCGACGTTGCGGTATCGCAGATGATGCATCCGCCGCCGGGCGATTTCGATTTCGTCATGTGGATCCGCCTCGGATTTCGGCTCGCAGGGAACGGCGGCGACGCGGCGGCTTGACGGGCGCGTGACGGCGGTCGGCTTGGATGCCTTGAAAGCGGTTATCGTTCGCGGGCCTTCGTCCATGTTCTGCTCCCTAAGTTCGCGTTCTGCGTCAAATTGGTGCGGCGGGCCGCCGGATCCTCACTGGTTCAAAGGATTTTGCGGCAGCCGCAGCCAGTTCTGAATTTCCACTTTCAGCGCGTTGATCGCCTCTGCCGCCAGCGGAATCAGAACGTCCTGGCCTTGCAGCGATTCGAATCGAAGGATGGGCCAGTCCCACGTTCCAGTGCCGAACGACACGACGCTCTTCATGCGCGGCAACAAAAACGGTCCCGTTCCCTGCAGGTCCAACATTCGCGCGAAAGGAACTGGCGTCGCCATGACACGCGCTCCTTCTCAACGGGGTGTGGTGAAAGACGCCTTGGGCCGCATTTGGCGTAACCGTTCAGGCGATGTGCCGATCAGACGCGGGACACACGACAATCAGTGGCGCGTTTCATCGCCCGTCCGTCGCCGTCGCCTTACCACTTCATAGAGCCGCAATCGCCGCCGTATCCAGCACCATTCCGGTTTAATCCCTCCGCTCGAATGGTCCGCACCGGCATATCGGTCGCACACGATCGAGTTCAGCACGCCAGACGTTCGCGTCGGCATACTCGCCGGAATTGACGAAGACGGTCGGACGATGTTGCGAACATCCAGGTGCGGTTGGACGATTCCCAGTCGCGTCTTTCAACGATCGCAACCGCTGGCGCGGCTCCTGCAACTGCCGCGCTGAGATTCATCGCCGCGGGTGATGGCACGACGCGCAGCGTCGATGATGAAGCATGTTGGCCATCGCGCAATTGCACGCGCGCGCATTCACAAATTCGTGAAGCGGCGAAGCCTGCATCGGAATTTTGCAAGGGCGCTTTGGCATACCACCGTCTATCGCGTCCGTTGGCATGCCACCGCGTGGAATCGAATCAGCGCGACCGAACCGAATGCTGCGATTTTTGCACTTCGTCGCGCTACGACTTGGGTATTAATCCAAATGATTTCCCAACCGAGTTTTGTGCTATTGATATAAGAAGGCAACGAGGCCTGAACGGCGGGCGTTCAGCCTTATTGTTCGCCGCGTCATCCCATCGGTTGCCTTACACAACGTTTGATTGATACGAACGGTTACAACCCGGCGGCGAACGCATTGGAGAATTGGTTGAGCAGATCAATTGATACGTTCGATCCTGGCCGATGGTGGATAGTCGGTATATGCCGCCAACATGCTTCCGACGATCGAATGCAAATGAGGCGCACACGCATTGGAGGCCGAGTCGGCGTTAGCAGCCGATTGTCAGTGCTGGCTAAGCAAATTTGCCGCGTCGCGGATCGCACTGGTCTTCACCGGACATTAAGCGCGCGGTGCAACCCTACCTTGCGCGCACGTCCATTTTTTAAGATCGGCATTGTGTTAAATGTGGGCGTCAGCCGAACGGCGCATTCGCTTGCGCCATTGATATAAGTCAATGCGAGCCAATGGGCTTATGCCGACGATGCATGAGACTCATCTCGGGCTTGGTTGCGAAAAAAGTCGCGTGAGCGAAACGCGCGATTGCTCAGGGAAATCGGATCCGGCCGCGGTTGCATGCGGGTGCAGTCGATGAGCCGTTCGCAAGAAAAAACGGGCGCGGGAGGCGAAGGGGACCGGAAGCGGAGCTCGAATTCGCTTCGAGCTTCGGCGCACGGGGGTGCGAGGCCGGACGAGTCCGGCGGTGGAGGGTATTCGAGTGGAAGCCGAGCGTGATTTCGAGGTTATCGCAATCACCGAGCACACCCTGACGCTTGAAGGCATCAAGGCCTTCTTCGCGAACACGCGCTACAAGATTCGCCACGATTTTGCGACCATTAATAAGGCGATCGAAGTCGCTGACGACCATTGCGACCTGATTTTCATCGGCTCGCGGCTCGACGAAGAGATGGTCGTGCCCCTGAAAGCGTTGCGGCAGGTCTACCCACACAGCCGCATCGTCTTTTACGCACAGCGGGTGCAACTCCCGCGCAGCTTGCTGATCGACATTTTCGGCGCGAACCTCGATGCCTGCCTGTTGTCGGACTCGTCGCTCGACGTGCTGCGCAAATCTCTCGACCTGGTCATGATGGGCGAGAACGTTTTCCCGTTCAGCCTGCTGCTCACGACGGTGCCGAGCGAAGGCGAAGCCGCCGACTACGCGCAAGCGTCCAACGGCCCGATGTTCTCGGATCGCGAACGCCAGGTACTCCATTTCCTGCGCGACGGGCGCTCGAACAAATTCATCGCCCGCGAACTGCAGCTGTCAGAGGCGACGATCAAAGTCCACATCAAGACGCTGCTGCGAAAAATCGGTTGCACCAACCGGACCCAGGCGGCGATTTGGGTCACCAAGCAGGGCACGTTGTGGACCGGCGAAGAGGACCACGGCCAGAGCGATCTTCATCCGTCGCCCGCGCCTGTTCCGGCTGGGCACCACTCTTGATCGGATGGCGCCGGCAACGGCGCCGCTACCAGGTCCGCGCCGGCGTAACGACGGGTGTTTCGGTCAGGTAATAACCGATCAGGGCCTGCGCGGCCGGCGAATCCCATTGTGCGGCGCCAGGAAGAATACCGCGCGCATGTCCAACGCGGTCGACAATGAACGACGTCGGCATGGCGCTGATTGCGCAGTCGTGCATGTCCCGCCCGGATGGGTCGACGTAGACGCCGAGATTCCGCAGCCCGTGTTGCGCGAAGAAATCGCTCACCGTCTGGACGCTGCGTGCATCGGTGCAGACCGCGATTACGGCAAACACGTCGCTCGAGAAACGCGATTGCAGCCGGTCAAGCTCGGGCATCTCGGCCACGCATGGCGCACACCACGTCGCCCAGAAATTCAACAGCACGATGCGGCCGGCCATGGCGGCAAGGTCGCGTTGGTTGCCGCTGAGATCTTCGAACGCGATGCGCGGCAGGATTTGCGGCCGATCGAAGGGATAATAGTCGCCGACGAAACCCCTCAGTAACGGCACGCTGCCGACGGGGCCCGCCGCGCGAACGGCGCCAGACCCGGCGGCGGCCAGCGCCGCCGCGCCTATCGCTATTGCCGTCCGGCGCGTTATCCCGCTGCCAGGCATTTCTCCCCTCCCGGTCCGCCGGTTGCCGCTTGCGCGGTCCGCCGGAATTTCGCCCACGCCCGCGGAGCGGGCATGGCTTTACAGCGGCCGCCGGCGCGCCTTATGACCATGACGCATGCTGCGAAAGTGCACGCGCATTCTCGGGCTGGTTGCGGTATTCGCCGCTGCGTCCGGCTGCACGTCGATGCCGACGTCAACACCGGTAGCATATCACGACCCTGTTCCATACTGCGCGGCGGTCGGCACGATCGACCATCCGGATAACCGGTACGACGGACCGGCCTCGCCCGAATGGATAGCCGACGCCGTGACCCGATCCTTGCATTTGGGACCCGCGGTCACCGCCCAGATGGCGTTACCGGTCGTCTGGCGTTGCGTCGACGGATCGGTTGCAGCCTGCAGCTTCGGTTTCGGCATGCCGTGCGACGCCAAGGTCGGCGATACAAGCCACGTGCCGACGAAAGACGAGATGGATTTTTGCCGCGCGTTCCCCGATGTCGACCGGCCCTTGCCAGGCATGAGCGGACCCCCATCGATCTATACGTGGGGCTGCCGTGCCGGCTGGCCTCACATCATTGGCCTGCGGAACGATCTCGACGCGGAGGGCTATCCGCGCCGCTACTGGCTGCGGGTCACGCCCGGTCCGGCCTTCTCGGCCCAGCTCGACCCAACGCCGTACAACGCATCCAATTGCGCGGGCAGCGGCAGGCCGGCGCGCCGCGCCACCTGTTCGAGCGTAGCGCCGACATAGACGGCACTGGTACGGCCGTCCATGCAGAAATAGTGGCCGCCGTGGAGGATGCCGATCATCAGCCGCGAATGCTGCTCGTCCGGCAGCCGCGCTTCGAAATAATCGCAGAATAGGTCGCTGGCGCGGCAGATCGATTGCCAGCGTCCGGTATAGGTCATCACGACCGCCACTTCGCGAAGCAGTTCGATATCCGCGGCCGTCAGGCCGTTGGCCGGCAGGGTTGTGTCCCTAGGCATGACGGCTCGCTGCGCGCCGGTGCAAGGTCGGCGCCTTCGGCAGATCCGCACGGAAGCACGCGCCGAAGGTATGCTGCGGCGCCAGGTAATAGGCCAATTCCGCGACTTCCTCGTCGCACAACAGCTCGGCGATGACGCTCACCAGCGCGAAATAGACGCGATCGGTCGCCATCCGGCGCCGGTCGACGTTGGCGATCAGCGTTCGAAACAGGGCCGAAGCGGCGACGCGCGAGCCGTTGATGGGATCCGCGTCGAACGTCGATCGCTCGCTGCGATCGGCGACGAATTGGGATTGGATGCTCATCGCTCTGTCTCCCTGCCGGACTTGGTCTCCGACACGCGATGCAGAGCAAGAAGCAGGCCACACGCGCGCCGCGGCTCCGGCGCACGCGTCCCTTGGACACGCGTTAGACACAGCAATGTCCAATCCGCGCGACAATTTCTACATGATGGGCCGCGAATTTTTTTGCCGCCGGCGCGAACGGCGACGACGCGCATACCCAATGGTGTCCGGTGCAGCGATAGAAACTGTCACCGTCGCGTGACACCCATGTTCAACCGCGAGACAGATTTCGCGCTGACGATACGATCGGATTAACGATTGCGGCGGCATAGCCGAAAGAAATCCCTTGTGTGCAGCCACAGATTTGTCGCGGCCGGGCCGCGGCAATCGGTTGGCACGCGTTGTGCGTAGAGGAATGCGACGGCCATCGCGCACTCAAGCGCGGGCCCAAAGAGTTTCGCGGCGTGATGATGACGAACCTCAATCGCCAGACCGCATTGGACCCAACCCGGCGTCGGCCCCCGGCTCGCGCTTGGTCACGCCGTGCCAGCCTGGTGGCGATGTCGCTCGTTGCCGGGCTGGCCGGCGCGCTCGCATTCGGCGGCGTCGCCTCGGCCGCACCGCATGGCGACACGGCTGGCAACTCGCTGCAGGTCGCGGCGGTAGACACTTTTGGTCCAAGTGTCAGCCGTGAAGAAATGGCGATACCCTCCGGCTCCGGCATCAACAACCTGATCGCGGCGCTGGCGAATGTGCTGCCCGGCGCCGGCCCGGAACTGCGGATCAATGCGATCGGCACCGAGTCCGTCGGCGACCGGATCCTGGCGCGCGACGCCGCAGAAGGCGCCGACATGTCGCTGCGTTTTCTCTGTCCGGACCGCCTCTATCACAGCGACACCGCCTGGTCCAACCACACCAACGCCAACTGCGATCAAGGCGGCGCTGCGCTCCTGCCCAACGATACCGTGCCGACGACCATATTCGCCAGGTTCGGCCCCACGCCGCCGACGTCGCCGCCGCCGGGCGGCACGCCCATTCCGACGCCATGCGGCGCAACCGCGCTGTCGTTCTACACGAGCTCGGTGATGAACTCGGTTCCCGGCAACACGCACACGTCCAACGGCGTGATTCACTAACGCGAGGTGAGGAGAAAATGTTTGCAGTACGCGGGAGTGAGCAAATGTCGCCACGGCGACCGACGCTTGGTCCAATGCCGATCGCGCATCCTCATCCGACGCGCGTCGCGGTGATCTCGCCGGCGCCGCTCGAGCGCGAGGGCTTGAAGCTCGTGCTCGAAGACGCTGGCTTCGCGATCGCAATCGAGGTCGAGGATCTCGCGGCGATTCCGCCGGCGCTGGCGGACGACAATTTGCCCGAGCTGTTCGTCGTCGACGTCTCCGCCGACGGCAATCTGGCCCAATGGCGCGAACAACTCGGCATGCTGCGCCATCGGTTTCCGCAGGCGCGGATCGTCCTGCTGTCCAACCGGCTGACGCCGGATTGGTGGCTGATCTGCTCGCAGCTCGATCTCGACGGCTATCTCTCGAAGGTCAGCCGGCCGCTGGTGTTCAAGCGCCAGCTCGAGCTCATCGTCGCCGGCGAGCGCATGTTCCC
>DASQGX010000260.1:0-20059 GCA_035632395.1 Allostellaceae bacterium
GCCGCGAGATTGAAGGCTTTCTGCGCTTCGAAATCCTTGATCGGGATCATGTAGATCGTGCTCACCAACCGGCCCTTGTGGTCGTAGGCGAGGAACGGTCCGGCCGGCAGCGTCTTCGGATCGACGTAGAGCACGCCGATGCCGGGCAGGAAGTCAGGCAGCTTCACGAGGGTACTGACCTTCTTATAGGCGCCGCCCGGCGGTTCCTTGGCGACGTTCTGAGCAAAAGCCGGCGTGGCCACGAAAGCCAATAATGCGAGAGCAACGAGCAGTCGACGCATGGTTCACTCCTTTGGTTTCTGGTTGATAACGGACGAATTGGGATCTGCGGCTGCGACACCGATGCGCGCCAGCACACGGCCCATCAGCGCATCGCAGCGCGCGCCGGCGAATGGAAAGGCGTCATCGAGGATCGAGGCGAATTCGGCGCTCAACGCCTGACGGAGCTGGCGGTTGGCGCGATGGAAGCGGCTTTTCACCGTTTCCGCAGGTATGCCGAGCAACGCGGCGGTTTCGTCGATGCTCATCTGCTCGACCGCGCGCAGCATGAAGACAGTGCGGAAACTCGCCGGCAGATCGTCGACCGCGCGCTCGATGACGCGGCGGACTTCGCGCCGTGCAGCGGCGTTCTCCGGATTGATCGCGGCACCAAGGCCGGGCAGCGCGACAACGTTCTCTGCCTGGGCGAGATCGACCGTCGGGCGACGGCGGCGCAAGCGGCCGAGCGCTTCGTTAGCGGCAATGCGGGCGAGCCAAGTTGTCAGGCTCGCCTCGCCGCGGAAGTCGTCGAGATGGGCGAGAGCGCGGACGTAGGTTTCCTGCACGACGTCCTCGGCCTCGCTTTCGTCGCGCACGATGCTGCGCGCCAAGCGATAGAGCCGACGATTGTTCTGGCGCATCAGCGCAGCGAATGCGGCCGGTTCGCCGCGCCGCATCAGCGCCAGCAACTCGGCATCCGCGCCGATTTTTCCCGCGATCTGAACCACAGCCTGCCTACCCGCCATAGCCCCATAGATGATTGTCGGAGGAAAAGGTTCCCGGCGGCTATCTAGCGCCGGCGCTGGCGCGGAAAAACCGCAGCTTTCCGATGGTCTTGCGCCTATGGTGGCTGCGCTTGACCGGACCGGCGTAATAGGCTCTTTCTCGGCCGTTTTCCCGGATCGCGAGCGCAGCATGGATGCCGCCTTCCACGAAATGTTTCCGCTGGGCGAGGACGACACGCCCTACCGCAAGCTGTCTTCCGACCACGTCGGCACTGCAACCTTCAGTGGCGAGCGTGTGGTCACCGTCGGACTGCCGGCGCTGACCGAGCTGACACGGCAGGCCTTTGTCGACTGCCAGCATCTGCTGCGGCCCGGACATCTGAAGCAGCTGCGCGCCATCCTCGACGATCCCGAAGCCTCGGCGAACGACAAGTTCGTCGCCTTCGATCTTTTGAAGAACGCAAACATCGCCGCCGGCAAGGTGCTGCCGATGTGCCAGGACACGGGCACGGCCATCGTCATGGGCAAGAAAGGCCAGCGCGTCTGGACCGGCGGCGACGACGAGGCGGCGATCTCGGCCGGCGTGCGGCGCACCTTCACCGAGACCAATCTGCGCTATAGCCAGGTCGCGCCGCTCGGCATGTACGACGAGGTCAATACTGGCGACAATCTGCCGGCACAGATCGAGATCTATGCCGCCGACGGCGACGCCTACAAATTCCTGTTCATCGCCAAGGGCGGCGGCTCGGCCAACAAATCGTTCCTCTATCAGCAGACCAAGGCGACGCTCAATCCCAAGGCGCTGCTCAAGTTCCTCGACGAGAAAATCCGCACCCTCGGCACCGCTGCCTGCCCTCCCTATCACCTGGCGATCGTCATCGGCGGCACGTCGGCCGAGCTCAATTTGAAAACCGTCAAGCTGGCGAGCTGCCGCTATCTCGACACGCTGCCGACGCAAGGGAATAGGTTCGGACAGGCCTTCCGCGACGTCGCTCTCGAGCAAGAGGTGCTGGGATTGACGCGCGCCATGGGCATCGGCGCGCAATTCGGCGGCAAATATTTCTGCCACGATGTGCGCGTGATTCGCCTGCCACGGCATGGGGCGAGTCTTCCAATAGGCATCGGCGTCTCATGCGCTGCCGACCGTCAGATCCTCGGCAAGATCACCGCCGACGGTGTTTTCCTCGAGCAGCTCGAAACCAATCCGGCGCAGTACCTGCCGGAGATCGACGAAGCCACGCTTGGCGGCGCGGTCGTGCGCGTCGATCTCAAACAGCCGATGACGCAGATCCGCAAGACGCTGTCGCAATATCCGATCAAGACGCGGCTCTCGCTGTCAGGTCCGCTGATCGTCGCGCGCGACATCGCCCATGCGAAGCTGCAGGAGCGGCTCGATCGTGGCGAAGGCCTGCCGCAATACGCCAAGGACCATCCGATCTATTACGCCGGACCCGCCAAGACGCCGCAGGGTTACGCTTCGGGTTCGTTCGGTCCGACCACCGCCGGCCGCATGGACTCTTACGTCGACGCGTTCATGGCGGCGGGCGGCGGCTTCGTCACGCTGGCCAAAGGCAATCGCGGCGGCGAAGTGCGCGAGGCGTGCAAGAAGCACGGTGGATTCTATCTCGGATCGATCGGCGGACCGGCGGCGCGGCTGGCGCAGGACTGCATCAAGAAGGTCGAGGTCCTCGAATATCCCGAGCTCGGCATGGAGGCGGTGTGGCGCATCGAGGTCGAAGATTTCCCGGCGTTCATCGTCATCGACGACAAGGGCAACGACTTCTTCGCCAAGCTGACATAAGTCGGATGCGGATCTAGGACGGACGCGTGGCTGAAACCATCGAACTCGCTGCGCTGGTGCGCGGCAGCAAGGCGCAATGGGACGCTTTCGTCCGGCGTTATGCCGGGTTGATCCTGGCGGCGGTGCGCAACCAGGCGCGTGACGCCGGCGAGGTCGAAGATCTGGTGCAAGAGGTGTTTGTCCGGTTGTGCAAGGACGGCTATCGCCTGCTCAAGACCTATGATCCGGCGCGCGCCGGCCTGTCGACTTGGCTGACCATCGTGGCGCGGTCGACCGCGCGCGACATCCTGCGCCGGCACCATCCGCAGACGACGCCCTATGAAGCGGTGCCGGAATCGGCCCTCGCCGTGACCGCGGAGCCGGTCGAGCGGGTCAAGCTGCCGGAGGGTCTACTATCGCCGCGGCAGCAGCTGATCCTGACCATGCTCTATGACCGGGACATGGAAGTGGCCGACATCGCCGCCGCCCTCAAGGTCGACCCGCAAACGATTCGCAGCACCCACCACAAGGCGATGCTGAAGCTGCGGGAGCATTTTGCCCCGGAAAACCCGGCAAAATCGGGCTCCGGACGGGGATGAACTGGTGCAATCATGCCTAAATTCAGCAGGAGATAACCATGAGCGGACCGGAGGACATGAAATCGGCCGAACAGGCCGCCCTCTGGCGGCGTTTTCGCGCGCTTGACCGCACCGTACGGGACCAGGCGGCGGACGACGCGGACGCGACGCACGACCTGGCGGCCTATGCCGACGGCCGGCTGAGCGATGCCGCGGCCGAAGCAGTCGAGGCTTGGCTGGCAGCGCAGCCCGAGGCGCTCGACGACCTTATCGCCGCGCGCCGTGCCGGCGAGACGGTCGCGCCGCAGCGGATTGTCGACCGGGCCGCAGCTTTGGTGTCGGGCGATGCGACCGACGGACGCATCGTGCCGTTCCGCCGTCCGGCGGTGGCCTATGCCTGGCGCGTGCACATGGCGCGGATCGCCGTGGCGGCCTGCCTGGTCCTGACCGGACTGGTCGGATTCACCCTGGGCTCTGGCGTTTACGGCAACCTGTTCCCATCCTCTGACTTGGTGAGCGGCGACACCGCCGATCAGCCGACGAGCTTCTTCTCGACCGAGGACGCCGCGATATGAGCACGACCGAGACAGCCGGCCGCGCCCCGCAACGGCGGCGCGGCCTCATCATCGCGCTTGTCGTCTCGCTGGCGATCAACGTGTTTTTCATCGCCGGCCTGGTCGGCCATCTGGTCTTCCATTTCCAATTCGGCCATCCGCCGATGGGGCCGATCCAGCGCTTCGAGCGCGCGAGCCACGAAATGGGCCTGAGCGGCGCGCAGCTCGCCGCCTTCAACGGCATGATCGCCACCCTGCGCCAGCATCGGCGCGAGACGTTCCAGAAAAACCGGCCGCTGTTCGACCAGATCTGGGATCAACTCGCCAAGCCGCAGCCCGACGACAAGGTCATTGGCGATCTGATCGCGCAGGCCGACGCCAACCACGTCGCCTTCCAGAAAGAGGCGACCGCGGCGATGGAATCGTTCCTCGCGACTTTGTCGCCGCAACAGCGCGCGCAGTTCGCCGATCTGGCGAAATGGCCACGACCGGTCCCGCCGCATCCCTGACGCTGACGAGCGCGGCTTGACCGCCCCTGCCCGCCTGACTATCCCCTAGAGTCAGGCAAGGAGGCAGGCGATGGCCAAAGGCGCGACCCGCAGCGAGCGCGACAGCATGGGCCCGGTCGCGGTGCCGGCGGCGCGGCTTTGGGGCGCCCAGACACAACGCTCGCTCGAAAATTTCCGCATTGGCGGCGAGCGTATGCCGCTGGCGCTGATCCACGCGTTCGGCATCCAGAAACAGGCTGCGGCCGAAGCCAACGTGGACCTCGGCGTCCTCGACAGGAAGCGCGGCCGCGCCATCGCCAACGCCGCGGCGGCAATCGCGCGCGGCCGGTACGACGACGAATTTCCGCTGGTGGTCTGGCAGACCGGCTCGGGCACCCAGACCAACATGAACGCCAACGAAGTAATCGCGGCGCTGGCCAACGAAGCGCTCGGCGGCAAGCGCGGCGCCAAGGCGCCGGTCCACCCTAACGATCACGTCAATATGAGCCAATCGTCGAACGACAGTTTTCCGACGGCGATGCACATCGCCGCGGCGCTCGAGGTCCGCGACCGGCTGCTGCCCGGTCTCAAGCGACTCGAGCGCGCGCTCGCCGCCAAAGCGCGCGAATTCGCCCGTATCGTCAAGATCGGCCGCACCCACCTTCAGGACGCGACGCCGTTGCCCTTGGGTGCCGAATTCGGGGCTTATGCTCATCAGGTGCGAACCGGCATCGCCCGCATCGACGCCTGCCTGCCGCGGCTTTACGCCGTGGCGCAGGGCGGCACCGCCGTCGGCACCGGTCTCAATGCGCCCAAAGCCTTCGCCGCTGCGTTCGTCAAACGGCTCAAGGCGGTGACGCACCTGCCTTTCACCTCGGCGGCCGACAAGTTCGAGGCGCTGGCGGCGCACGACACGTTGGTCGAGCTGTCGGGCGCGCTCAACGTCATCGCTGCGTCATTGATGAAGATCGCCAACGACATCAGGCTGATGGGCTCGGGACCGCGTTGCGGCCTGGGCGAGCTGCATTTGCCGGAGAACGAGCCCGGCTCGTCGATCATGCCGGGCAAGGTCAATCCGACCCAATGCGAAGCGGTCACCATGGTCGCGGCCCAGGTGATGGGCAACCACGTCGCCATCTCGATCGCCGGCAGCCAGGGAAATTTCGAGCTCAACGTCTTCAAGCCGGTGATCATCTACAACCTGCTGCAGTCGATCCGCCTGATCGGCGATGCCGCCGCGAGCTTCGCCGACAATTGCGTCGAGGGAATCAAGGCCGACGTCGCGCGCATCGACGAGCTGCTCAACCGCTCGCTCATGCTGGTCACCGCCTTGAGCCCGCATATCGGCTACGACAAGGCGGCCGAAGTGGCGAAGAAGGCGCTGAAAGACGGCACGACGCTGCGCGAGGCGGCGATCGCCTTGGGCTATGTCAGCGGCCGCGACTTCGACCGCTGGGTCGATGCCAAAGCGATGGTGGGGCCGCGCTGATGGCCGGCCCGGTACGCAAGCGCTCAGTGACCATCGCAGGGCACTCGACCAGCCTGACGCTCGAAGAGCCGTTCTGGCACGAGCTGCGCGCGCTCGCAGCGAAGCGCGGCTTGTCGATCAATGCTCTGGTCGCCGAAATCGACGCCAAGCGCGACGGCAATCTATCGAGCGCGTTGCGCCTATTGGTGCTCGAAAGCTACCGCAGCGGCGAGCTCGGCCGTGACTGAGCCGATCAATCTCAATCGTTTCCGCAAGGCGAAGCGCCGCGCCGACGTGCAGAAGCAAGCAGCGGAAAACCGCGTCGCGTTCGGCCGCACCAAAGTGGAACGCGAGACCGAACGGCTGAAAGCCGAAAAAGCCGCGCGTGATCTGGCGAGCAAGAAGCTCGACTAGAGGCCCAGCTCCTGGCGATAGAGCGCCAGCGTCTCGGCATCGAAGCAGCAAAACACGACACGGTCGACCGCGGCCGAACGAGCGGTGAAGCCGCGCGTCTCGGTCACGGCGATGCGGCAGGCGCGGTCGCGCGGAAAGCGATAGACGCCGGTCGAGATCGCCGGAAAGGCGATCGAGCGGATACCGTGCGCCACCGCCAGCGCGAAACTGGCGCGGTAGCAGCTGGCGAGCAATTCATCCTCGCCTTGCACACCGCCGCGCCACACCGGACCCACCGCATGGATGACGTGGCGCGCTTTCAGCCGGTGGCCGGCAGTAATGCGCGCCTCGCCCGTCGGACAGCCGCCGACCTTCCGGCATTCCGCAAGCAAATTGGGCCCGGCGGCGCGGTGGATCGCGCCATCAACGCCACCGCCGCCGAGCAGGTTTTCGTTCGCGGCGTTGACGATGGCGTCGAGCGCAAGAGCCGTGATGTCGCCCTGGATGGCTTCGATCGCCACCATCGCCGTCAGTTCAGGCGCAGGATTTTGCCCGGATTCATGATGTTATCCGGGTCGAGCGCGCGCTTCACCGCGCACATCACCGCCACCGCCTCGCCATGCTCGGCGATCAGGAAGTCGGTCTTGCCCTGGCCGATGCCATGCTCGCCCGTGCAGGTGCCGTCCATCGCCAGCGCCCGCGTTACCATGCGGTCGTTGACGCGCTTGGCTTCCTCGAATTCCGCCGGCCGGGTGGGATCGAGCACAAAGCCTAAATGGAAATTGCCATCGCCGACATGACCAACGATGGGCGCGAGCAGCCCCGACGCCTCCAAATCGGCCGTGGTTTCGGCGATGCATTGCGGTAGGCGCGAGATTGGCACGCAGACGTCGGTTGACCAGACGACGGCGCCGGGCCGCAGCGCCAGCATGGCGAAATAAGCGTCGTGCCGCGCCTGCCACAGTTTGCTGCGTGCCTCGGTCGATTCCGCCCAGCGGAATTCGCCGCCGCCACGCTCGTGCGCCAATGCCGCGACAGTCTCAACCTGCTCGGCGACGCCGGCGGCGCTGCCATGGAATTCGAAGAACAAAGTCGGCGCGACCGCATAGTCGAGTTTGGCATAGCGGTTGACCGCGTCCATGCCGACCTTGTCGAGCAACTCGATGCGCGCAACCGGAACGCCCGCTTGGATGGTGGCGACCGTGGTCGCTACCGCCGCTTCGATCGACGGGAAGGCGCAGACCGCGGCGCGGATCGCTTCGGGGATCGGATAGAGCCGAAGGCCGATTTCGGTGATGACGCCGAGCGTGCCCTCGGAACCGACGAACAGCCGGGTCAAATCGTAGCCAGCCGCAGATTTGCGCGCCCGGTGCGCCGTGCGGATGATCCGGCCGTCGGCCAGCACGACCGTGAGCGACAATACGTTCTCGCGCATCGTGCCGTAGCGCACGGCGTTGGTACCGGAAGCGCGCGTCGCCGCCATGCCGCCGAGCGAGGCATCGGCGCCGGGATCGACGGGGAAGAATAGGCCGGTGTCGCGCAGATGCTGATTGAGCTGCTTGCGGGTGACGCCGGCTTCGACGGTACAGTCGAGATCGTCGGCGGAAACCCGGAGGATGCGCGTCATCTGCGACAGGTCGATACAGACGCCGCCTTGCACGGCGGCACCGCCGCCTTCGAGGCCGGTGCCGGTGCCGAAGGGCACGACGGGAACCTTGGCCGCGGCGCATAGGCGGACCACATCGGCCACTTCGTCGGTGGCGCGTACATAAACTACGGCGTCAGGCGGCGCGAGATGATGATGCGACGCATCCTTGCCGTGATGTTCGCGCACCGCCGTCGCCATCGAAAAGCGGTCGCCGAAGCGCGCGTGCAACGCGTCGCGGAGTCTGTTGGTCAGCGGCCGGACCAATGCAACAGCGGTCATCGGCGAATGCTACCCCTCGCCTACGGCATCGGCTAGGCTCGGCACATGAGTGCCGATCCGAATTGCGTTTTCTGCAAGATCGTGGCCGGGCAGTTGCCGAGCTTCAAGCTGCTCGAGGATGCGGCCAGCCTAGCCTTCATGGACATCAATCCGGCCAACGAGGGGCATTGCTTGGTCATCGCTAAGCCGCACCATCCGATGCTTTACGACATGCCGCCCGATCTGTTGGCGGCGGTGTCGGCGACGGTCCTGAAAGTGGCGAAGGCGGTGGATGCGGCGCTCAAACCCGACGGACTCAATTTGGTGCAATCGAACGGGCCGGGCGCGGCGCAATCGGTGCCGCATTTCCACGTCCACGTGCTGCCGCGGCGCCTAGGCGACAAGCTGCGGCTCAATTGGGAGCTGAAGCCTGGCGACCGCACTGCGATCGCCGCCGTCGCCGACCGCATCAAGGCGAAACTATGAGTCTCGACCTTTAACCCGCGGCGCGCTTCTTTCCCTCGCCGTCGGCCATGCCGAGCGCGGCCAAGTAGGTCTCAAGCAGCGCTTCCTGCTCGTCGCGCTCATTCTGGTCGAGTTTCCGGATGCGCACGATCTGGCGCATGATCTTGACATCGAAGCCCGCACCTTTGGCCTCGGAATAGACCTCGCGGATATCCTCGCCGAGCGCGCGCCGCTCGTCCTCGAGCCGTTCGATCCGCTCGATGAAGGAGCGCAGCCGATCGCCCGCGATGCCGCCGACATTCGCCATGAAAATCCCCCGACCCTAAAATCTCAGTGCTTGTGCGCGGCGGCCATCTTGGCCTTCTGATCCGACGACGCTTCCTTCTGATACTTCGCCTTCCATTCGTCGTACGGCATGCCATAGACGATCTGGCGCGCCTCCGGATCGGGAAGCGTCACGCCTTTTTCCGCCGCCGCCTCGCGATACCAGCGCGACAGGCAATTGCGGCAGAAGCCGGCCAGGTTCATCAGATCGATGTTCTGGACGTCGGTGCGTTCGCGCAGATGCGCGACCAGCCGCCGGAAGGTGGCGGCCTCGAGCTCGGTGCGAGTCTTGTCGTCCATGCCTCTCTCCGTTCACGGATTTGTATTATTGTGGTGCGGCCGCATCATTTTTGCCAGAGGCGATAGAGCGCACCGTCGTCGAGAATCGGCTTCAGCGCCGTTGCAAGACGTTCGGCCCACGCCGCCGCGCCGGTATCGTCGGCGATCTCGTCCTGGCGGATTTCGATTGCGACATGCGGCAATCCGCCGTCGAGCGCGTGATGGCGCATCGTGTAGCCGGCCGGCTGCTGCGCCGAATAAGGCTCGTTGTCGCCGACGACCAAGGCCGCGTCGCCGCGCAGCGCGGCAAGCAAGGGTGACGCGATGCGTCCGTCGCCGTCCCACAGAATGCCCACATGCCATGGCCGCGCCTTACCGCCCAGCGACGGCGTGAAGCTATGAATCGAGATCAGCGCAGGCACCGCTCCGCGAGCCATCGTCGCTTCGATCAGCTGCGTCAGCGCCGCATGATAAGGCACGAAGATCTCGGCGCGGCGTGCATGGCGGCCTTTGGCGCTCAACTCGCGGTTGCCGGGAACGGTGACACCATCGCTGGCCGCCGGAATCGACGACGGGTCCTCGGGGTCGCGGTTGCAATCGATCACCAATCGCGAGTAGCTGGCGAGCACCGCCGCCGCACCGAGCGCCGGCGCCAGGCGACGTGTGACCGCAGCAGCGCCGATATCCCAGCCGATATGCCGCGCCAGGACTTCGTCGCTCAGACCTAACCGCGCCAGACGCCGCGGCACGCGGTTGCTGGCATGATCGCAGGTCAGGATGACGCGCGACCCATCGGCAACGTGGCGTTCGACCGGATCGGGGTCCGCGTCCATGAGCACGGTCTTTGAAACTAATTCACCAGAGCGGCGGTTCATCGCACCCGCGGGGGGTTGAGGCCGAGTCACGTGCCAGCCTATCTTGTCGCCCGAAAGGTTACAGACTTGCCCGCTCCGCGAAAGCCCCGCGAATTCCTCCGGACCCTGCTCGATGCCGCCCTCGCTGCTTCCGTTCCGGCACGCGTGCTGCCACCACATTTACCGAAGCCGCCCAAGGGTCGCACGATCGTAGTCGGCGCCGGCAAAGCGGCAGCCGCAATGGCCAAGGCGGTCGAGGACCATTGGCGCGGCGCGATCTCCGGTTTGGTCGTGACGCGTTATGGTTACGGCCTGCGCTGCAAGCGGATCGAAGTCATCGAAGCGAGCCACCCGGTGCCCGATGCGGCAGGCCAAGCGGCGGCGGCGCGCATCCTGAATACCGTTCAGGGCTTGACGCGCGACGATCTGGTCCTCTGCCTGATCTCGGGCGGCGCCTCGGCGCTGCTGGCGATGCCGGCGCCTGGCATCACGCTCGACGACAAGCGCGCGCTGACGCGCGAACTGTTGCGCTGCGGCGCCACGATCTCGGAACTGAATACCGTGCGCAAGCACTTGTCGGCGATCAAAGGTGGCCGGCTGGCGGCGGCCGCGTCGCCAGCGCGGGTCGTCACGCTGGCGATTTCGGACGTGCCGGGTGACGATCCGGCGGTAATCGGCTCGGGACCGACCGTTCCCGATCCGTCGACCTTTGCCGATGCGCGCGCCATCCTGGCGAAATACCGGATCACGCCCCCAGCGTCGATCGCACGTCATCTCGAAGCTGCGCAGGACGAGACGCCGAAACCGGGCGACAAGCGCCTGGCGGGGGCGCGGTACGTCATGATCGCCACGCCGCAAGCGGCATTACAGGCCGCCGCGGACGCCGCCCGCAAACGCGGCGTCATACCCGTCATCCTCGGCGACGCGCTCGAAGGCGAAGCCCGCGACGTAGCGATGGCCCATGCCGGCATCGCGCGCGCCGCTGCGCAAGGCCATTTCCGCATCGGCAAGTCGGCCCTGCGGCCACCGCTGGTGCTGCTGTCGGGTGGTGAAACCACGGTGACGGTGACACACGACGGCCGCGGCGGCCGCAACAGTGTATTCGTCCTGGCGCTTGCGCTGGCCCTTGAAGGCGCGGCCGGCATTTTTGGTCTGGCCTGCGACACCGACGGCACTGACGGCACCGAGAACAATGCCGGCGCGATCATCACGCCCGATACGCTGGCGCGTGCCGCCAAACGCGGCGTCGACGTTAAGGGATTGCTGGCCGCCGACGATTCTTGGGCGGCTTTCGATGCGCTCGGCGACCTGATTGTCACGGGACCGACGCAAACAAATGTAAACGATTTCCGTGCCATTTTAGTGCTAAAGGAAAAATGATATGCGACGCCGCCGCGCAACAAAAATAGTCGCCACCTTGGGACCGGCGACCGCCACGCCGGAAAAAATCGCCGCGCTGTTCGAAGCCGGCGTCGACGTCTTTCGCCTAAATTTCAGTCACGGGGTGCAAGGCGACCACAAGGCGCGGCTCGATATTGTGCGCGCGCTTGAAAAGACGACCGGCCGGCCGATCGGCGTCATGGCCGACCTGCAGGGCCCGAAGCTGCGCGTCGGCACCTTTGCCGGCGGCCGCGTGCGTCTGGCCGAGGGCGCGGCGTTCCGGCTCGATCTCGATAAGGCCGCCGGCGACGCACAGCGCGCCAGCCTGCCGCATCCCGAGGTTTTCGCCGCCCTGGCGCCCGAGACGGATCTGCTGCTCGATGACGGCAACATCCGCCTACGGGTCGAGAAATGCGGCAAGGATTTCGCGCAGACCCGAGTCATCAATGGCGGCACCCTGTCCGACCGCAAAGGCGTCAACGTGCCGAACGCGGTGCTACCGCTGTCGCCGCTGACGACCAAAGACCGCGCTGACCTTACCTTTGCGCTCGAGATGGGCGCCGACTGGATCGCGTTGTCCTTCGTGCAGCGGCCGGAAGACGTGGCCGAAGCGCGCAAGCTGATCGGCAACCGCGCCGGCGTGCTGGTGAAGCTGGAAAAGCCGGCGGCCATCACCAAGCTCAACGAGATCATCGAGCTGAGCGAGGCCGTGATGGTGGCGCGCGGCGATCTCGGCGTCGAGATGCCGCCCGAGGAAGTACCGCCGTTGCAGCGCCGCATCATCGGCGCCTGCCGCGCCGCGGGAAAACCCGTCGTCGTCGCGACCCAGATGCTCGAATCAATGATACGGCTGCCGGTGCCGACGCGCGCCGAGGCCTCCGATGTCGCCACTGCGGTCTACGAAGGCGCCGATGCGGTGATGCTGTCGGCCGAAACCGCGTCCGGCGAATATCCGGTCGAGGCGGTCAAGATGATGGACCGCATCATCCGGCGGGTGCAGGCCGATCCGGCCTATTTCCCGTCGCTGCACGCCACCGCCGCAGCCAGCGATCACACACCGTCCGACGCGATCAGCGCGGCTGCCGGCATGGTGGCGCACACCATCGGCGCGGCCGCGATCATGTCCTATACGACGTCGGGCACGACCGGTCTGCGTGCCGCGCGCGAACGGCCCGATGTGCCGGTGATCGCGCTGACCTCGAACCTGTCGACCGCGCGGCGGCTGGCAATCGCCTGGGGCCTGCATTGTGTCCACACCGCGGACGTCAACAACTTCACCGATATGGTGCAAAAGGCAACGCAAACCGCCCGCGAAGAAGGCTTTGCCGAGATGGGTCAGCGCATCGTAATCACCGCGGGCATACCGTTCGGCACGCCGGGCGCGACCAATGTTCTGCGCATCGCCTGGGTCGACGGTTGATCAGGCGCGCAGCAGCCCGTCGAATGGCTTGATCCCGGACGTATCCGGGAAGACTTTCATGTCGAGCGCGCTGCGCGCGAGACCGAGATGCTCGCGCAGCACCGCCTTCATCACCGCGCGTGAATCAGTGGTCATGCGCAAATCACGATCGTCCTGAAGCTGCGCCAGGCCAGGCCAGTCACCGGCGATGCGCCCGCCTTTCACGGCGCCGCCCATCACGAACAGGACCGAAGCCGTGCCGTGATCGGTGCCGTTATTGCCGTTGACCGCGACGGTACGGCCGAATTCGGTGACAGCGACGACGACTGTTTGGCGCCAGGCCGGCCCCATCGCCTTGGCGAGCGCATCGAGACCGGCGGCGAAGCCGTCCATGTTCTGCGCCAGGCGGCCGGTCTCGGCACCTTGATTGACGTGCGTGTCCCAGCCGCCCATGTCGAGCGCGGCGATACGCGGACCGCGCCGCGCGGCGATCAGCTTGCCGGCGGCGTCGGCGAGAGCGGCGAACGCCTTCGGGCCGAAGCCCATGCCGCCTTTGGCCATCGGATCGTTACCGAGCACCGTATTCGAGAACGCTTGCACCTTGATGCCTTCGGCGAGCGCCGGACCGAGCAGCGGATCGCGCGCATAGATCGGGCCGAGCGCGGCGATCAGATCGTTGTCGATGGCGCCGACGCCTTGGGGCTCCCAACTGGCGACCTGCGTCTTGCCGCGCAGGATCAGCGGCACCGCACCGCCAACCGCCAAGCCGAGCCGCGCTTTGTCGCCGCCTTGGAGCAGCACGATGGCGCGGTTAAGCCAGCCGTCGTTCTCGCCCTGCTTGACCGTCAGCCCAGTCTCCATCAGGTCCTGGGCATCGAAATGCGAGCGCGTGTGATAGCCGTTGCCGGCGGCATGGACGAAGAGCAGTTCGCCGCGGCGGTAATAAGGTTCGATCACGCCCAACGCCGGATGCAGCGCGAAGAACCGGTCGAGCGCGATGGTACCGCCGGCTTCGCCGGGAGGCTTGAGAGCGATGGCGCCGCGCTTTTCCTGATAAAGCGGATCGCCGACCGGTGCGACCGCCGCCATGCCGTCGAGCGCGCCGCGCAGCAAGACGATGACGAATCGGCGATCGCCGGGCACCGCGGCGAAAACTGCGCCCGGCAGCGATGCGAGAGTGAAGACGCCCGCACCGCCAGCGATCATGCCCAGGAACTGACGACGTGACGAAGAGCAACAGGCCATGGCTTTCATCGCCTCTGGAATTCGGGCGCAGCCAGCAGCACGGCGACACCGGCGCGGCGCGACGGCGCACGCCGGATGGCCTGCAGCGTATCCGCTGGCAATGCCTCGCCGAGCGTCGCGCTCGCAAGCTCGATTGGATCGGGCACACCAGGAAGGCGATTGGCAAAGGTCTCGCACCAATCGGCGCGATGCAGAACCGCTTCGGGTGAAATCCAGGACGCCGCGTCGTCCGGCCAACCAGCAGGCGACGGTGCATAAAACGGCAGCTGGTTGAGCGTGCGCAGGCCGCCAGCCAGCATTCGCGCCGGCGGCGCGAAGTTGGTGGCGCGGCAGGCAGCAGTCACCATGTCGCCTGGCGTTCGCATTTTGCCGAACGGTTTCGACCATGCCGCTTCTGAAGCGACGACGGCCTTGGTTACGTCCGCAAGATTGCCGTCGGTATCGCGGAACACTTTGGCGATCTGATCGACCGCCACACGTGGCGGCGTATCGGCGATGAAATGCTGCGCCAGCTTGAAGGCTATGTGGTGAGCGGTCGCCGGATGATTCGCCAGATCGCGGATCGCAACGACGCCCTCCTGCTCGCCGGCTTCGGCGTAAACCTTGCCGAGCAGACGCTTCGGACCGGGCTCGTGGATCTGCAGATAGAATTTGAACGAGCCCGGATCGGCGTCGTTGAGCCGCGCGACCGACCAGCCGGTCAGGATGCGCGCGAGCGCAATGACATCCGCCTGGGTATAGCCGCCGTCGACGCCGAGCGTATGAAGCTCAAGCATCTCGCGGCCGAAATTCTCGTTGATGCCCTTGTTGCGCCGCCGGCCGACGATTGAATCGGGACCGATGGACAGCGCGTTGTCGAGATAGAGCAGCATCGCTGGGTGCCGTTCGGCTGCCAGCAACATGTCGACGAAGCGGCCAGTAACGTGCGGACGGATCGCCTCGCGTTCGAATGCGAAGGCGAAGCCGCGCACAAACGGACGGAAGCCCGAGACGGTGAAATGATTGCTCCAGAAACGTACCAGGCGTTCGATTACCGGCGTCGGACTCGACACGGCGGCGTTGGTTCGCGCCGTGAGCTCGGCCAGATAGACATCGCGCACCTGCTCGTTGAAGGCTTTGCGATCGGCTTGCTGCTTGTCGCGCCGCATTTCGAGGAGTGCCGCGATCATGTGTTGTGACGCCGGCAAATCGGCTGGGAACGCGGGCTGGACCGGTCGCTCGATCTGGCGCACGACCCAGCCGCGCGGATCCGTTGCGATCACGCCCAGCTCGTCGCCGCGCGCGGCGTAGCCAAAGCGCGTGGCGGCGACGACAGCCTCGAGGGCGTTGGACGCGACCATAATGAGGATGGTACGCCGCCGGCACTTGAAACATCCCTGTTTCCATGGCCCAAGCAGCGCCACCTGTGCTACATCCCGTCGCCGCTCGGCGGTTAACCATCCATGGACCTTTCGATCGTCATCCCCGTCCGCAATGAGGCGGCGAATATCGGGCCGCTGGTGCAGGAGATTCGTGCCGCGCTCGACGGCCGGCTTGATTACGAGGTGATCGTGATCGACGACGGCAGCACCGACGGCACTGCCGACGTTTTGCGCGGCATGAAACGGGAGTTCGTGCGCCTGCGCGTGCTGCGCCATACGCAGCGCTCGGGCCAGAGCGCGGCCATCCGCTCCGGCGTCAAGGCGGCAAGAAGTTTGTGGGTCGCCACGCTCGACGGTGATGGCCAGAACGATCCAGCGGACATTCCGCGCCTGTGGGAGCTGGTGCGGCCGACGCCCACCGCATCGTTGATGATCGCCGGCATGCGCCAGAAGCGGCGCGACACCGCGATCAAGCGCTTGGCGTCGCGCATCGCCAACCGCATCCGCGCACGTCTGCTCGACGACGGCACGCCGGACACCGGCTGCGGCTTGAAGCTGTTTCCGCGCGCGCTCTACCTCGACCTGCCATTCTTCGATCACAACCATCGGTTCCTGCCGGCGCTGGCATTGCGCCAAGGCGGCAAGGTGCAATCGATCGCCGTCAACCACCGGCCGCGCGGCGGCGGCGTTTCGAATTACAAAGTGCTCGACCGGCTATGGGTCGGCATCGTCGATCTGATCGGCGTGCTGTGGCTGAAACAGCGCGCCGTCAATCCCGAAGTCCGCGAAGAATGACGCGCGCCGACCTTCCCGGCACGGCCCCGCCGCTCCGGCGCGTCCGGATGGTCGGCCGCGTGCTGTGGGTATTGATGATTGCCGTCGGACTGGTGATCGCCTGGCGCGAGCGCGCCGCGTTCGATCCGGTCGCGCTGCGTAACCACATCGCGAGCTATCCTGCGGTGCCGCTGGTGTTCCTGGCGCTGCAAGTGGTCGCGAGCCTCCTGTTCATCCCACGAGCGCTGCTGGCGGTGGCCGCGGCGCTTTTATTCGGGGCGTGGTGGGGTTTGTTTTGGGCCACGCTGGGCGGCACGCTCGGTGCCGTCATTGGATTTCTGGTCGCACGCTACATCAACAGCGGCTGGCTCGATCTCGAAAGCCTGCCGCGCATCGGTCCGCTGCTGCTCAAGGCCGAACGCGGCGGATGGCGCGCCGTGACCGCGCTGCGTTTGATTCCGGTGATACCGCACAGCCTGTCCAACTATGCACTTGGCCTGACGCGGATCGGCCTCGGCTCTTACACGATCGGCTCGTTCCTGGGCCAGCTACCGATGACCATTGCCTACGTCGATTTGGCAGCGGCAGGAGGACGGCTCGCCGGCGGCCGTACAGACTGGGTACTGCCGGTGGCCATCGGCGCTGCGGCGTTGTTCGTCTCGGTCGTGCTGCCGCGGTTCTGGAAGCGTTAGGCGATCGCTGGCGGCTTCGGCCCGCCGGTCGCCCAATCGAGCAATTCGACAGTGTGCACCACCGGCACCGCGGTTCCAGCCGCGATTTGGGCGATGCACCCGATATTGCCGGCCGCGACGATGTCCGGCCTGGTGCTTTCGAGATTTGCGACCTTGCGCTCAAGCAACCGATTGGCGATGGCCGGCTGCAGCAGATTGTACGTGCCGGCGGAACCACAGCAGAGATGGGCCTCTGGCGGATCGAAAACGGCGAATCCCACCTTAGCCAGCAACGCTTTCGGCTGCGTGTGCACGCGCTGGCCATGCTGCAGCGAGCACGCCGAGTGATAGACAACTCGGCGGCCAGCAACCGCGGGCGAATTCGCCGTCAAGGTAAGCGTCGCGACGAATTCGCTGACGTCCTTGGCCAGCGCTGAAATCTTGGCGGCCTTAGCGGCATAGGCCGGATCTGTACGCAACATGAAGCCGTAATCCTTGATCGTCGTACCGCAGCCCGAGGCGTTGACGACGATGGCGTCGAGGCCTCCGGTTTCAAGCTCGCGTGTCCAGGCGTCGACATTGGTGCGGACGTAATCGCGTGCATCGCGGCCCATATGATGCGTGAGGGAGCCGCAACAGCCGGCGCCAGCGGCAATGACGACTTCGCAGCCGTGTCGTGTTAGCAGCCGCACGGTTGCGTCGTTGATCGCTGGATCGAGCACCTGCTGGACGCACCCGGCCAAGAGCACGACTCGTTTGCGCCGTGGACCGTTGGCGGGGAAGACGCGCGCTTGTTCGGTCATACCCGGCGGCAGCAAGCGGCCCGGCATCAGCTTGCCCATGGCCCCCAGACGGCCCGACAATACGCTCAGGATCGGCTTCGCGAACCGGGCGGCGCTCATCATCGCGCGAAAGCGGTCGACGCGCGGCATTGTGGCGGCGAGAAGGCCGCGCAGCATGCGTTCGACCATCGGCCGGCGATAGGTTTTCTCGACATGCCGGCGGCCTTCGTCGATCAGATGCATGTAGTGGACGCCGGACGGACAGGTGGTCATGCAGGCGAGGCACGACAGGCAGCGATCGAGATGGGTCGCGACCTGACGGGTCGCCGGCCGGTTGTTCTCGAGCATGTCCTTGATCAGATAAATGCGGCCGCGCGGCCCATCGAGCTCGTCACCGAGGAGGACATAGGTCGGACAGGTCGCGTTGCAAAAGCCGCAATGGACACAGGTGCGCAGGATCTTGTTCGCCTCGACGATGTCGGGGTCGGCTAGTTGCGCGGGTGAGAAATGGGTTTGCATGGGGGCCGACTATAGCTCGGGGTAAAGGCGGCCGCGGTTCAAGATCCGCTTCGGATCGAAGCCGTCCTTGACCCGCGCGCTCAGCGCCGCCAACGCCGGCGACAACGGCTCGAACACCGGCACGGCGGCGCGCAGCGCGGCCGGTGCTCGGATGAGCGTGGCGTGGCCTTGGCCGCGAAGCGCGGCGCGGATCGATCCGGCACCCCCATCGTCGGCGCCCTGCACCGCCAGCCAAACCAGCCCGCCGCCCCAATCGAGGAAATAATCGACATCGAGCGCGGCGCGCACGGCGCTGAGGAACGTCGGTGCGGCCGTCGGCGCGAGTGACACCCGCCAGATGGCCCGCTCGCCCGCCGCCAGCGGCTGCGCATCGCGCACCGCGGTCCAAAGCCTGAGCGAGTCCGCATCGCCAAAGATCTCAGCCGCGCCAAAGGATTTTAGCTCGTCGCGTAACGCCTGCGACCGCGCTTCAACCGACGGCAGCGGTCCTTCGACGCGCAGGATCGTCCGCGCGTGTTCGTCGGCCTTCGGCAAATGCGCAGCACCGGAAAGTTCGTGCGGCGAGTTCAGACCGTGGATCATTGCGGCCACCGCGCGCGCGTCGTCGAGCCCGGCCAGCGCAACCGTGCGGGTTGCTTCCGGCGCCGGCAGCACCTTGACGCTGATTTCGGTCATCACCGCGAGCGTGCCGTAGGAGCTGGCCAGGAGCTTGCACAGATCGTACCCGGTGACGTTCTTGACCACGCGGCCGCCAGCCTTGAAGGCTTCGCCGCGGCCGCTCACGGCTGCGACGCCGAGAACATGATCGCGCGCCGCGCCCTGGCGGATGCGGCGCGGTCCGGAAAGGTTGCAAGCGACGATGCCGCCCAAGGTCGGGCTCGCTGCTGTCGATCCCAGAAGCGATCGCCAATCGGCCGGCTCGAACGCCAGCATCTGGCGTTTGGCGCCCAGCGCGCGTTCGATCTCCGCCAGCGGCGTCGCCGCGCCGGCCGTCAATACCAGCTCTTCCGGTTCATACTGCCGGATGCCCGCAAAGGCGGCGACGTCGAGCGTGTGCGGCAGTTGGGTCGGCCGGCCGAGATTGCGCTTGCTGCCGCCACCGACGATTTCGAGCGATTCCTCGCTGGTGACGGCGGCCGTGACGATGTCGACTAGTTGCTTCTCGTCGACGGGACGGTACCGGCTCACGCGCGAGCTCAGAAGCGCGGCAGGTCGGGAAAGCGCACCTGACCGCGATGGACATGCAGCCGGCCAAGCTCGGCGCACCGATGGAGCTGCGGAAAGACCTTGCCGGGATTGAGCAGGCCGGCGGGATCGAACGCACATTTGAGGCGCTGCTGCTGCTGCAGATCGGCTTCGTTGAACATGCTACCCATCAAGTCGCGCTTCTCGACACCCACGCCATGCTCGCCGGTGAGGCAACCGCCGATCTCCACGCTGTAGCGCATGATGTCGGCGCCGAATTGCTCAGTGCGCTCAAGCTCACCGGGTTGGTTGGCGTCGTACAGGATCAGCGGATGGAGGTTGCCGTCGCCGGCATGGAATACGTTGGCAACGCGCAGGCCGTATTTCCGCGACAACTCGGCCATGTATTTGAGAATGTCAGGCAGCTTGGCGCGTGGGATCGTCGGATCGACGCAATAATAATCCGGCGAAATCCGGCCCACGGCCGGAAACGCCGCCTTGCGTCCGGCCCAAAACATCAGCCGCTCTTCATCGCTGTTCGAGACCCGCACTGACACCGAGCCGCATTGTTTTGCGAGTGTCTCGACGCGGCCGATCAGGTGATCGACCTCGGCGGGCGGGCCGTCGAGTTCGACGATGAGCAGCGCCTCGACGTCGAGCGGATAGCCGGC
>DASQGX010000261.1:0-3286 GCA_035632395.1 Allostellaceae bacterium
CTCGCCCTTCTTGATCGAGCTGGTTTGCGCCTGCATGTTGATCACGTCGGCGCCCAGCCGCTTCGCCGCGAGCTCGAACGACGTGCGCGTGCGCGTCGAATTCTCGAAGAACAGATTGATCACCGTGCGGCCGCGCAGCACCGCCAATGGCGCCGCGCCGCGCGGTTGGTTGGCGTAGGTGTCGGCACGATCGAGGAGATAAATGATTTCGCGGCGGGAAAGTCCCTCGATTCCCAATAGATGGCGATGAGGGAACGGATCGTTGGCCGCGCCGGAGTCCATCAAAGCCGGGACTATAGGTGTTGAAGACCGGCGCGGCAAGCCGGACCGTGACCGAAGCCGCGATGCTTGCGCAGCGCCGCTCGCCGACTGGGCATTCTAACCATGCTCGTAGGCGCGTTCGCCGTGGCTGGCGAGATCGAGCCCGTCGCTCTCGGCCTCGGCGCTGACGCGCAATCCGGTGACCGCCGCCAACACCTTGATGATCATAAAGGTCGCAACCGCCGACCACACCGCGACCGCACCTACCCCAATCGCTTGCGCGATAAGCTGCCGGCCTATCGTCATGCCCGATGCGTAACCGACGCCGCCGAGCGCCGGCGTAGCCAGCACCGCGACAAGCAGTGCACCCACCATGCCGCCGACACCGTGTACAGCGAAGACGTCGAGCGAATCATCGATCCGCAGCCGTTGCTTGACGAAGCCGGTGACGTGCAAACAAACCGTTCCCGCAATCACGCCGATAATCAAGGCGCCGCCCGGTCCGACATAGCCTGACGCCGGTGTGATCGTCGCGAGGCCGGCGACCGCGCCGGTAACCAGGCCGATCGAGGTGGGCTTGCCGGCGCGCAGCCACTCGATGCCCATCCAGGTGAGCGACGCCGCGGCCGCGGCGAATTGTGTCGCCAAGATCGCGGCGGCGGCAGAGCCGTTGGCAGCGAGTGCGCTGCCGCCGTTGAAGCCGAACCATCCGAACCACAGCATGCCGCCGCCGGCCATCGTCAGGCCCGGGCTGTGCGGCGGAATCAGGCTATGTGGAAAGCCGCGCCGCGCGCCGACCATGATCGCGGCGACAAGCGCCGAGATGCCGGCGGTGGTGTGGACGACGATGCCGCCGGCGAAGTCGATGACGCCTTGTTGCGCCAGCCAGCCGCCGCCCCAGACCCAATGCGCCACCGGCAAGTAGACGATCGTCACCCAGAGCACGGTGAAGCCGACGACGAAGCTAAAGCGCACGCGCTCGGGGAAGGCGCCGATGATAAGCGCCGGTGTGATCACGGCGAACGTCATCTGGAACAGCACGAAGACGTATTCGGGAATGCGCGGCTGATGAATGCTCTGGGCAACGCCGGCGAGAAAGCACTTGCTGAGGCCGCCGAGCAGGGCGCTGCCGTCCGCGAAGGCCAGGCTGTAGCCATAGAGCAGCCAAATCACCGAGACGATGCTGCAGATCACGAAACAATGCATGAGCACGGAGAGCAGGTTTCGCGCGCGCACCAGGCCGCCGTAGAACAGGCCAAGACCAGGTAGGGTCATGAACAGCACGAGCGCCGATGCAACCAGGACCCATGCGGTATTGCCGCCGTCAATGGCGCCGGTATCGGCGGCCCGGGCCGGCATCGAAACGGCCAGCAAAATTGCCAGCGCCGCTGGCAACAGAAGAGCAAGGCGGCGACGGGCCGCAATGACGCTGTGGTGCATAATTCCCCCAGTTTCGGCCGAGGGTCTGACCCCCGGTTTTATCTGCTCAATTTTCGCGCATCATTGATGGCGCCACAATGTGCATTTACGAGCTTTGCACATGAAAGGAGCAATCGGTCGCAGGCGAGTTGAGGTCCGCAGTCAATCGTGCGCGATGCGGTCGAGCAGACCCTGGAGGATATAGGCAGCGGCGGCACGGTCGATGATCGCGGCGCGCCGTTGGCGCGACAGATCGGCTTCGATCATTCCGCGTTCGACCGCGGCGGTGGATAGCCGCTCGTCCCAAAAGGCCAGCGGCAGGTCGATGACGGCCAGCAGATTGCGCGCGAATTGGCGGACACCCTGAACGCGCGGTGTCGGTTTGCCGTCGAGGCCGAGAGGCAGGCCGACGACGATGCCGCCGATGCCATGTTTTTCGACTTCATGGATGATGCGCTGGGCGTCGTCGCGAAAGCGCGTGCGGCGGATGGTATCGAGTGGCGAGGCGATGATCCGCCGCGTATCGCTCAAGGCGAGGCCGATGGTCTTGGTGCCGACGTCGAGGCCGAGCAGCCGTGCGCCCGGCTTGAGCAGCGTCTTGAGGTCGGTCGGGTTGCAGATCGGCATGTCGGGTGGTAGTACCGGCTTTCGCGAAGCCGAGGAGACATCTACTCCATGCCGCTGGACAAGGCCACCGTCGCGCGGATCGCCGCGCTGGCGCGCATCAAGGTGCCCGAGGCCGAGCTCGCTGCGCTGGCCGGCGAGCTGTCGAAGATCCTCACCTGGGTCGAACAGCTCGATGCCGTTGATGTCGCTGGCGTCGAGCCGATGGCCGCCGTGACGCACGCGCGGCCGCCGCTGCGCGAGGACAAGGTCACCGACGGCGGCATCCGCGACAAGATTCTCGCCAACGCGCCCGAAACGACCGACGGCTTTTTCGTCGTGCCGAAGGTGGTCGAGTGAACCTGACGGGTTTGACGATCGGCCAGGCGCGCGATCAGCTCCGGCGCAAGGCGATCACGGCGCGCGAGCTGGCCGAAGCCTATATCAAGGCGATGGAAGCGGCGCGACCGCTCAAAGCTTATTTGGTCGAGACGCCGGATCGTGCGCTTGCTGCGGCAAAGCAATCCGATGCCCGACTGCAAAAAGGCGGGGGTCTGCCGCTCGACGGCGTGCCGATTGCGGTGAAAGACCTGTTTTGCACCGAAGGCGTCGAAACCACGGCGGCGTCCAAGATCCTCGCTGGCTTCGTGCCGCCTTACGAATCGACGGTAACCGCAAACCTCTGGCGCAATGGCGCGCTGATGCTCGGCAAGGTCAATCTCGACGAATTCGCCATGGGTTCGGCGACGATCACCAGCGCGCGCGGCCCGACCGAAAATCCGTGGCGCCGCCGCGGCGACAACCGGCCGCTGGTGCCCGGCGGCTCGTCGGGCGGTTCGGCGGCGGCGGTGGCGGCGCGTGTGGCGCTTGCGGCAACTGGCACCGACACCGGCGGCTCGATCCGTCAGCCGGCGAGCTTCTGCGGCATCGTCGGGATGAAACCGACCTACGGCCGCTGTTCGCGCTGGGGCATCGTCGCCTTCGCCTCGTCGCTCGACCAGGC
>DASQGX010000262.1:0-7285 GCA_035632395.1 Allostellaceae bacterium
GATCCTCGCCGGCGAGCGCCGCTGGCGCGCGGCGCAGCGTGCGCAGCTGCACGAAGTGCCGGTGGTCGTGAAGGAGATCGGCGATCGCGAGGCGCTCGAGATCGCGCTGGTCGAGAACATCCAGCGCAGCGACCTCAACGCTATCGAGGAAGCGCAGGGCTATAAGCGACTGATCGACGAGTTCGGCCACACGCAAGAGGCGCTGGCGACGGCGCTGGGCAAGAGCCGCAGCCATGTCGCCAACTTGCTGCGCTTGCTGATGCTGCCGCAAGAGATCAAGGACATGGTCGCCGACGGCCGGCTGAGCATGGGCCACGCGCGCGCGCTGGTCGGGCTCGAGGCCGAGAAGGCGCTGACGTTGGCGCAGACGATCGTGCGCGATGATCTCAGCGTGCGCGAAACCGAACGCGCCGCGAAGCCGCCGGAAGAGGCGCAATTCATCACCCATAAGCCGCGTGGCGGCCGCAAGCGCGACGCCAACATCGTCGCGCTCGAACGCGAGCTATCGGAGGCGCTGGGCCTCAAGGTCGAGATTGCGTTCGACGGCAAGCGCGGCGCGCTTACCATCCGCTACGCCTCGCTTGATCAGCTCGACGAGGTTCTCAACCGGCTGCGTGCGCGGCCCTGAGGCAATGGCCGCGAAGCCGCCGGTTGCCGTTGTCGCCGCCGCCGTTGCGCCGAATGCGAAACCATCGGCCTATCCTGAGCCGTACTATTCGCGCGTTCTCGGCCGGCAGAAGCGCCAGCTGGGCGACGTTTTTAGCCTCAAGAATTTCGGCGTCAACCTGACGCGGCTAGTACCCGGCGCGATCTCGGCGCTGCGGCACACCCATTCGGCGCAGGATGAATTCATCTATATCGTCGAAGGCGAGCCGGTGCTGGTGACGGACGCCGGAGAGACGCCGCTCAAGCCCGGCATGTGCGCGGGCTTCAAAGCGGGTTCAGGCGACGCACACCACCTGGTCAACCGCACCACGCGTGATGTGATCTATCTCGAAGTCGGCGACCGCAACGTGCCGGACGAGGTCACATATCCGGATGACGACATTCGTGGCACCCACGATGCCGCCGGCAAGCGGATCTTCCTGCACAAAAACGGTCAGCCGTTCGACTGAGACGAGTGCCGCCGACTCAGGCGGCTTTATTCGCCTTCAATTCTTTCCGGGCATCTTCGAGCGATAGCTTGGCGACGCCAACGATGTGCGACGCCTCGGAATATTGTTTTGCCGTCAGCCATTCCTCGATGAAGTCCAGCCAATCAACCACCAAATCGATTTCCGACATGTCCATAGGCAACTCTCCCCGAACGAAGACACTCTCGGGTGTACGCCATGCCTGCCCTGGTATGAGCATCCTGCCACAAATTCGGCCCAGGTGATCAAATGATCGTTAGCGCGGCCGTGAAATTTTATGCGCCGGCCTGCATGGCACCGCGGGCGATCCGCAGCAGCGCCGCGCGGCAGATAGTTTCATCCTTCATACCGGACGATTTCGCTTGGCGCTCTGCTTCGACGAGCGCTGCCAACACGGCGGCGGCGCGCCACGCCGGCCAAACCCGCAATTGGCGCTTGAAACTATCTCTAAATTTGAAGAACACCGGCGGACGCATCGCCGCGATGGTTTCGTCCACGCCGACACCATCGTCGAGCCGAGCCGCGGCCCGGTGAAGCTGCGTGAAATGACGTTGGGTGGCGCGCAGGATCCGGATCGGCGATTCGCCCTCAGCGAGCGCGCGCGCCAACGCGCGTTCGCAGACAGCCGGCTTGCCCTCGGCGGCAGCGAGGACGGCGTCGTCGAGCGAAAGGTCGGCGCTGTCGCCGACCAGAGACGCCGCCTCCTCAAGCGACACGGCGCCCCCGTCGCCAGCATAAAGCGCGAGCTTTTCGAGCTCCTGGCGGCTCAAGGCGCGGTCACCGCCAAGCGACGACACGAGATATGGCAGGGCGTCGGGCGCCAAGGTGATGCGATGAGCGCGCGCAACCTCCCGCACCAGGGTCTCGATTTCGCGCGGTCCGTCGAGATAGCAGGCAATCGCGGCGGCATTCTTGGCGCCTTCGAAAGCGCGGCGCAGGCTCGAACGCGGCTTCAGATCGCCGCCCTCGACGACGACAAAACCGTCGCCCGCCGGTGGATCGGCGACATAGCGCGCGAACAACGCGCCAACGGCATCTCCAGCATCGGTCACATGCACCAGGCGCCTGCCGCCCATCAGCGACAGCTGCGCTGCCTCGTCATAGAGCCTTGTCGGCTCCGCGAGCAATGAATCGGCCGACAACGCCGCGACGCGGAACGCATCTTTCGGATCGGCGACGATGGCACGCGCGAGCCGCACCGCCCGCTCGCCGACCAAGCCACGGTCCGGACCGTAAACCAGACAGGCGCGAATGGCGGGATCGGGCGCTGCGAGAAAAGAATCGATGCGGCGGCGTTCGAGCTTCACCGGCTCATCGCGCAGCCGTCTGCCGCTGTGACCACAGCGACAGCTGCGTATAGATGGCGTCCGACAGATCCTCGATGGCACGCTCGCGCGCGTCCTTCTCGGCGACGGTCGCCGCCCAGGCATCGTCCTGCAAATTGAAGGCGCTGACGGTGCGGCTGTTGCCGGTGACGTTGGTGCCGCTGCCGCTCAGGAGATAGCTCGCGGCGGCGTTGATCTCGGAGCGCGTGGAAGTGGCATTGCGCTGGATGCCGAGATCGGATCGCGTCAGCGTCAGAACCACGCGCAGCGTGTAGCGTGTGGGCGTGGTCACGCCGCGCGGATTGAGCTTCTCCCGTAGCGCCAACTCGAGCAGCTGGCCTTCGCGGTCCGGAATCGGTGCGACTTTGATGGCGGCGAGGCGCGGATCATATTCGCCGGCGGTGCGGCCGCCGTAGAGCGGATGAAAGCCGCAGCCGGCAAGCGGCGCTGTCGCGAGCGCCGCCAGGATGGTGCGCCTAGACCACGACATTGACGATCCGGTTGGGCACAACGATCGTCTTGCGCGGCGTCTTGCCGCCGAGCGCGGTGATGACGTTGGGCAAGGCGAGCGCGGCTTGACGCGCATCGGCCTCGGCGACGTCGCGCGGCACCTCGACCGTGCCGCGAAGCTTGCCGTTGACCTGGACCGCGAGGGTCACGGTCTCGGCGATGGCGAGCGCGGCGTCGGCCTTGGGCCAGGGCTCGTCCGCCAAAAGCCGCTCGTGCCCGAGTGCCTGCCACAACGCTTCCGCGAGATGCGGCATCATCGGGCCGATCAGGCGCACCGCCGCCTCGAGCGCTTCGCGTACGACCGCGGCATCGGCATCGGGCCGGGCTTCGATCGCGTTGGTGAGCTCGCGGACGCGCGCGACCGCACGGTTGAAGCGGAATTTGTCGAGATCGTCGGTGACCAGCGCGACGGTCTGGTGGGTGACGCGCCGCAGATCCTGATCGCCCGCAGCGATCGTCGCCGGAATGAGCGTGCCGGGCGCCGGCAACGGCTTGTCGCGCTCGGCCACCATCCGCCACAGCCGGTTGGCGTAGCGCCACGCGCCTTCGATGCCGGCGTCGGTCCATTCGAGATCGCGTTCGGGCGGACTGTCGGACAGGAGATAGAGGCGCGCCGTATCGGCGCCGTACGCGTCGACGATGGTTTCGAGGCCGACAACGTTCTTCTTCGACTTCGACATCTTTTCAATGCGCCCGACGGTCACCCTGCCGCCCTTGGCATCGTGCCAGGTGCCATTGTCGCCGCGCTGGACCTCTTCGGGGAAGAGCCAATTGCCGGCAGCGTCCTGAAAGGTTTCGTGGCAGACCATGCCCTGGGTGAAAAGGCCGGCAAACGGCTCCTTGAGCGCCAGATAACCGCAGCGCTCGAGCGCGCGGGTGTAGAAGCGCGAATAGAGCAGGTGCAGCACTGCGTGTTCGATGCCGCCGATATATTGATCGACCGGCATCCAATAGGCGACATCCTTGCGCTCGAACGCTGTCACGGCGCGCGGTGAACAGAAACGCGCGAAATACCACGAGCTCTCGAAGAAGGTATCGAAGGTGTCGGTTTCGCGCCGCGCCTTGGCACCGCAACGCGGGCAGGCGACATGCTTCCATGTCGGATGGCGGTCGAGCGGGTTGCCCGGCTGATCGAAGGTGACGTCGTCGGGCAGTCGCACCGGCAGGTCCTTTTCTGGCACCGGCACGATGCCGCAATTTTCGCAATGGATCACCGGAATCGGACAGCCCCAGTAGCGCTGGCGCGAGACGCCCCAATCCCGCAGCCGCCACACAGTCGCACCGGCGCCGGCCTGGCGCTGTTCGAGCTCGGCGATGGCGCGGCGCTTGGCCGCCGGCACGTCGAGGCCGTCGAGGAAACCCGAATTAATGTGCGTCCCGTCGCCAGTATAGGCCTCGTCGGCGATCGAGTAGCTTTCGACGTCGGCATCGGCCGGCAAGACCACCGGCGTCACCGGCAAGTTGTATTTGCGGGCGAATTCGAGGTCGCGTTGATCGTGTGCCGGACAGCCGAAGATCGCACCGGTGCCGTATTCCATCAGCACGAAATTGGCGACATAGACCGGCAAACGGCGGTTGGCGTCGAACGGATGGATCGCCGTGACACCGGTGTCGTAGCCCATCTTCTCGGCAGTCTCGAGCACCGCTTCGCTGGTGCCCATACGATTGCACTCGGCGATGAAGTCGCGCAGTTTCGCGTCGCGTTCGGCCAGCTCCTCTGCCAGCGAATGGTTGGGCGCGACGGCAACGAACGACGCGCCGAACAGCGTATCCGGCCGGGTGGTGAAAACCTCGAGCCGATCTTCGCGTCCGCGCAACGCGAAGAACACCCGCGCGCCTTCCGAGCGGCCGATCCAGTTCTCCTGCATCAGCTTGACCCGCTCGGGCCAGCGCTCGAGCGTCGCCAGCCCGTCGAGCAACTCGGCGGCAAATTCGGTGATCTTGAGGAACCACTGGGAAAGCAGACGCTTTTCAACGGGCGCGCCCGAACGCCAGCCGCGCCCGTCAATCACCTGTTCGTTGGCGAGTACGGTGTTCTCGACCGGGTCCCAGTTGACCCATGATTCCTTGCGGTAGGCGAGTCTTGCCGCCAGGAAGTCGAGGAACATCTTCTGCTCGTGCTTGTAATAGTCGGGATGACACGTGGCGATCTCGCGTCGCCAGTCGTAGGCGATGCCCATGCGCTTCAGCTGCTCGCGCATTACTGCGATGTTCGCCAGCGTCCAGTCGCGCGGATGCTTGCCCGACGCCATTGCCGCGTTCTCGGCCGGCAGGCCAAAGGCGTCCCAACCCATCGGATGCAGGACGTTGAAGCCTTGGGCGCGCTTGTAGCGCGCGACCACGTCGCCCATCGTGTAATTGCGGACGTGGCCGACATGCAGCTTCCCCGACGGATAAGGAAACATCTCGAGCACGTAATATTTCGGGCGCGCCGGGTCGGTCTCGACCTCGAAGCTATTACGCTCCCGCCAGATCCGTTGCCAGTGCTCTTCGTTTTCTTTCGCGTTGTACCGCGCCATCGCGCGAGGGCCGCGGCCTATTGCTGGTTCGATGCCGTGCTCAGACGAATCTGGCGCGCCCGCGCGAGGATTGCGTTCTCGAGATCGACCGACGTGTTCTTGTCGACCGGCGCGTCCAACCAGTTGCCCTTGGTGTCGCGCGTCTGACGGAAGACGCTGCACCGCACGCCGTCGGCGCGCAACTCGCGGTTGAGGATGAAGATGTTGACCTTGAAGCGCTCATCCGGCGTCTGCGGCGGGCTGAACCAGTCGGTGATGATGACGCCGCCGAACGGATCGGCCGAAGCCAGCGGCATGAAGGACACGGTATCAAGGCTCGCGTGCCAGAGGAACGAATTGACGCCGACGCCGGGCGCGCCGCCACCGCCGCCGGTTTCACTCGCTGTATTATTGTTGTTGAAGAACAGCGACAGGACCGAACGGTTGCTGTCGGTCTGAGTCCGCGGATTGTAGTCTTGCGGGCCGTTTACGTATTTGGGGTCGGTATGGTACGGGTCTTCGGCGCGCTGCTGCGCATCGGGATCGTTGCCTTGCCAGCGGCCGCTATCGAACAGACCGCAGCCGCTTAGCAGCAAAACCGCGCCAAAGCACAAGAATCCGGCTTTCACGGATCGTTTCAACGCCATACCAACACTCCTCGGAGCTCCCCCCGAAGCCTATGGCCCCGGGTGCGCCGATCTTACCGCAGCGCCCGCAGGCCCCGCTATACCTTTGAAAAGCCAAGGCAGTCCGGCTCGCAGGCCTGCGGGCTTGACGGCTCAGGCGGCACTGGTGAGCTTGCACCATGCCTGATACTGCCGCTCCCATTGCGACGCGTCTCACCAATGTCCGTGCACAGATTGCCGCGGCGGCCCGGCAAACCGGCCGTGCCGTTGACAGTGTCACGCTGGTCGCGATCAGCAAGATGCATCCAGCGAGCGCCATCGAAGCCGCACTCGCCGCCGGCCAGCGCGATTTCGGCGAGAACCGGGTGCAAGAGGCACAGGCAAAATTTCCGGCGTTGAAGGCGCGTTATCCCGACCTGCGACTGCATCTCGTGGGCCCGCTCCAGACCAACAAAGCGCGTGATGCCGTACGCCTGTTCGATGTCATTCATACGCTCGACCGGCCGCGTCTGGCCGAGGCCTTGACGCGGGCTATGGAACAGGAAGGCCGCCGTCCGGCACTGCTGGTCGAGGTCAATATCGGCAGCGAGCCGCAAAAAGCCGGCATCGCGCCCGCCGCGGCCGACGCCTTCATCGCCGAATGCCGCAACCGCTGGCACCTGGCGCCGGCTGGCCTGATGTGCATTCCGCCGGCGAACGCTGATCCGGGGCCATATTTCGCCGCACTCGCCGACTTGGCGTGGCGCAATGGCTTGCCCGAGCTCAGCATGGGCATGAGCGCCGATTTCGCCATCGCCGTTGCGCACGGTGCCACGCTGGTGCGCGTCGGCACCGCGATCTTCGGGTTACGGACGCCAGCTTAAGGCGCCGCGACGACAACGCGCGACGGCCCGTCAGCCTCGGACAAAACCCGCCGCAAATCCTCCGGCGCCAGTGCGACGCAGCCTTCAGTCGGCGTGTAATCCGCCGCGGCCACATGCAGAAAAATGGCGCTGCCCGCTCCAGCGATGACAGGATCGTCGTTGTAGCCGAGCACCACGACCAAATCGTACAGCCGGTCGGCGCGCCATAAATGTTCGGCGCGCGCCCGGTACGGCAGCTTCACCGGTTGGTTGTAGGCGGCGTCCGCCGGGTCGTCGCACCAGCCGTCGTTGCGCGCGATTGGCGCCTTCGGAAGGCGAGTCACCGGGACC
>DASQGX010000263.1:0-38403 GCA_035632395.1 Allostellaceae bacterium
CCGAGCCCGTCGGCATGCCCTTCCGACCGCGCGAATCCGGTCATGCTGGCAACGCTCATGGCAAGGCGACTCTCCTGTGTGGCCCAGAGCTTATAGCCTTCGCTCGCCGCGGCAACAACAGCAGCGCTAATGCGCTGCGCCGGACGTCTTGGCCTGCGTATGCGCGCGCAGCTCGGCGATGTTCTTATCCTGCTCCGCGAGCGTTTTGGCGAAGCGATGGCCGCCATCGCCGTCGGCGACGAAATAGAGCTCGCCGCGCAAATCGGGATGCACCGCCGCATTGAGCGCCGCCTCGCCCGGATTGCAGATCGGCGTCGGCGGCAGTCCTTTGAATTTGTAAGTGTTATATGGCGTATCGACGAGTACATCATCATGATCCAATGCATGGCCGAGCGGTTTTCGGCCGCCGTCCGTTAAGCCGTAGATCACGGTCGGATCGGCTTGCAGCGGCATGTTGATGCGCAGCCGATCGATATAGACGCCGGCGACCCGCGCCCGCTCATCCGGGCGTGCGGTTTCATGCTCGATAATCGAGGCCAAGGTCACCATCTGCTGCGCATCGGCAAGCGGTAGGTTCGGCGCCCGTCCAGCCCATTCCTTCGCCACGACAGCATCCATCGCGTGCGTCATGCGCGCGATCAATTCGTTCCGCTGCTCGCCATAGATGTAGAAATAGGTTTGCGGCAACACGCTGCCTTCGGGCGGCGGAATCGTGATCGCGCCGGCGAGTGCCGGCGCCGCGTTGATCAAAGCGACAACTTCAGCGCTGGTGAGGCCTTCGGCTATCGTCAATTTGTGCCGTACCACGCGGCCGGACAGAAGCAGATCGACGATCGCGCGCGGGCTGATTGCCGCCGCGAACTCGTACTCGCCCGCCTTGAGCCGGTCGGCCGTACCGGTCAGATGCGCCGCGGCGGCGAAGGCCCAGGGATGCGCGATGACGCCCGCCTGACCGAGCGTTTCGGCGATCTGCTCGACGCTCGAACCCTTGGGGACGACGACGATCTTGGGTTTGGCAAGCGGACCGGCGGCGAAGTAATCGCCGATTCCCCATCCGAGCACGGCTGCCGCCACGACCACTAGGGCGATGATCCCCAGCGCGCCGTAACGGAGCCACCGCATCTCAGGGTGCCGGGCCGAAGATCAGCGACGCGTTGGTTCCGCCAAAGCCGAAAGAGTTGCTCAACGCGTAACGCACCGGCCGCTGCTTGGCTTTGAGCGGCACAAGATCCACGTCGCAGCTGGGCGACGGATTTTCGAGATTGAGCGTCGGCGGCACGACGCCGTCGCGCAGCGCCAAAATCGAGAAGATCGCCTCGACGCTGCCAGCCGCGCCCAACAGATGACCAATCGCGGACTTGGTCGAGGACATCGACAGCTTGTAGGCCGCGTCACCAAACAGACGCTTGACGGCGCCCAATTCGATTTCATCGCCCAGCGGCGTCGAGGTGCCGTGCGCGTTGACGTAATCGATCTGCTCCGGCGTGAGTTGGGCGCGCTTAAGCGCGTTGCGCATGGCGCGGAAAGCGCCGCTGCCGTCTTCGGCCGGTGCGGTGATGTGATGAGCGTCGCCAGACATACCGTATCCGATCACCTCGGCGTAGATCTTGGCCCCGCGTCTCTTGGCGTGATCGAGCTCCTCGAGGACGACGATGCCGGCGCCTTCGCCCATGACGAAGCCATCGCGCTTCTGGTCCCACGGACGCGAGGCGCGTTGCGGCTCGTCGTTGAATTTGGTCGACAGTGCCCGCGCCGCCGCAAAGCCGGCGATGCCGATGCGACAGATCGCTGCCTCGGTGCCGCCCGCGACCATCACGTCGGCGTCGTCCCACATGATGATTCGCGCCGCATCGCCGATCGCATGCGCGCCGGTCGAGCACGCTGTGACAACGGCGTGATTGGGACCGCTGAAGCCGTAACGGATCGAAACGTGGCCCGATGCCAGGTTGATCAGGTTGGCCGGAATGAAAAACGGCGACAGCCGGCGCGGCCCCTTCTCGTGGACCGTCAGGGCACCTTCGGTGATGCCAGGAAGCCCGCCGATGCCGGAACCGATCATGACGCCAGTGCGTTCGCGCTCTTCCGGGTCGACCGGCTTCCAACCGGAATCCTCCACCGCCTGCGCCGCCGCTGCCAGCGCGAAGACGATGAACTCGTCCATCTTGCGCTGTTCCTTCGGCGGCACCCAATCG
Source organism: Allostellaceae bacterium (assembly GCA_035632395.1). Taxonomy (GTDB): domain Bacteria; phylum Pseudomonadota; class Alphaproteobacteria; order ATCC43930; family CGMCC-115725; genus REEB95. The sequence goes on from DASQGX010000263.1 coordinate 2,193, forward strand.
TCGGCATTGAACGATCCGGACACAGTTTCGCCGCGCGGCACCTGGCCGGCGATCTTCGCCGGCAGGTCCGACACGTCAAAATTCTGGATCGCGCGTATTCCGGATTGGCCTTCGAGCAGGCGCTTCCAGACAGTCTCGGTCCCCACGCCTAAGGGCGTGACAACGCCGCAACCGGTGACGACAACGCGTCTCATGGACGAAACGCTATGATTTGTGCTGCTCGATAAAGCTCACCGCGTCCTTCACGGTCACGATCTTCTCGGCCGCATCGTCGGGAATTTCGCAGCCGAATTCTTCCTCGAACGCCATAACCAACTCGACAGTGTCGAGGCTGTCGGCGCCAAGATCATCGATGAAGCTGGCATTCTCGGTCACTTTAGAGTCGTCAACGCCCAGATGCTCGACGACGATCTTCTTAACCCGGTCGGCGATATCGCTCATGAGACTTACCTCAGAAAGATTGACGCGCTGTTGGCTACAAATGTTGATGGATCAAGGTGTTAGACACCCGCCCGTACGCCCGGGCAACGCCGTCGGACGAGGCGGGGCTGACATAACATAGATGGCGGGCCATGGCCACCCTCGTTCGCGCCGCGGTTCACAGCATCGCCAACCCGCCGTTCACGTGCAGCGTGTGGCCGGTGACATAACGCGATTCCTCGCTCGCGAGAAACAGGACGCAGGCGGCAACTTCGTCCGGCGTGCCCTGCCGGCCCATCGGAATTGCAGTCTCGAGCTTCGCCTTCTGTTCCGGCGACAGCACTTCGGTCATTGCTGTGGCGATGAATCCGGGCGCGACGCAGTTGACGGTGATGCCGCGCGACGCGACCTCGGCGGCGAGCGCCTTGGTCATGCCGATCATACCGGCTTTCGCCGCGGCGTAGTTCGCCTGGCCGGGATTGCCGGTGCTGCCGACGACCGAGCCGATGCCGATGATGCGGCCCCAACGCCGCTTCATCATGCCGCGCAACACCGCACGCGCGAGCCGGAAGCCGGCGGTGAGATCGACCTCGATCACCTTGGCCCAATCCTCGTCCTTCATCCGCATCGCCAGCCCGTCCTTGGTCAGGCCGGCGTTGTTGATCAGAATGTCGAGCGCGCCCAACTGTTCCTCGGCGGCCTTCACCAGCGTATCGGCTGCCGCGGGATCGGCGAGGTCGGCGGTGGCGAACGCGGCACGTTCGCCCAGCGCGTCTTTGAGCGCTGCGAGCTTGTCGGCCTTGGTGCCGGCGAGCAGCACTTTGGCACCGGCGCCATGCAATGCGCGCGCGATCGCGCCGCCGATGCCTCCCGATGCGCCGGTCACCAGCGCCGCCTTGCCGCTCAGGTCGAACATGGAATTCCTTCCGCCGCTCACAGCGTCTTGAGAAAGGCCTCGATTTCGGTCGGCGTGCCGAGCGACTGGCCGGTCATCTCGCGGTCGATCCGCTTGGCGAGCCCACTCAGTACGCGGCCCGAGCCGACTTCGACCAGCGCGCTGACGCCGTGGCTCTTCATGTAAAGCACACACTCGCGCCACCGCACCAGACCGGTCACCTGCTGCACCAGAAGATCCTTGATCTCGGCCGGATCGCGCACGGCGGACGCAGTCACATTGGCAACCACGGGCACCACCGGCTCGACAAACTTGACCTCAGCGAGCGCTTCGGCCATTTCGCGCGCCGCCGGCTCCATCAGAGCACAATGGAACGGCGCGCTCACCGGCAACATGATGGCACGCCTGGCACCGCGGGTCGCGGCGTGAGCTACCGCGCGTTCGACTGCCGCGCGGTGGCCGCTGACCACGACCTGGCCCGCACCATTGTCGTTCGCGGCTTCAAGCACCTCGCCCTGCGCCGCTTCAGTGGCGACGGCGCGTGCCGCGTCGAGCTCGAGGCCGAGCAGCGCCGCCATCGCGCCCAGGCCAACCGGCACCGCGCGCTGCATCGCCCGGCCGCGCCGTTTCAATAGGCGCGCGGCATCGGCAACCGAAATCGCATGCGCCGCCGCCAGCGCCGAATACTCACCCAACGAGTGACCGGCGACGAATGCCGCATCGCGCTTAAGATCGAGCCCGCCATCCTTTTCCATGACACGCATCGCCGCCAGGCTCACCGCCATCAGCGCCGGTTGTGCGTTCTCGGTCAGCACCAGCTCACTCTCGGGGCCCTCGAACATCAGGCGCGACAAATTCTGTTTCAGCGCCTCGTCGACTTCGCCGAACACGTCGCGCGCGATAGCGAACGCCGCGTGCAGCTCGCGGCCCATGCCGACGGCCTGCGAACCTTGACCGGGAAAGACGAATGCGCGGCTCATGCTCGACTCAGTTCAAAACCGGACTGGCGTCATCGCGGTGTACGGCTCGCAGCGCAATTGACAGTCGACGATTTGTTGCTTGTCCTCGGCCGGCTCGATGTCCTTTTTCTGCACGTCGTAGCCAGGCACGGTGCAGATTTGACTTGCCTTCAATGCGAGCAGCTGCTGCGCCGCGGCATCGTCGGTCCCATTGCCGGTCGCGGCGGAGACGCCGATGATGTCGCGCGCCGGATCGCGATCGACCGGCACGCAGCCGGCGACGAGTGCCGCCAGGGCCAAGATAAGCCACGCCTGCATGATTCCTCCCGGCGCACCGGATACACCCGCGCCGAAACGCTGTAAAGCGGCTGCAATGCACCCCGTTCCGGCGGTCTCCGGCGCAAATGCGGCGCTCGCGCCTGAGCCTGCCTTGCTATACTCGCCGCCAACCAGCGACCGCCGCCATGATTGAGCGCTACGTCATTGAAGATCGTGCCCGGAACACCTTCTCGCTGTCGCGCGAGGCGCTGGTTTCGCCCGCGGTACTCGAGAAGGAACAGCGTGCGATTTTCGATACCTGCTGGATCTATGTCGGCCACGCGTCCGAGCTTGCGCAGCAGGGCGATTTCCGCACGCGGTACGTCGCCGGCCGGCCGGTGATCTTTTGCCGCGACAAGGGAGGCGCGATCCACGCGCTGCTCAATTCCTGTCGCCACCGCGGAGCGACCGTGTGCCGCGAACGCGAAGGTAATGCGCGCCAGTTCATGTGCATGTATCACGGCTGGACCTACGAAACTGACGGCGCGCTCAAAAACGTGCCCGGACCCGAGGCCTATGGCGCTGCCTTCGACAAACGGAATTTCGGCCTGATTGCGGTGCCGCGACTCGAGCACTATCGCGATTTCTATTTCGCCTGCTTCGACCGCGCAGCGCCACCTCTTGCCGAATACCTTGCTGGCGCCAAAGAGTACATCGACCTCGTCGTCGATCAGTCGCCATCGGGCCGGATGGAGATCATCGCTGGCGTGCAGGAATACGACGTCAAGGCGAATTGGAAGCTCCTAGTCGAAAACAGCGTCGACGATTATCACCTGCCGTCGGTGCACACGACCTGGCTCAACTACATGAGGAGCGCCGGGGTGAACATGCGGCCGCCAAAAGAGGAAGGCCTGCTGCTGCCGTCGAAAGGCTCGGGCAAGGATCTCGGAAACGGCCACCTCACCACGGACAACGTCAATTTCCGCGGCCGGCCGGTGGCCCGCTGGATTTCGATCTACGGCGAAGATGCCAAGGGCGATATCGAGGCGATCCGTCGCGAGCTGGTCGCGCGTCTGGGCGAAGACCGCGCCGCGCGCATCGCCGACACCAACCGCAACCTCGTCGTCTTTCCCAATCTCGCGCTCAATGATGGCTCGTCGGTAACCGTGCGCACCTTCTTTCCGGTCGCGCCCGATCGGATGCACGTCACCGCCTGGTGCCTCGGTCCAGCCGAAGAGACGCCGGCACAACGGGCGCGGCGACTCGACGCTTTCCTCACTTTCTATGGACCGGGCGGTTTCGCCACGCCCGACGATGTCGCCGCCCTCGAAGCAGTCCAGCAGGGCTTGGCCGCGTGGCGCGAGGTCGGCTGGTCCGACATGTCGCGCGGCATGGCCAAGCCAGCCGACGCACAGCTCAACACCGACGAAGGCCACATGCGCGTCTTCTGGCGACGCTGGAGCGAGCTTATGGACCGCGTCCGATGAGCGATCGACGCAACACCGCAAGCACGACACGCGAAGAGGTCGAGGAGTTCCTCTACCGCGAGGCCGCACTGCTCGATGCCTGGCAGCTCGACGAATGGTTGGCGCTGACCACGGCGGATTGCGGCTATTACGTGCCGCCGAACGACAAGCCGGACGCGGACCACCGTTCGACGCTGTTCACCGTCGCCGACAACCACGCGCGGTTGGTCGAACGCGTCAAACGGCTCAAGGATCCGAGCGCACACGCCGAATATCCGCCATCGCGTACGCGGCGCATGATCGCCAACGTGCGCATTGCCGGCGGCGACGGCGACATCATCGACGTGGCGGCAAATTTCGTGGTCTACCGCTTCCGCCGCGGCGGTGACCGGCGCGAATACGTCGGCCATTACCGTTACAAGCTTCGGCGCGAGAACGGCACCCTCAAGATCGCCGAACGCCGCGCTATCCTCGACGGCGAAGAGCTCGGCGCCTTGGGTGCTGTGAGCTTCATTCTCTAGCGTCCCGCGTCATTAAGTCCCTGCGCCGCCAACGGTTTTGCCGCTTGCGCCGTGGCGATCTTGCTGTATATTCCGCCGCCTCCTTGCCGGTTTTGCCGGCTAGGCCCGGGCGGCTGATGCTCGATCCTCGACCAGCGCCGGGCCGCGAACAGCCATAAGGAGCTTGGATGCCGTTCTACGAAAACGTCTTTATTGCGCGTCAGGACGTCTCGTCCGCCCAGGTCGAGACGTTGACCGAAACCTTCGCCAATCTCGTCGCCGAGCATGGCGGCAAAGTCACGAAGCGCGAATATTGGGGCCTGCGCAACCTCGCCTACCGCATCAAGAAGAACCGCAAGGGCCATTACGTCCTGCTCAACCTCGATGCGCCGCCGGCCGCGGTGCACGAGCTCGAGCGCAACATGCGCATCAACGAGGACGTGCTGCGTTACCTGACCGTGCACGTCGAGGCGCTCGAAGAAGGGCCTTCGGCGATGATGCAGGCGCGCTCGCGCGGCGAAGAGCGCGAACGCGAGCGCAACCGCCGGTTCGATCGTGACGGACGCGATGGCGCACCCGCCGAAGCCGAAGGAGGCGAAGCATGAGCGACGAAATCCGCGGCGGCGATCGCGGCGAGCGCGGCGAGCGTGGCGGCCGCCAGCAGACGCGCCGGCCGTTCTTCCGGCGGCGTAAATCGTGCCCATTCTCGGGCCCGCACGCGCCGAAGATCGACTACAAAGACGTCAAGCTGCTGCAACGCTTCGTCTCGGAACGCGGCAAGATCGTGCCGTCGCGTATCAGCGCGGTGTCGACATTGAAGCAGCGCGAGTTGGCGCAGGCGATCAAGCGCGCCCGCTTCCTCGGGCTCCTGCCCTACAGCCTGCGCTAACGGAGGCCAGACGATGATGGAAGTCATCCTGCTCGAGCGCGTCGAGAAGCTCGGCCAGATGGGCCAGGTGGTGAAGGTGCGGCCCGGCTTTGCGCGCAACTACCTGCTGCCGCAGAAGAAGGCGCTGCGCGCCACCAAGGAAAACCTGGCGATCTTCGAGAAGCAGCGGGCGCAGCTCGAGGCAGCGAACCTGGCACGGCGCGACGACGCCGAGCAAGTTGCGCAGAAAATCAACGGCATCTCGGTGGTGATCATCCGCCAGGCCGGCGAAAGCGGTCAGCTCTATGGCTCGGTGACGGCGCGTGACATTGCCCAGGCGGTGACCGAAGCCGGTTTCACCATTGGCAAGGGCCAGGTCACGCTCGACAAGGCGATCAAGACGCTTGGGCTCTACCCAATGCGGGTCCGTCTGCACCCGGAAGTCACCATCCAGGTGACGGTCAACGTCGCGCAATCGGCCGAAGAGGCCGAGATGCAAGCCAAGGGCATCGACGTCACCAAGCGGGCGCTGGAAACGCAGGCCGATGGCGAAGCCGCCGCAGCGCCGGCACCGGCGGCGGAAGACGCTGCTCCGGAGGCCGCGGTTAAGCCCAAGAAGACGAAAGCCAAAGCGAAAGCTGCCGACGACGAGGACGAGGCGGGGGCCAAACCGGCCAAAGCCGCCAGGGCGTCAAAATCAGACAAGGCCGAAAAGACCGAGAAGGCTGAGAAAGCCGACAAACCGAAGCGCGAGAAGAAAAAGGGCGCCAAGGAGTAGGCTTGCCTGCGCCTGCCGCGCGAGGCCTCGGCAACGGAGGCGCAGTAATGCGAAACGTGACGTTGCCCGGCGGCGACCGCGTGCCTGCGCTAGGTCTCGGCACCTGGATGATGGGCGAGCGCGGCGCGCACGAGCCTGAATCCGTCGCCGCGCTCAAGCGCGGCATCGATCTCGGCATGACGCTGATCGACACCGCCGAGATGTACGGTGATGGCGGCGCCGAAGAGTTGGTCGGCCAGGCGATCAAAGGGCGCCGCGACCAAGTCTTCATCGTCAGCAAAGTCCTACCGTCGAACGCGTCGCGTACCGGCGTCACCGCCGCCTGTGAGCGCAGCCTGAAACGCCTCGGCACCGATCGCATCGATCTCTACCTTCTGCATTGGAGCGGTAGCGTGCCCGTGCGCGAGACCATCGCGGGCTTCATCGCCTTGCAGCATGCCGGCAAGATCCGCTATTGGGGCGTGTCCAATCTCGATCTCGACGAGATGGAAACGCTGTGGGCTGCGCCTGGCGGCGACGGCTGCGCCGCCAATCAGCTGCTCTATAACCTCGGCCGCCGCGGCATCGAATGGGACCTGATGCCAGCGCTCGCCAAGCGCGGCATTGTCGTCATGGCCTATTCGCCGCTCGAGCAGGGCCGGCTGCCGGGCAATCGCACGCTCAAAGAAGTTGCAGCTGCCCGCGGCGCCACGCCGGCGCAGGTAGCGCTGGCCTGGTTGCTGCAAAAGCCCGGCGTCATCGTCATTCCGAAAGCCGCGAACCTTGCCCACGTCGCCGAAAATCGCGGGGCAGCCGAAATCGAGTTGACGGCTCCTGAACTCGTGGCGCTTGACCGCGCTTTTCCGGCACCGCGCGGGAAAGTGCCGCTTGCCATGCTTTAAACGGGCTTGTATCCGGGCCGTGGATTGCAAGAAAATCCATAAAACCGGCAAAAACCACCGGGGATGGCATGACTGTCGGGTTGTTGCTGCGTCACCTCGTCCGCCGAGGCACTCTGCGGGTCATCGACGCGACCGGCAAAACGCGCGTCTATTCCGGCGCGCCGGGTCCGGCGGTGACCATTCGTCTGCACGATCGGCAAATCGAGCGGCTTCTACTGTTCAACCCGCGCCTGGCACTCGGCGAAGCCTATATGGACGGCCGCCTCACGCTCGAAGACGGTGCCAGCCTTTACGACTTGCTCGACTTCCTTGGCACCAATATAAGCCTGGCGCCGAAAACCGCGCTGACGCCGCTCTATAATGGCTTTGGCCGCGCGTTTCGTGGGCTCCAGCAATGGAACCCGGTCAGCCGGTCACGCCGCAATGTCGCGCATCACTACGATCTGTCGGATGCACTCTACGACATCTTCCTCGACCGCGACCGGCAATACTCCTGCGCCTATTTCACGGCGCCCGATCAGACGATCGAACAGGCGCAAGCCAATAAGAAGCGGCACATCGCCGCCAAGCTCCTGCTCAAGCCGGGCCAGCGCGTGCTGGACATCGGCAGCGGCTGGGGCGGCCTTGCGCTCTATCTGGCGAAGGAGTGCGATGTAGACGTCACCGGCCTGACCCTATCGGTCGAGCAGCATCGGGTTGCCGAGCGCCGTGCCGCCGCCGCCGGCCTGTCATCGCGCGTGCACTTCAAGCTGCTGGACTACCGCCAGGAGCGCGCGCAATTCGACCGTATCGTTTCGGTCGGCATGTTCGAGCATGTCGGCGTACCCCAATATCCGACGTTCTTCAGCCGTGTGAAGTCGTTGCTCACCGAAGACGGCGTCGCCCTGCTTCACGCCATCGGCCGTTCGGACGGCGCCGGCAGCACCAACCCATGGATCCGCAAATACATTTTCCCGGGCGGGTATTCACCGGCCCTGTCCGAGGTGCTGCCGGTGGTCGAGCGCACCGGGCTCTGGGTCACTGATATCGAGATCCTGCGGCTCCACTATGCCGAGACGCTGCGCGCCTGGCGGACCCGCTTCATGGCCGAGCGCGAACGCGTGAAAGCGCTTTATGACGAGCGCTTCTGCCGGATGTGGGAATTCTACCTGGCGGGATCGGAGATCGCCTTCCGCCATCAGGGCCATATGGTCTGGCAGATGCAGATGGCGCGACGTGTCGACACCGTGCCGCTGACCCGCGACTACATGTTCGACTGGGAGCGCAGCCACCAGGCGCCGGCAGCGGCTAAAGCCGGACGCGCCGCGTAAGAAAATTCCGCGCAAAGCAATTTTTTGCACTTCGCAACGAGTCGCGAACAGTTCACACCCGTCATTCATCTGACTCACAGGCGACACACAACGTTTCGTGCATGCCGCCCTTGCGGCGGAGTGCTACAGTTCTGTGATGGAAAACGCATTGTCGAAGGTGACGCCGCTGCACGACGGCGATGCGGGCTACCGTGTGCCGCCGCAGAATCTCGCAGCCGAGCAGGCGCTGCTCGGCGCCATCCTCCAGAACAACAACGTTTACAATAAGGTCGCCGACTTCCTGCGGGCCGAGCATTTCAGCGAGGCCGTCCACGGCCGCATCTTTGCCGCGATCACGCGGCTGATCGAGCGCGGCCAGCTGGCCAATGCGGTAACCCTCAAGAACCAGTTCGACCAGGATGCCGGTCTCGCCGAACGTGGCGGCGGCCAGTATCTGTCGCGGCTGCAGGCCTCGGTGGTCACGATCCTTAACGCCGCCGATTACGGCCGGACGATCCATGACCTCTATCTCCGCCGCCAGCTCATCGAGGTCGGCACGGACGTGGTCAACGAGGCCTACGCCCACGACCTCGAGCTGACGGCCCCGCAGCAGATCGAAGCGGCCGAGCAGCGGCTGTTCAATCTGGCGACCGTGGGCCAAACGGAGGGCGGATTCCAGCCATTCACGGCAGCGATGACCGATGCCGTCCGTATGGCCGAAGCCGCCTTCAAGCGCAGCGGCAAGACCACCGGCGTCGCTACCGGTTTCACCGACCTCGACAAGCTCCTCGGCGGCCTGCATCCGTCCGACCTGATCGTCCTGGCCGGCCGGCCGTCGATGGGCAAGACTGCGCTCGCTACCAATATCGGCTTCGCCGCCGCGCGCACCTACCGGCCCAAGGCCGACGAACCGGCCAATTCCGAGGACGGCGCCGTGGTCGGCTTCTTCTCGCTCGAAATGTCGTCCGAGCAGCTCGCGACGCGAATCCTGGCCGAGGAATCCGGCGTGCCCTCGCATGAAATCCGCCAAGGCAAGGTCTCGAACGAGGATTTCGACAAGTTCGTCCAGGCTAGCCAGCGGCTGGCATCGGTGCCCTTCTTCGTCGACGACACGCCGGCCATGACCATCGCCGGTTTGCGCACCCGTGCGCGGCGCCTGAAGCGGACGCACAATCTCGGTCTGGTCATCGTCGATTATCTCCAGCTCATTCGCGGCTCCAGCGAGGGCGGCGGCTTCGAGAACCGCGTCCAGGAGATCTCCGAGATCACGCGCGGCCTCAAGGCCTTGGCCAAGGAGCTGAACGTACCGGTGCTGGCGCTGTCGCAGCTATCGCGCGCCGTCGAGCAACGCGAAGACAAGCGGCCGATGCTGTCCGATCTGCGTGAATCGGGCTCGATTGAGCAGGATGCCGACGTGGTGATGTTTGTTTTCCGCGAGGAATACTACCTCATGCGCACGCCGCCGACGCAGCGGCCCGAGGAAAGCCAGGAAAAGTTCAACGACCGCATCGAGAAACACCGGCAGCACAGCGAGGCGGTCTACGGCCTCGCCGAGATCCATGTCGCCAAGCAGCGCCACGGTCCAATCGGCAAAGTAACGCTGCGCTTCGACGGCAACACTACCAAGTTCGACAATTACGTCAGCGGCGACCGCCTACCCGATGCCTTCTGACCGCAAGGTCGCGACCGACCGGGCCAACGCCATCCTCGAAATCGACCTGCGCGCCGTCGTGGCCAATTGGCGGCGGCTGAAGCGCGAGCTAGCGCCGGGCGTACGCATGGCGGCGGTGATCAAAGCCGACGCCTATGGCCTCGGCGCAGCGCAAATCGGGCCCGTTTTGGCGCGCGCCGGTTGCGCGCTCTTTTTCGTCGCGTCGCTCGACGAGGGCATCGCGCTACGCAAGATCTTACCCAAAGCACGCATCGCCATTCTCGACGGCATCCTCGCCGGTAGCGAGACAGAATTCGCCCGCCGCCGGCTCACCCCGGTGCTCAACGATTTCGGCCAGCTAACCCGCTGGAGTAAAGCCCACCCGCGCAAGCCGGCGATCCTCCATCTCGACACCGGGATGCAGCGGCTTGGCCTGTCGCGTGTCGATGTCGATCGCTTGGCCGGCGACCCCGCCTTACTGGCACGTCTCGATCTGGCTGCGATCATGAGTCACCTCGCCTGCGCCGACGAGCCTGAGCATCGCAAGAACCCCGAGCAGCTCGCGCGCTTCCGCGCCGCGCTCGCACGGTTGCCAAAGGCGCCGGCATCGCTCGCTTCGTCGTCGGCGATCTTTCTCGGCCCCGAATATCACTTCCAGATCGTGCGTCCGGGCGCGGCACTTTTCGGCATCAATCCGCTACCGGGCAAATCCAATCCGATGCGCGCGACGATTGCGTTGCGCGCGAAAATCCTTCAGGTCCGTGACGTTGACGCAGGTGAGACCGTTGGATATGGTGCGACGCACCGCATGGAGCGGCCAAGTCGCATCGCGACCGTAGCCGTCGGCTACGCCGATGGCTGGCTCCGCTCTGCAAGCGATCGGGGCAGTGCGTCGATCGCCGGCCGAAGGGTTCCCGTCGTTGGACGAATCTCGATGGATCTGCTGACGCTCGACGTGACGGGAATCGGAGCGGACCGGGCCAAGCCCGGGGCTTATGTCGACCTACTGGACAACAGTTACGGCATCGACGATGCGGCCGAAGCCGCCCGCACTATCGGCTACGAGATGCTGACGCTGCTCGGCCGGCGCTACGCGCGGATCTATCGCGGTGCGCGCTGAATGACGTTTCTTGCGCGGGTCGGCCGCGTCGTTCTGGCGTTCCTGTCGGCGACGGGCCGCCTTGTGATATTCACGCTGACGGCGCTCAGCCACTGCTTCCGACCGCCGATCTACGTCAACCTGATACTGCGGCAATTCGTCGACATCGGCTATTACTCGCTGCCAGTCGTCGGCCTGACCGCGATCTTCATCGGCATGGTGCTGGCGCTGCAATTGCACACCGGCTTCAACCGCATCACCGGCGGCGAGAGCGCCATCGCGCAGGTGGTCGTCCTCGGCATGACACGCGAACTGGGACCCGTGATCGCCGGCCTGATGGTGGCCGGGCGCATCGGCGCCGCCATCGCCGCCGAAGTCGGCACCATGCGCGTCACCGACCAGATCGACGCGCTGTCGACCTTGTCCACCAATCCTTACAAATACCTGGTGGTGCCGCGGCTTCTCGCCGGGATCATTGCCTTGCCGGTACTTGTCCTGGTCGCCGACAATATCGGCGTCTTCGGTGGCTTTCTTGTGGCGACCTATAAATTCGGCTTCAATCCAGTGGCCTATCTGCAGAACACCGCGGATTTTTTGCGCAGCGAAGACGTCGTCTCGGGCCTGATCAAGTCGTCGGTGTTCGGTTTCCTGATCTCGCTCATGGGCTGCTATACCGGCTATCATTCGAAAGGCGGCGCGCAGGGCGTGGGCGCCGCGACAACCTACGCGGTGGTGTCGGCCTCGGTGCTGATCCTGATGTTCGACTATATCCTGTCGGCGTTGCTGTTTTCGTCATGAGCGGCGCACCAAAAATCGCGGTTCGCGGCCTGAAGAAATCGTTCGGGTCGAAGGTCGTGCTCGATGGGCTCGATCTCGATATCGGCGTTGGCGAGAGCGTCGTTGTCATCGGCGGCTCGGGCACGGGCAAGTCGGTGATGGTCAAATGCATCATCGGCCTTATGGAGCCCGACGCGGGCTCGATCACGATCGACGGACAGGAAGTCACCGGCCTCAAGCGCGGCGAGCGCGAGCGGCTGATGCGCAAGTTCGGAATGCTGTTCCAGGGCGCCGCGCTGTTCGACAGTTTGCGCGTTTGGCAAAACGTCGCGTTCGGCTTGATCCAAGGACACGGCATGCACCGCGACGAAGCCAAGGCGGTTGCCATCAAGACGTTGGGCGCGGTGGGTCTCGGCCCCGAGGTCGCCGAACTGTGGCCGGCGGAGCTTTCGGGCGGTATGCAAAAGCGCGTCGGCCTGGCGCGCGCTATCGCTGCCAAGCCCGAGATCATCGTCTTCGACGAGCCGACAACCGGCCTCGACCCGATTATGGGCGATGTGATCAACGACCTGATCATCAAATGCGTGCGCGATCTCGGCGCGACGGCGATCTCCATCACGCACGACATGGCCTCGGCGCACAAAATCGCAGACCGCATCGCCATGATCTACAAAGGCAAGATCATCTGGCAGGGATCGTCCAAGACCATCGACCAGTCGGGCAACCCCTACGTCGACCAGTTCATCCACGGCCGCGGCGAAGGCCCGATCAAGATGGAGGTCCGCGCGCTGTGACCGCCCGAAATCTCCCTCAGGCCTGACCATGGCCCGCGCCGAAAGCCGCTACGTCTGCCAGAGCTGCGGCGCCGTCCATCCGAAATGGGCGGGCAAGTGCGACGATTGCGGCGCCTGGAATACCCTGGTCGAAGAAGCGGCACGCGCCATCACGCCCAAAGGCTTGGGCGGCGGCAAAGGCGGCCGGCCCTTGCAGTTCGTCGGCCTGCACGGCGACGCGCAAGCGACTGCCCGGCGCGCCTCGGCAATCGCCGAGTTCGACCGCGTCTGCGGCGGCGGCCTCGTGCCGGGCTCGGCGCTGCTGATCGGCGGCGATCCCGGCATCGGTAAATCCACCCTGATCCTGCAGGCGATGGCCGCCCTTGCTGCCGGGAAAAGTGGCCAGAAGCTCGATTGTGCCTATGTCTCGGGCGAGGAATCGCTCGACCAAGTGCGGCTGCGCGCACGCCGCCTTGGTGTCGCCGATGCGCCGGTGCGGCTGGCAGCGGCGACCTCGATCCGCGATATCGCCGCGAGCCTCGATCGCGCCGATGCGCCGCAAGTGGTGGCGATCGATTCCATCCAGACCATGTACCTCGACAATCTCGACAGTGCGCCCGGCACCGTCAGCCAGGTGCGTGCCTCGGCACAGGAGCTCATCCGCCTCGCTAAGGCGCGCGGCTTCACGCTGCTGCTGGTGGGTCACGTCACCAAGGAAGGCATGATCGCGGGCCCGCGCGTGCTCGAGCACATGGTCGACACCGTCCTCTATTTCGAGGGCGAGCGCGGCCACCAGTTCCGCATCCTGCGCGCAGTCAAGAACCGTTACGGTCCGACTGACGAGATCGGCGTTTTTGAGATGACCGATGCCGGCCTCGCCGAAGTGCCCAACCCGTCGGCGCTGTTCCTCGGTGATCGGCAGCGAGAGGTGGCGGGCTCGGCGGTGTTTGCCGGCATCGAAGGCACGCGGCCGATGCTGGTTGAGATTCAGGCCCTGGTGGCGCCTTCGGCCCTCGGCACGCCGCGCCGCGCCGTCGTCGGCTGGGACGGCAATCGCCTCGCGATGGTGCTGGCCGTGCTCGAAGCGCGTTGCGGCGTTGCCATTGGCGCCAACGACATCTATCTCAACGTCGCCGGCGGCTTGCGCGTCGGCGAGCCGGCGGCCGATTTGGCCGTGGCGGCGGCGCTGGTCTCCGCGTTGGCCTACGAGCCGGTGCCGGCCGACATGGTCGTCTTCGGCGAGATCGGCCTGTCGGGCGAAATCCGCCCGGTGAGCCAAGCCGATGCACGGCTCAAGGAAGCCGAAAAGCTTGGCTTCGCCACGGCGCTGATGCCGCCGCGGCGCGGCCGGAAGGATCGTGCTGCGCCTGCCGGTGCTTTCAAGACGCGCGAGATCGCCCATCTGAAACTTCTGCTCAATCTGTTTGAAAACGCGCCGCAGACGCTTCGCCGAGCCGGCGGCGGTGGAGGACGTTCGTGACCGGGTTCGATATTGCCATCATTGTTTTCGTCGCCGCATCGGGCCTGTTCGCCTTCGTACGCGGCTTCATCAAGGAAGTGCTGTCGATCGTCGCCTGGTTTGGTGCGTCGGTGGCGGCGCTTTATGCTGTTCCTTACCTGCACCCGTTCGCACTGCGCTTCACACCAAGCGACCGGCTGGCCAATGCGGCCTCGGCCTTTGTCGCTTTCATCGTCGCATTGATCGTGCTGTCGCTAATTACCGCGGCGATCGCCAACCGCGTCAAGGATAGCCCCGCCGGCGGCATCGACCGGACTTTTGGATTCCTCTTCGGACTGGCGCGCGGCGCTTTACTCGCCTGCCTGATCTATGCGGCGATGCTGGTCGTCATGCCAGCACTGCAAGCGTCGCCACAATGGTGGAAGCTTTCGCGCACCCGGCCGCTGCTTGCCGCGGGCCTGTCGATGCTAGGTCAACTGGCGCCGGGATCGGACCATTCGAAAAACGCCCATGCGGTGGAGCAGCAGTTGCAGGATGCGCTGCACGCGCTCAGCGTCCCCAAGGCGCCCCCGGAGCCGGAAAAGGACACTGCACCCAATTACTCGACGCAGGAGCAAAAAGAGCTCGACCGGCTCTTCCAGCAGAACCAGGGCGCGCAGAGCCAGGGCGGGCATTAAGCATAGCCGACGGCGCCCTGCGGCCCCCGCCCTTACGGGCGTGCGAACAACCGCTCTGGCGGTCGCCGTTCAATCCGTGTAGAAGGCTGTGGGCCTCGACGGCGACGGCCGGCGACACCATCTATGGCTTGCGGCAGCCGAACGGCAGGCGGCCGAAGCGCGCATAAAGGCGGTAGCATGCTGACCACCCAACCCTGGGACGACGACCATTTCCGGGAGGAATGCGGCGTTTTCGGGGTTTACGGACATCCCGAATCGGCGGCGCTGACGGCGCTGGGTCTGCACGCGCTGCAGCATCGCGGTCAGGAAGCCGCGGGAATCGTTGCCTATGACGGCGAGCAGTTTCACGCCCATCGCGGCCTTGGCCTGGTCGGCGAGAATTTTAGCTCCAAAGAGGTGATCGCGCGGCTGTCTGGTCATTCGGCCATCGGCCACGTTCGCTACGCGACTACTGGCGAAGTTGCCCTGCGCAATGTCCAGCCGCTATTCGCCGATTTCACCTTCGGCGGCTTGGCAATCTGCCATAACGGCAACCTCACCAACTCGTACCACCTGCGCAACCGCCTGGTGCGGCGCGGCAGCATCTTCCAATCGACCTCGGACACCGAGGTAATCGTCCATCTCATCGCCACGTCGCTCAAGGACACGGTCGAGGAGCGGATGGCTGAGGCCTTGCGCCAGGTCGAAGGCGCCTATTCGCTTGTGGCACTAACCCAGGACGGATTGATTGGCGTGCGCGACCCGCTCGGTATCCGCCCGCTGGTTCTGGGCAAACTCGGCGACGCCTACATCTTGGCATCGGAGAGTTGCGCGCTCGACATCATCGGCGCCACTTTCGTGCGCGACATCGAAGCCGGGGAGATGATCGCCATCGGGCCTGGCGGCATCAAGAGCAGCAAACCCTTCGACAATCCGCACAAGCGCTTCTGCATCTTCGAATACATTTACTTCGCGCGACCGGATAGCGTCGTCGATGGCGTCAGCGTCTACGAGGCGCGCAAGCGGATCGGCATGGAATTGGCGCGTGAGAGCGCGGTACCCGCCGATATCGTCATTCCGGTACCGGATTCCGGTGTGCCGGCGGCGATCGGTTACGCCGCCGAATGCCGGTTGCCGTTCGAGCTCGGCATCGTGCGCAACCACTATATCGGCCGCACCTTCATCGAGCCGACCGACCAGATCCGCCATCTCGGCGTCAAGCTCAAACACAACGCCAACCGCGCGAGCATCGAGGGCAAGCGCGTCGTGCTGGTTGACGATTCGATTGTCCGCGGCACCACCTCGACCAAGATCGTCGCGATGATCCGGCAGGCCGGCGCACGCGAAGTGCACATGCGCATTTCCAGTCCCCCGACGACCCATTCGTGCTTCTACGGCATCGCGACACCCGAACGCACGCAGCTGCTCGCGTCGGCAATGGACGTGCAAACGATGGCGCGGCACATCGGCGCAGACTCCCTCGCCTTCGTCTCGATCGACGGGCTCTACCGCGCGCTCGGCCAGGCCAACCGCGACCGCAAATCACCACAGTTCTGCGACGCCTGCTTTACTGGCGATTATCCGGTGCCGCTCGTCGACCACGACGCCGGCAAAGTATCAACCCAGCTCTCGCTCCTCGCCGAGACCGTCTAAGTGCCGGCACTGCACGGTCGTCTCGCGCTGGTGACCGGCGCGTCGCGCGGCATCGGCGCGGCGGTGGCGCGGCGCTTCGCCGCCGAAGGCGCGCACATCATCGCCGTAGCGCGCACACAGGGCGCACTTGAGGAACTCGACGACGCGGTGCGGGCAGTGGGCGGCACGGCGACCCTGGTGCCGCTCGATTTGCGCACATTCGACGCCATCGACCATATGGGCGCGGCGCTCAACGAGCGGTTTCACAAACTCGATATTATCGCCGGCTGCGCCGGCGTGCTGGGCAGCCTGTCGCCGATGGGCCATATCGACCCGAAGCTGTGGAGTGAGATCTTCGACGTCAACGTGACTGCGAATTATCGGCTGATCCGCTCACTTGACCCGCTGCTGCGCCGGTCCGACAGCGGCCGGGCGATGTTCGTCACCTGCGCCACGAGCCATGATTTGGCGCCGTTCTGGGGCGCTTACGGTGCCAGCAAGTCCGCGTTGGAGGCGCTGGTCCGCGTCTATGCCGCCGAGGTTGCGCGCACGCCGATCCGGGTCAATTTAGTCGATCCCGGCCCCGTGCGGACGCGTCTGCGCGCCGAAGCATTCCCCGGCGAAGATAGCGCGACGCTCAAGGCGCCGGACGACGTAACTGGGATTTTCGTGCGGTTGGCCGCGGCGGATTGCTCGCACCACGGCCAGATATTGGGCGCTTAAGCCGCGGCGTGGGCGGGCCGCGGCGCCGGCGTCGGCGCAACGACACGATCCGGCGGCAGGATCACGCGCACCACCGTGCCCTGGTTTGGCACGCTCTCGATTACGAAGACGCCGCCGTGTAGCTCAACCAGCTTTTTCGTCAGCGGCAGGCCAAGACCGGTGCCGCCGCCCGTGCGGTTGAAGGCGTTGTCGACCTGACCGAACGGCTCGAGCACTATCGGCAAATCGGCATCGGAAATGCCGACGCCAGTGTCGCGCACTTCGATGACGAGGCGGTCGAATTCGATTGAGGCGCGCACGGCAACCGAACCGCCCGACGGGGTAAACTTCACGCTATTGGTCAGGAGGTTGAGCACAATCTGGCGCAACCGCCGCTCGTCGCCGCGCACGCAATTGACTTCGGGCGCGATCACGCGAACCAGGTTGATGTTCTGCGCCGTAGCGCGGCGCGCGACCATGCGGACGCAGGAATCGATCAGCTCGGTGACATCGACGACCTCGTCGGCCAGATCGAGGCGCTCGGCGGTGATCTTGGTCAGATCGAGAATGTCGTTGATCAGCTCAAGCAGATGGCGGCCGCTGGCGTTCAGGTCGCGTGCATATTCAAGGTATTTCTCGTTGCCGATCGGTCCGAGCACTTCGCCGCTAATGATTTCGGAGAAGCCGATGACGGCATTGAGCGGTGTGCGCAGCTCGTGGCTCATGTTGGCGAGGAATTCCGATTTGGCGCGCAAGGCCGTCTCGGCGCGGCGGTTGGCCTCGAAAAGCCGGCTGACCAGTTTTTCCTTCTCCGCTTTGCTGCGGATGAGCGCGATCAACGACGCGAATGAACGCCGCGCCATCAGGCTGAGGTTGAACGCAAACGCAAGATACAGCACGCCGAGTGCGATATGCGCGGGATCGCCGGCCGCGAACGTGACGACGATCAGCGGCGCCACCACCGGCCAGACAAACGCGTCGACCACCGGAACGTGTGCGGTGTAACCCGAGGCGATGCCGCCAGCGAGGCCGGCGATGATGATCGGCACGAAGCTGTCGGTTGGCGCGTTAGAGCGGAGCGCGACGGCCATCGCCAAGCTGCCCCATTGGCAGCCGGTGGCGGCAGCGAAATAAGTGACGCGACGGATCCATTGCTGCGGCTCGAAATCGTCGTCGTGCCGGTGCTGGTGATAGAGCCGCCACAACACGATGCGGATGATGCAGATGCCGACGATCGACACGCCCCAGCCGAGGAAGATCGGCGTATCGAGGGCGAGCGACAGCACGCCGATTGCCGCAAGCGTCACCAACAGGTTGGTGGCAACTGGCCACGGCGACGAATACAGCATGTCCGCCAGTTCGCACTGGATGGCGGCATTCTCGACGCGCGCCGCTGGCACGGCAGCGTCCGTACCGGCCGCCATGGTCGTGGGCTCGCGCGTCAACTGAGCGGGAATCATCGTCAAGAGTCTAAAGACGATGTCCTAATAGTTTCCTAGACTTTGGCCGCATATGGCTCAAATGCGAGCCGCTGCAAGACGCCTAAAATACCGTCCACCAATGCTGCCAGCCGCCGCAGAATTCAGCCTGGCGGATGGAAAATTCCCGGGGCGAAGGCGATGCGCTGCTGGGCCTGCTTCATGCGGTCCGTCGGGCCAATGGCAATTCCCCATTGATCCATCCGGCCGGGCGGCCACGTCCAGTCTTCCGCACCACGCGGCTTATGGCTTTTGCCGATGCGGGCGATTTCGGTGGTGTATTCGATCACTACCTCGTCCGGTCCGACGAAATAGGCAAACACGTTGTTGCCAGGACCGTGCCGACCGACGCCCCATTCGATCGCAAAGCCGCTCTCGCGGAGGCGGCCGGCGCCGCGCATGACGTTGTCGATGTCTGACATTTCAAACGCGATGTGGTTGAGCGTCGGCGCTGTACCCCGCGCGAATGCCAGCACGTGGTGCTGTTCGCTGCAGCAGAGGAAAGTCATCGCACGCGTCTGATCGATAATCCGAAATCCGAGGTTGTCGACGTAAAACGCGCTGATCGCGTCGACATCGGCGGAATTCAGCACGACATGGGTGACGCCGATCGGCCGGTCCGCGCGCGTGCCCGCATCGGCATGGCGTTTGTCGCCGGTGATGACGCGCATCGTTCGTCCTTCTGGATCCTTGAACGCGAAGCCGTAACCGCCGCCCGGCTCGTTGATCGGTCCCGGCTTTTCGAGTTCGGCCAGGCCTGCCTTCTTGAGGCTGGCATGGATGGCGTTGACCTCGACCTTGCCGGGCGCCGTCAGATCGATCCGTAACAATTCGGCGCGCGGACGGGCATGCAGGCCAAGGACGTGATGATATGGCCCGGTGCCGCGAAGATAGACCGAGCCGGGATGCTCGACGACCGGGGTTAGGCGCCAGATATCTGTGTAAAAGCGCGCCCGCGACTTCAGGTCGGTCACGCCAAGATCGACGCTGCGCAAGCCGTCGACGGCCGCACCTTTGGCGTTCGCGCGTCCGGTTGACCCGGATTTGCCCGGCGATTTCAGCGGCTTGGCCATTGTCCTCCACGGCGCCGGAGCCCCGACGGCGAGCGTCACGTTCGCACAAGAGGCGCTCGCGTGTCGAGACTCCACGTTAAGAACATAGGTTTATCGCTTTAATATCAAAGGATTATAACCCGTTGCTCGCGAGGCGCGCCGGCGCCACTAGGAATTACCAGCGAACGGGTTTTGGCCCTTGCGCAGCATGAGCCGCAACGGCACGCCTGGTAGGGCAAATTGGTCGCGCAATAGGTTTGCGAGGTATCGCCGCCAGCTGTCCGGCAGCTCCCCGGGCTTGGAAGCGAACAGCGCGAAGGTCGGCGGCCGGATATTGACTTGGGTCATATAGCGGAGCTTAAGCCGCCGGCCGCCCACAAGCGGCGGTGGGTGGCGCTCCTGCGCCCGCGCCAAGAGACGATTGAGCGCACCTGTCGGTACGCGGTGATTCCACGCGGCATGCGCCTTGAGCACCGCCGGCAACAGCTTGGCGACGCCGGCACCGGTCACCGCCGACAGCGTCAGCGGCTTCAGGCCGGCCAGTTGCGGCAGCGACTCGGAGATGCGTTCGGCAATATCGGCAAGCGCCTTCTTCGGTGTGGCGACTAGATCCCATTTGTTGGCCGCGAGCACGATTGCGCGTCCTTCGTCCGCGATCAGCCTCGCTATCGCCAGATCCTGGCGTTGCACGCCAGCAGTTGCGTCGACCACCAGCACGACCACCTCGGCGAACCGAATGGCCTTGAGCGTGTCGCCGACAGCGAGCGTCTCGGCGCCTTTCATGACCTTCGCTTTACGCCGCAGACCGGCAGTATCAATCAACTTGATCGGCTGTCCGCGCCATTGCCATTCGATCGCGATCGCGTCGCGGGTAACGCCGGGCTCGGGTCCGGTGAGTACGCGCTCCTCACCAAGCAGCCGATTGACCAAAGTCGATTTGCCCACATTGGGACGGCCAACCACCGCGAGTTGCAGCGCCGACGCGACTTTCGGCGCCGCATGGGCGGTCGCGTCGCCGCCCTTGGCCGACGCATACGGGAGCAGCGCATCGTAGAGCGCCGACAGCCCCTCGCCATGTTCGGCCGAAACCGGCACGGGCTCACCAAGACCAAGTTCGAAGGATTCGGCCACACCGGACGGCGTGCGGCCTTCGGTCTTGTTGGCGACGAGGACCACCGGCTTACCTTGCCGGCGCAGCCAGCGGGCGACATCGCGATCGAGGGCAGTCACTCCTTCGCGTGCGTCGATCACGAATATTGCAATGTCGGCGGTTGCCAGTGCCTTTTCAGTTTGAGCGCGCAGCCTCGCCGCCATGTCGCTCCGCGCCACCGTCTCCATGCCGGCAGTATCGATCAGTTTCAGGCTCAATCCGGCAAATTCGACCTCAGCCTCACGCCGGTCGCGCGTCAGCCCGGCTTCACCCGCGACTAAGGCCGTCTTGCGTCCGGCAAGCCGATTGAACAACGTCGATTTGCCGACATTAGGACGGCCGACTATAGCGACGGACAGCGGCATCGCAGTCCGCCCATCACCGCAACGCGACCAGATCGGCCTCGTCGGTGATGACGTAAAGCGTCGCACCGGCCGCCGCCGGATCGAGATAGACGCCGTCCGAGAACTTTAAGCGGCCGAGCGGCTGTCCAGTGTAGGGCGAGATCGAGAACGCCTCGCCGTCGGAGGAAATGACCACCAGGCGATTACCCGCCAGCACCGGCCCCGACCAGCGCAGCGGACCCTTCTTTGCTTCTTCATCCTCATAGCGCGGCAACGGCCGCACCCAACGGACATGACCGTCAGAACGCATCAGACACACCAGGTCGCGGTCATTCGCGAGCACATAGATATAGTCGCCGGCCACCCATGGCATGTGTGTGCCGCCGATATCCTGCTCCCAGACACGGTCGCCCGTGCGCAGGTCGATCGCCACTAGGATGCCGGAGTGGCTGATCGCGAAGACGCGGTCGCGGTCGATAACCGGCTGGCCGCGGATGTCGGCGAGCGACGACAACGCACCGAGCGGCCGCGAGGTGGCGAGATTGTCCGACCACACAGGCCGGCCGTTTTCGACGCGCAGCGCGTATAACTCGCCGGAGGAATACGGCACGATCACAGTATCGCCCTGAACCGCCGGACTTGCGCCGATCAGCAAATCTGTCGGTTCCGGCAGACCGTTGTGCGTCCACAACCGGTGACCATCGGACGCCGCGAGCACTTCAAGTTCGTTGTCGACGGTGATCGCGAAGACACGACCGGCGGCAGCGGTCGGCGGCCCATGCGCCGGACTTGCCAGATTCTGGCGCCAGATTTCCTTGCCAGTTGTCGCGTCGACGGCAACCACCTGGGCATAGCCAGTGGCGATAAAGATGCGCCCGTCGGCATAGGCAATCCCGCCGCCGAACATCGGCGTATCGGCATCCTTCGGCTGCGGATCGAAGCGCCAGATGCGGTCGCCGCTCTTCACGTCGAAGGCCGAGACGACGTCATTGGCGTCTGCCGCATAGACACGCCCGCCGGCGGCGACTGGCTGTGCGGTGACGCGGCCATAGCGCCAAGCACCCTCGCCGACATCCGCCTTCCAGGCGCGGCTGATGTTCGGTGCGAGCGCAAGATGATACATCGCATGATTGGAATAACCGCCGGCACCCGGCCAGGCCGGATTGTCGAACGGCGTCGGCAAAACGATCGGCGTCGCCTCGAGCTTGGGATCCGGCGTCAAAGTCTTTTCGAGCTCGAGAACCGAGATGCGCGTGCCTTCGAGATGGACTTTCTTGGTGCCGCCACAGCTTGCAAGCACCAGGCACGCCGCCAGCGCGGCGCCGGTCGCAAGGCGAAATTTCATGGACCCAGGGCCGCGATCATCTGCGCGGCGCGTTGCCGCGCGCCCGGTGGCGCATTCGGGTCATCCGCGAGCTGCTGGAAACTCTTGCGTGCGTCGGCGCTGTCGCCGGCCTTGAGTTGCGCGAAACCCGTTAGCTCGATGGCAAAGGGATGCCAGGGACCGGCGCCATCGATGAGCGGCTTCAGCCGCCGAATTGCGCCCGCAGCGTCGCCTTTGTCGAGTGCCGCATCCGCTGCGAGCAGCGTTGCCGCCGCACGATACACTGGATCGACCGACGTATCGCCGGCCATCTGGTCATAAATCGTCAGCGCGCCGGCGACGTCGCCGGTCCGTGCCTTGACTGCCGCCTCCTCGAGACGCGCGAGCATGGCGTGGCCTGCACCCGATTGCTGCGCGATGGCGGCGAAAGCATCGACGGCGTCTTTGTCCTTGCCATCACGGACGAGGTCAAGAGCCGCCGCGAAGCGCGTTCCCTCCGCGGCGCTGCGCTGTTCGCGGTATTGCCGCCAACCGACACCGACCGCGGTGGCGACGACGACAAGCACAGCCGCGACAATCACCCACCGGCCATGACGCGCCCACAGCTTCGCGAAGTTCTCCTTACGGAGTTCCTCGTCGATTTCCCGGAAGATGTCGCTCAAAACCCGGCCCCGACCCGCGAAAAAATGCCCGGTACCATAACGCCTTGACGGGGTTCCTGCAAACCCCGGAGCGGCCTTTTTCCAGCGATAGTGACGCGGCAGGCCTGCTGGATTTCGGCCGCGAAATGGGAAAGACTGACGTGCTGAACATGCCCCACCTCCGTGAACCATCTTCTCGCCCGCCGATGGCCACCGTCATCCGCCTCAGCGATCATCGTCGGCAGCGACGCGTTTTCTTCAGCCGCGCCGAACTCGACCAACTGCTGCAAATCTACAGCCGCGAAGTGGTGCGCGGCGTCTGGCGCGATTACGCGATCGACCAACGCGAAGGCACAGCCAGTTTCTCGGTTTTCCGGCATAGCCTCGAAAGCCCGCTGTTCACCGTCGTCAAGAGCGCACCGGGGGAATCGCGTTACGGCCCCTACGCGCTGCTTCATCGGCGGGCACGGCTGGCCGCAGGCAGCACACTGCTGGATGTCCTGGCCAAACTCGAACGCGAGGTGCGCCGCAACAGGCGCCTGACG
This sequence comes from Allostellaceae bacterium, assembly GCA_035632395.1. Lineage (GTDB taxonomy): Bacteria > Pseudomonadota > Alphaproteobacteria > ATCC43930 > CGMCC-115725 > REEB95. The sequence goes on from DASQGX010000263.1 coordinate 25,790, forward strand.
GATGCACCGGCAATGCTGACGCCGGGCTGACGCGCCCAGCCGAAGGGGGCGGAATCACTTGGCAAGTCAGAGGTTTTTGGCCAAAGTAACGCGCCGATCGGAAAAATCGGAACAACTGAAGGCGACATGCCGAGGAGAATTGTCGCCTGGTTCGCGGTTGCGAGGCCGGTGCTCCTCCCGATTGCGGCGCATGCCAACGACGGCATCGTCAATGAAATGAAGCTGGGCGTGCTGGACCATGACGTTCCGATCGGCGGCGACCACAAAGAATGCGTCGACGTCAACGGCGAAGTTCTGTTTACGTCACCCGACTTCCTCTCATGGTTCTGGGCACCGCGGCCGGACTTCGGCATCACGGTCAATACCGAGGGCAAAAACAACTACGGCTATTTCGGCTTGGCGTGGGATGGCGATTTTCTGCGCAACTCGTTCCGCTCGGGTGACAGCTTCTTTTGAGAACTTGGTCTCGGCGGTGCCACACACACCAGACCCAATCAGGCAAGCCCGCAAACGCGCGACCACAAGGGCCTCGGCTCGCGGATTCTATCCTATGAAGAGCTTGATCTCGGTCGACGCTTCACATGGCGTTCCAACCTGTCGCCCTTTCTCGATCACATCTCCGATGCCAATCTCACGCAACACAACCCAGGTCTCACGAATCTGGGCGTGCGCATGGGCTTCAGCATTTAGGCGAATCGATTCTGGCTGCGCATCGTAGGACTCCGATGTCGCCGTTGCTTTTGCGCCGGCCGCCGGCCATATCTCTGAGCGCTCTTCCATGATGCGCCGCATCATCGCCCCGATTGTCGAATGGTCGCGCGCGCACGCCATCTTGGTGATTGCGGCTGCGCTGGCGTTGGCGATCGCGTCCGGGTTGTACGCCGCGAGCCGTATTTCAGTCGACACCGATCTCGACAAGCTGATTTCTCCGAATCTGCCCTGGCGCAAGCTCGCGCAGCAGATGGACAACGCGTTCCCACAGAAAGTCGATCTACTGGTGATCGTGATCGACGGCAAGACGCCCGACCAGACCGAAGACGCCGCCATCGCGCTGGCAGAGAAGCTGCGCAGCGAACCGGCGATATTTCGCGACGTTCGTCTGCCAGATCTCAACAAATTCTTCCGCCGCAACGGATTACTCTTCCTGCCGAAATCTCAGGTGCAGGACTACGCCAATCAGATGATCGCGGCGCAGCCGTTTCTAGGATCGCTTGCAGCCGATCCGAGCCTGCGCGGCGTATTCGGTATCGTCGACTTGATGGTCCAAGCTGTACAGCAGGGCGCCGTCCAACCGCGCGACATTTCCGCGGCGCTGCACGGTGTGCAACGCGCGGCAGAAAGCACGTTGGCGGGCGCCTATGCGCCCCTGTCGTGGCAGACCATGCTGAGCAATACGGCGCCGGCGCCGGATGATTTGCGTCGCATCGTGCTGACGCAGACCGCGCTCAACTACACATCGCTGACACCCGGCGCGGACGCAATCGACGCGGTGCGCAGCGCCGCCGCCGAACTCGGTCTGACGCCCGATCGTGGCGTGCAGGTCCGGATTACGGGTTCGGTCGCGCTAAATGACGATCAATTGGCGACGCTCACCAAGGGCGCGGGTTTTTCGACGGCATTGTCCCTCGGACTGCTCTGTTTGTGGCTGCTGCTTGCCCTGCGCTCGCTCCGCATCTTCGCCGCCATCGTCATCACATTGACCATCGGCCTTTTGGCGACCACGGCCTTCGCGGTCCTCGCGATCGGCCCGTTCAATCCGATTTCGGTTGCATTTGCGGTTCTGTTCGTCGGCATCTCGGTCGACCTCGGCATCCAGTTCAGCGTGCGCTATCGCGACGAGCGCTATCGCGTCGGCGATCTGACCGAAGCGTTGACACGCGCGGCTCGCGGCATCGGACGCGCGATGGCGGTTGCGGCGCTCTCGGCAGGAGTCGGCTTCTTCTCTTTCATACCGACGGATTACAGCGGCGTTTCCGAACTCGGCTGGATTGCCGGCGTCGGCATGATCATCGCCTTGGTGCTCAATCTCACGCTGCTGCCGGCGCTGATCGCACTCTTGCGGCCGCGCGGCGAGCCACGCCCCGTCGGCTTTGCCTGGGCGCGCGCGGTAGATCGCTTGCTCCTTCGTCGCCGCGGCGCGGTGCTGATCGGCGCGGCGATCGTGGCCGTGCTTTGCCTCGTCGCCATCCCTCACATCCGCTTCGATTTCAATCCGCTCGATTTGCAGAATCAAAAATCCGAATCCGTTGCGACGCTCAACGACCTTATGTCGGACCCGATGAACACGCCTTATACCATCGGCATCCTGACGCCGTCGCCGACTGCGGCCGCGGCGCTTGCCAAGCGGCTGGATGCGCTGCCGGAGGTCGACCAAACCATCACGATCTCGAGCTTCGTGCCTGACGACCAGGACGCCAAGCTGGCGATTCTGGCCGACACCAGGACACTCCTCGCGCCGACGCTGTCGCCAGCCACGATCAAGCCGCCGCCGACCAATGCGGAAATCCTCGACGCGATGCGCACCACCGATGGCGAATTGAAGAAAATCGCCAGTCGCTACGCTGGGGCCGAGCGCGTCGCGCACGTGCTGGACGCATTGCTGGCGAAAAGAGCCAGCTCCCTGCCGCTGCTCAAAGCGAACCTGTCCGACGAAATCCCCAACCGCCTCCAGGACGTGCGCTTGGCGCTCGACGCGCAAAAGGTAACGCTCGATAATATTCCACCGGCAGTCAAACGCGATTGGGTGACCGCCGATGGTCGCGCGCTGGTAGAGGTTTATCCCAAGGGCGATCCGCGCGACAATGCCGTACTACAGCGCTTCGTCGATGCCGTCCGCGCGATTGCGCCGAATGCGACGGGATCACCGGTGACCATCCAGGAATCAGCCCGCACCGTCACCCGCGCATTCCTGACCGCCGGCATCATCGCCATTGCGGCGATCGCGCTGCTCCTGCTGATCGTGTTGCGCCGTGTCCGCGACACGGCGGTCGTGCTAGCGCCATTGTTGCTGGCGGGACTGCTGACGTTGGCAACGACCGTCGTGTTCGACCTGCCGCTCAATTACGCCAATATCATCGCCCTGCCGCTGCTTCTCGGCATCGGCGTGTCGTTTGACATCTATTTCGTGATGCGCTGGCGCGCCGGCAGTTCCGAACTGCTGCAATCGAGCACGGCGCGCGCGATCTTGTTTAGCGCGCTGACGACCGGTACGGCGTTCGGCAGCCTCGCACTGTCGAACCACCCGGGAACGGCATCGATGGGCGCGCTGCTGACGATTTCCCTCGGCTATACCCTGCTCTGCACGTTCATCGTACTGCCGGCGTTGCTCGGTCCGCCGCCGGCTAACCCTGATTGAAACGCGCCGATTAGTGCGCCATTTCGCGTTCGCGCAAGAAGTGGAAGAACTCCACGCCTTCGCGCAGCCGGCGCACCATCATTTCCGGGCTCCGTACCATTTCGCCGACAATCGAGGCGATCTTGCCGGCGCGGAAATAGAACCTTTTGTAGAAGGTCTCGACCGAATCGAAGATCTCCTGATGCGACAGATGCGGGTAATGGAGCGGCGCGATCTGGATGCCGTGATCATCAATGAGCTCGGCGTGCGTCGCGTCGAGCCAGCCGTTCTCGACCGCCTGTTTGTGCAGGAAGGTGCCAGGATAGGGCGCGGCGAGCGAAACCTGAATCGTGTGCGGATTGATCTCGGTCGCAAACTTTATGGTCTCCTCGATCGTCTCCCGCGTCTCGCCCGGCAACCCCAGAATGAACGTGCCGTGGATGGTGACGCCGACGTCGTGGCAGTCCTTGGTGAACCGCTTGGCGACGTCGATCAGCATGCCCTTCTTGATGTTGTGCAGGATTTTCTGGTTGCCAGATTCATATCCGACCAGCAATAGCCGCAACCCGTTGTCCTTGAGCACCTTGAGAGTGTCGCGCGGCACATTCGCCTTGGCGTTGCACGACCAGGTCACGCCGAGTTTGCCGAGCTCTTTGGCGATCGCCTCTGCGCGCGGCAGATTGTCGGTGAAAGTATCGTCGTCGAAGAAGAACTCGCGCACCTGCGGGAAATAATGTTTGGCGAGGCGGATTTCCTCGACGACGTGATCAACACTGCGCACCCGGTACCGGTGTCCGCCCACGGTTTGCGGCCATAGGCAGAAGGTGCAGCGCGATTTACAGCCGCGTCCGGTGTACAGCGAGACGTAGGGATGCTTGAGATAGCCGATGAAATAATCCTCGATGCGCAGGTCACGCTTATAGACCTCGGTAACGAACGGCAGCGCGTCCATGTTTTCAAGCGTCGCACGCTCCGGATTATGGACGATCGCGCCGGCATCGTTGCGGTAGCTCAACCCGTCGACCCGGTCCCAAGCACGGCCTTCGGCGATTTCCTTGATCGTAAAATCGAATTCGTTGCGGCCGACGAAATCGATTGCCGTCGAAGCCTTGAGGCTCTCGTCCGGCTCGACCGCGACCTTGGCGCCGACGAAACCGACTTTCAGGTTCGGATTTTGATCCCTCATCGCCTGCGCAACCTTGACGTCGTTGGCGAAGGATGGCGTCGATGTATGGATCACGACGAGATCATAAGTCTTGGCGAGCGGCAGAACTTGGTCCAGCGTAACGCCGGCGGGGGGCGCGTCGATCAGTCGGCTGCCGGGAACGAGCGCCGCCGGCTGCGCGAGCCAAGTCGGATACCAAAACGAGCGGATTTCGCGCCGCGCCTGGTAGCGCGAACCTGCGCCGCCGTCGAAACCCTCGAAGGAAGGCGGTTGCAGGAATAACGTTTTCATCATACCGAACTGTCTCCGTCGAGGATGAGGCGGCCGCCACTGGCGATCCGATAACGCCGATCGCGCCAAGCCACGCTCTGCGCGAAGAAGCTAGCGACAAACACGGCAAACGACAACCCGTCCCGCAGCGGAACCAGGTAAACCGGCGTGCGGCTAAGGCGTAAAGCCCGGTCATTGAGCCAAACGGTGCCGATCCGTACCAAAAACGCCGCGATAAGGGCATAAAATGACCACGCCGCGGGATGGAGAAGCACGGCCAGCAGGGCCAGTGCCACGGGATGGGTAATGACCGAGCCGGCATAACCCACGGGTGCCACCATGCGGACTGTGCGCGCCCAGCGCAATTCGTGGCGGAACATCGCACCAAGGCCAGGCTCGAAAACGATATTGTCGACGATGACCGGCGCCAACGTTACCGGCCGGCCGAGGCCGCGCACCGCGGCACCGAGCGCGTGGTCGTCGGCCAGTCGATCGGCAATCGCTGCGAAGCCGCCAACTGCGTCGAGCGTTGTCCGCGACAGCGCCAGCGTCGCGCCGAACGCGCCGTCGCCGGCGTGCACTAATTCTCCCACGGCCGCCTCGGGCAGGAACCCGTGGTTGATATGCAGACATGCGACGCGTGACCAAAGATCGGTCCCTGCCGGCACGCCGCGATAAAGGCATGTCACCAACCCTGCGTCGGGCGGCGCAACCAATGGTGCGATGGTCACGAGATAGTCGGGTGCAACGCGCATATCGCTGTCGGAAATAGCCAGCAACCCATGGCGCGCCGCCGGCAGCATGTTCATCAGGTTGGCGACCTTACGATTCGCAGCGCGCGCCGCGCCGCCGACTACGAGCGTTAAATCGAGTGCCGGAAAATCGGCGATCAAGCGGCGAGCAACGTTCGCTGCCGGATCGTCGGCATCGGCAACGCCGAATACGATCTGGAAATGTGAATATTCCTGCAGGCAAAACGAACGCAAATTCTCATACAACTGAGCGTCGGCGCCCCGGAGCGGCTTCAGCAACGTGATCGGAGTCGCGACACCGCTAAGGTGCGGCCGCGCCAGTAGAATCCGGACCGCATAAGCGGAACCTGCGAGGTATAGCAAGCCGGCAACACTCGCCGCCAGGCACCCCCATGCCGGAAAAACAAGCCATTCCAATTGCATCCACCCACCACCACATCCGGACCCGAAGGGTTAAGGTTTTAGTCACCGCCGCCAGTAAAAAAATGCTGTTGCATTCGTGCGAACCGCTGTCAACCATGCGTTCAAAGACGCCGGTGCCGCAACCGATTCGCAAGCACCACCACACAAAGGACGAAGCCGGTCCCCATCTTGTCCAAAGCCATTTCACTGATCCGTGCGCTGCTTCTCGCGGGTCTGCTGCTCCCGCTAGTGGCTTGCGCCACCCCGCCGACCGATCCGGCTGCGCGCGCCGACTTCGAGGCGACCAACGATCCGTTTGAACCGACGAATCGGGTCATCTTCGAAGGCAACGATCTCTTCTACACCTACCTCGTCAGGCCAATTGCCAAGGCCTATGTCTGGGTAGTGCCGGAGTTCGGGCGCAACCGCATCCATGATTTTCTACAGAACCTGGGCGAGCCGATCATCTGGGCCAACGATATGCTCCAGGGTGAATGGCACGCCGCCGACGTCACCACCGGCCGGTTTATGGCCAACAGCACCTTCGGCATCGGTGGCCTGTTCGACATCGCCGCCAAGTCCGGACTTGAGCAACAATCAGGCGATTTCGGCCAGACGCTCTACCATTACGGCGTTCCGGACGGACCCTATATCGTGCTGCCGATTTTGGGGCCATCGAACCCTCGCGACGCCATCGGCATGGGCGCCGACAGTGTCGCCGATCCATTCACTTGGCTGGCGCAATATTACGGACACGGTGGCGCGAATTGGTATCGCTTCGGCGCTGAAGGTATCGACGAATACGCCGACCACATGGACGAGCTCGACGAACTCAAGAAAAACTCGATTGACTACTACGCCGCAATCCGCAGCCTATGGCGTCAACATCGCGCCACCGAACTCCGGCACGGCGCGCCGGCGCCGTCACCGGCGGGACTCGAAGGTCTGTACGACGGTTCGCGACCGGCGCCGTCGCAGAACGCGCAGAAGCTTACGGCCGACGCCAGCGACAAATAGCGCGCTCAGCTCGCGAGTTGCGCCACCTTATCGCGAAGGCTCTGAATCAGAGCGTCCGCGCCGCCTTTGCGCAGTACTGACGTGAACTCGGAGCGTTGCGCGGCGAGCTGGCTGATGGTGCCGCTGAGATATACGTCGACGATCTTCCAAGTGCCGCCGGTCAGGCGCACCAAATAGTCGAGCTCCACCGGCTCGCCATTGCTTTGCACCAGCTTGGTATGGACGATGACGTCGCCGCCGGTTGACGGCGTCGCCTTTGGATCGACCTCGAACTTTTCGCCCGAATAGTCGTCAAACCGGTTGGCATAAGTGGCGACGCTGTAGTCGCTGAAAGCGCGCACGAGCTTTTGCCGCTCTTCGGCCGTCATGCTCGCCCACTGCGGCCCGACTGTAATTCGGGTCATCAGTGGCAGGTCAAAGGCGCGCGTCACTGCCGGCACCAACAGATCGCGACGCCCGGAAAACCCGAGCTGCTTCCCGCCTTTCATCGCCTGCAACAAGGTGTCGTAGAACGCGTTCACGGTCGCGACCGCGTCATTGTCGGCGGCGCGCGCAGCCAGCCCCGGAGTGAGAGCGACGGCGGCAGTAGCTATGATTAGGAATCGGCGGGAAATCACGGACATCGACCTCGATTTTTCGGCGGGCGTTCTAGGATGTGTTTGCGGCCGTTTTAGGGCACTTAAGTCCGCCGGTCGACAACGAAATGTGCTGCTTCCCGCAGCAGATTGGCCTTTTCCTTGAATAAATCAAGATGCGCGACCGCTTGGCGCACTAAAAGCGCGGCCTGGGCCTGCGCCCGTTCAACACCGAGAATCGACACGAACGTCGCCTTTCCGGCCGCAGCGTCGCGTCCCACCGGCTTGCCGGTTTCGCCAGACGAACCCTGAACGTCGAGCAGATCGTCTGCGATCTGGAACGCCAGTCCGAGATCGTGTGCATACCCACGCAACGCCATCCGCAAATCCATCGGCGCCTTGCCGAGGACCGCTCCGGCCTCGCAGGAAAACGCGATCAACGCGCCGGTCTTCAGACGTTGTAGTCGGGTGATCGCGCCGATATCGAGCTCGGGATGCCCTTCCGCGATCAGGTCGAACATCTGACCGCCGACCATGCCAGCGGCGCCCGCCGCCTGCGCCAGCGCGGCGACCAATTCGCAACGCACCGCCGGATCGCCGTGGGTGTCTGGATGCGCCAGCACTTCGAAGGCAAGCGTGAGCAAGCCGTCGCCGGCCAGGATTGCCGTCGCGTCGTCGAAAGCCTTGTGCACCGTCGGCCGGCCGCGGCGCAGATCGCTGTCGTCCATTGCCGGCAGATCGTCGTGAACCAATGAATAGGCGTGCACCATCTCGACGGCGACCGCGGCCTGAAGGGCGCTGCGCCGGCCGACGGAAAACAGTTGTGCGCTGGCGAGCACAAGAAACGGCCGCAGCCGCTTGCCCGGCGCCAGCGCGGCATAACGCATGGCCTCGACGACACGCGCCTCGAAGCCGCTGGGAACGACGAGGAGCCTGTCAATTGCGGCATCGCTCAGTTTAGCGGCGTCGCTCAGAGCTTCGTTGAAGCTCGCGCTGTCCGCCCATGTCGCTTCAGTCAAGGGCCATCGGCTCCGTCGCCGGTTTGCCGTCGGATCCGAGCACGATCTTGTCGACGCGTGCCTGCGCCTCGCGCAGCTTGCTTTCGCAATGCTGCTTCAGCAGCGCACCGCGCTCGTACGCCGCGAGCGCATCGTCGAGCTTGGCGTTGCCCGCCTCGAGACGCCGGACAATGTCCTCGAGCTCCTTGAGTGCGTCCTCGAAACTGAGCTTGGCAATCTCAGACGGCGTCGATCGTTGCGCCATCGCCCCTCGTTCCCTTCCCCGTAAACGCCACTCTAAGTTCGACCGATGCGCGGAGCAACCTTTACGCCGCGATCAGGGCCGCGACGTGCGCCGCCGCCGACGCCGCCAGCGCTTCGAGGTCGTAGCCGCCCTCAAGGGTCGACACCAGGCGCCCCTTGGCGTGCTTCGCCGCCATTTCGAGCAATCGCTCGGTGACCCAGGCGTAGTCTGCCTCTTCGAGCTGAAGCTGCGCCAACGGATCGGCGCGATGGGCGTCGAATCCGGCCGATACCAGAACCAGCTCGGGCCGGAACGCGTCGAGCGCCGGCAGAATAATGTCGCTCATCGCCGCGCGAAATTCGTTCGACCCAGACATCGGCGACAGCGGCACGTTGAAGACGTTGCCGACACCGCGCTCGCTGCGTGCGCCGGTGCCCGGATAAAGCGGCGATTGGTGCGTCGAGGCGAAGAACACGCCGGCATCGCTCTCGAACATGGCCTGCGTGCCGTTGCCGTGATGAACATCGAAGTCGACGATGGCGACGCGGGCAAGTTTGTGGACCTTACGTGCCCGTTCGGCGCCGATTGCTACGTTGTTGAAGAGGCAAAAGCCCATCGGATGCCGCGGCTCGGCGTGATGGCCCGGTGGGCGTACGGCGCAGAATGCGTTGTTGGCGCCGCCCTCGACCACCGCATCGACAGCGGCGACGATGGCGCTGGCGGCGCGCAGGGCAGCTTCGCCCGACCCGGGTGATAGCACCGTGTCGGCATCGATGGCGGCGTGACCGCTCTTCGGCACGGCCTCGAGCACGGCGTCGATCAAGGCGCGCGGATGGGCGCGTGCGATGTCGACAAGATCTGCCTTAGGCGCCTGACGGTGCTGTAACCGGGCGAAAGGCGCACCGGACAAGCTGTCGAGCACAGCCTTGAGCCGCGCCGGCGATTCCGGATGATACGACCCGGGATCATGCCGCAGGCAGGCTTCGTGCGTAACCAGAAGGGTGGACATATCGCGTCGCGTTCCTGTGTTTGTTCTTGGCTAGTGCGCGACGCCGAGTTTCGCATAGCCCGCCGTCATCCGACAACCAATCGGACCTTTCCGCCGCGCGGCACGCAGTATAGGCTCGCGCCTTCGACGATGGGGCAACGGTTCGCGCGGTTGTTTCGGACAATGATGATCGGATTGCGGGTAACGACGCTACTGGCGGCGATAGCGATGGCTACGCCCACCTTCGCCGCGGAAGTGACGATCACGGTGCACGCCGGCAAGTCGGACAGCCCGAACTACGTTCTGGCTAAGCAATTCTCCGAGGCCCTGGCGCTTGCCGGCAACGGCGCCTACACCCTGGTCGTCGCCGAAAGCCAGGGCTCGATCGAGAACGTCGCCGACATCGACAAAGTTACCGGCGCCTATGTCTTCACCGCCGCGCCGAGCGTCATTCGCCAGGCGCGCCGCGGCGACAAGCCGTTTGCCAAAAATCCACATTACGACCGCATCCGCGCGCTGTTCCCGATTCCGGCGCAGACGATCCATTGGGTGGTACGCCGCGACGGCACGATCAAGGACTTCGTGGACCTTGCCGGCCGATCGTTCATACCCGGCACGCGGGGCACGCTCGGCGAGCGCGTGACCGAGGAAACGTTCCAAGCGCTTGGCATCAGCAAAGCCGTCCAGCTGATCGATAGCGACGCTGCCGGTGCGCCCGCGGCGCTGAAGGACAAGCAGATCGGCGGCTTCGCTATTGCCGGCAGCTTCCCGCTCTCCAGCCTCGTGCAGTTGGCGAAAGCCACGCCCATCCGCCTCTTGAGCATGCCACCGTCGGCCATTTCCAAGGTCCACGCCGCCGACGACAGTATGATGGCGATCGTCATTCCCCGCGGGACCTATCCGGGAATCGAACGCGACGTGACGACGGTGGCGCTCCCCGCAGGCGCCTACACGACCCTGAGCATGTCGAATTCGACGGCTTATGCGCTGACCAAGGCTTTCTGGTCGCAGCGTCTCGCCCTCGCCAAAAAGAACCCAGCCTGGGCGGCGATATTGCCTTCGAAACTTGCCTCGCTCGGCGTCCGGCTCCATCCCGGCGCTTTGCGCTATTACCTGGACGCCGGTATTTCCGTTCCGCCCAGTCTGCGCTGAGTTAACCGGCAGGTCGCGGTGCCAGTGCGGCGGCCAGTATGGCGATCCATCCAACGATGAACAGCGTGCCGCCGATCGGCACGGTATGCGCCCAGGCCGGCGAGCCGTTGGCCGCGAGCAGCCATAGACCGCCGCAGAAAAAAACAAAGCCGCCGATAAAGCTGGCCGCAGCTGCACCAAGACAAATACGGGCGGCGCGCCCGATCCCGTCGCGCAGGAGCGCTGCGATCCCGACCAACACCGCCGCGTGCACGAGAGCGAAGCGGACCGCAGTCGACGCGAAATCAAGTTGGTCGGCGTCCGTGCCGCCTGCCAAGCGATGTTGAATCCAGGCGGCAGCGGCGACGCCAATCGCTCCGATTACGCCGGCGGCACCGAGAACCATTCGTTGCATACGCTTCGTCTCCGCTGGCTTGGCCGGCACACTATGGACGCGCTATAAGTCGCGGCCGGACCCAACGTCAAGGACGCCATGCCTAGCTTCGACATCGTTTCGCGCCTCGATCTCGCCGAAGTCGATAACGCCCTCGCCGGGTTGGCGCGTGAAATCGCGACCCGTTTCGATTTCAAAGGCAGCAAGTCGGCCGTGACCCGTGAGGAACTGGCGCTGACCATTTTGGCCGATGACGAGATGAAACTGCGCCAGCTGGAAGAGCTGCTCAAAGGCCACATGACGCGGCGCAAGGTGGACGCGACCGCGCTCGACTTCAAGCCGGCAGAAAGGGCCGCCGGCCAGATGCTGCGGCAGCCGGTGGTCTTGAAGCAAGGCATCGATGCCGACTTGGCCAAGAGCATCGTGCGCGCGATCAAGGATTCGAAACTCAAGGTGCAGGCAGCGATCCAGGGCGAGGAGCTGCGCGTCAGCGGCAAGAAACGCGACGACCTGCAGGCAGCGATTCAACTGGTGCGCGGCCTCAAGGTTGCGCAACCGTTGCAATACGTGAATTTCCGCGACTGACGTACGTCCGGGAACCCTTGCGCCGCGCGACGCGAGCGTCTAATTAATGCGGCTCTGCGTCCCCATCGTCTAGAGGCCTAGGACGGGGCCCTCTCACGGCCCAAACCGGGGTTCGAATCCCCGTGGGGACGCCAATGAAATCAAACATCTGGGTGAAAATCATAGGTTGGCGCGGACAGCGTACGGCAAAAATACGGCATAACCGCCGTCGGACTGCCCACCTTATATATTGAGACGCGTCAAGTGAGGCTGGGGCGGCTCCTCTCCCCCGCATACCTCAAAGCCAGATTTAGTCAGAAACCCGCGAACACGTGACAGCATGACAAGGCGTCAACGGTTGCGCCCCGGGAGCAGCACATAAGGATTGGGTCTGTCTCAAAAATCCAACAATGGACACGGCAGATGTGCGTTATCGAATTTTTGGCCAAGGCCATGAGTCTGAATTATACGGGAAAATCACTCCGGGACGTTCGGAGCATCACAGACGACATGCGGATAGATTTTCACGGATCTGCGCGTACTATAAGGCATTCGCTATACGCCGCACCGAGCTGAGGAAGTTAATCCGGCACTTCCGCATTCTTAACCGCGACCCGTCTCACGCCAGATGACACGAAGAGGACCAGACACCAGGCTGCTGCCGCAGAGACCGCATAAGAAAGTTCGGAAGCAACCGCCGCGCCGATCGCGCCATAACGCGGTACGAGAAGTGCGCACAGCACGATGTTGAGCGGTGGCACGGTGCATTGCAACAACGTA
>DASQGX010000264.1:0-5773 GCA_035632395.1 Allostellaceae bacterium
GTGCTGATCCCCTCGGGATTTGCCGAAACCGGCAACGTCGCCGGTCAGAAAGAGATCCAGGATATCGGCCGCAAGTACAACATCCGGCTGATGGGCCCGAACATCTACGGCTACTACTACACGCCGGAGAATCTGTGCGCGACGTTCTGCACGCCTTACGATTACAAGGGCGGCGCGGCGCTGTCGTCGCAGTCGGGCGGCATTGGCATGGCAATCATTGGCTTCTCGCGCTCGGCCAAGATGGGCGTGTCGGCGATTGTCGGCCTCGGCAACAAATCGGACCTCGATGAGGATGATCTGCTCACCTTCTTCGAGCAGGATGACAACACCAAGGTCATCGCGATGCATCTCGAGGACCTGAAGGATGGGCGTTCCTTCGCTGAGGTCGCCAAGCGCGTTTCGAAGAAGAAGCCGATTGTCGTGCTCAAGGCCGGCCGTACCGCGGCTGGCGCCAAGGCGGCCGGCTCGCACACCGGCGCACTCGCGGGCAACGACAAGATCTACGACGATGTGTTGCGTCAGTCGGGCGTCATCCGCGCACCCGGCCTGCGCGATATGCTCGACTATGCGCGAGGGCTGCAGAAGCTGCCGGCGCCCAAGGGCGAGAACGTCGTCATCATCACCGGCGCCGGTGGTTCGGGCGTGTTGCTGTCCGACGCCTGCGTCGATAACGGCCTCAATCTGATGAAGATGCCGGCCGATCTCGACGCTGCGTTCCGTAAGTTCATTCCGCCCTTCGGTGCGGCTGGAAATCCGGTCGACATCACTGGCGGCGAACCGCCGACGACCTACAAGAACACGATCCGCCTCGGACTCGAGGATCCGCGCATCCACGCGCTCATCCTCGGTTATTGGCACACCATCATCACGCCGCCGATGGTGTTCGGAAAACTCGTCGTCGAAGTGGTCAACGAGATGAAGGCCAAGGGCATCGAGAAGCCGATCGTCGCGTCGCTTGCCGGCGACGTGCAGGTCGAGGAAGCGGCCGAATATCTCTACGATCACGGCGTTCCGTCCTATGCTTATTCGACCGAGATTCCGGTCGCGGTGTTGGGCGCGAAATACCGCTGGGCGCGCGGCGCCGGCCTCGTGAAGTAATCGTCCGATGAACATTCACGAGTACCAGGCGAAAAGCCTGCTGACCAAGTTCGGCGTCGCGGTTCCCAAGGGGGGCGTTGCCTACACGCCGCAAGAGGCCGAGACGGTGGCGAAGTCGCTCGCCGGCCCGGTCTATGTGGTGAAGTCGCAGATCCATGCCGGCGGCCGCGGCGCCGGCCGGTTCAAGGGCGACGAGAAGGGCAAAGGCGGCGTGCGGCTGGTGAAGTCGCCGGCGGATGCCGCCAAAGAAGCCCAGGCCATGCTCGGCCACGTCCTGGTCACCAAGCAGACCGGACCGAAGGGCCGCGAGGTCAAGCGCATCTATGTCGAGGAAGGCTGCGACATCAAGCGCGAGCTCTATCTCGGCATGCTGATCGACCGCAAAACCTCGCGCATCACGGTCATGGCTTCGACCGAAGGCGGCATGGAGATCGAGGAAGTCGCGGCGAAGACGCCGGAAAAGATCCTCAAGGTGGCGATCGATCCGGTGACCGGCATGGAGGCGTTCCATGCCCGCCGTCTTGCCTATGGACTGAAGCTCGAAGGCAAGCAGGTTGGCTCCGCGGTCAAATTCATGCTCGGCATGTATAAGGCGTTCATCGCGCTCGATGCCTCGATCGTCGAGATCAACCCGCTGGTCGTAACCGGCGCCAGCGACGTGATCGCGCTCGACGCCAAGATGAACTTCGACGATAACGCGCTCTTCCGCCATCCCGACATTGAAGCGATGCGCGACGAGGGCGAAGAGGATCCAATCGAGCTCGAAGCCGGCAAGCATTCGCTCAATTACGTGAAGCTCGACGGCAATATCGGTTGCATGGTCAACGGCGCCGGTTTGGCGATGGCGACCATGGACATCATCAAGTTGTACGGCGGCGAGCCGGCTAACTTCCTGGATGTCGGCGGCGGCGCCACCAAGGAACGCGTCGCCACGGCATTCAAGCTGATCCTGTCGGACAAGAACGTCGAGGGCATCCTGGTCAACATCTTCGGCGGCATCATGCGCTGCGACGTCATCGCCGAAGGCGTCGTCGCTGCGGCGCGCGAAGTCAGCCTCGAAGTGCCGTTGGTGGTCCGCCTCGAAGGCACCAACGTCAAACTCGGCAAGGAAATTCTCGCCAAATCGGGCCTGCCAATTCTGGCCGCTGACGATCTCGGCGACGCGGCCCAGAAGGTAGTCAAAGCGGTGAAGGAAGCGGCCTGATGTCTATTCTTATCGACAGCAATACCAAAGTCATCTGCCAGGGCTTCACCGGCGCGCAGGGCACCTTCCATTCCGAACAGGCGATCGCCTACGGCACCAAGATGGTCGGTGGCGTGACGCCGGGCAAAGGCGGGACCAAGCATCTCGACCTGCCGGTGTTCGACACGGTCGCCGATGCGGTGAAGGGGACTGGCGCGACCGCGAGTGCGATCTATGTGCCGCCGCCGTTTGCGGCGGACGCGATTCTAGAGGCGATCGATGCCGAAGTGCCGCTGGTCGTCTGCATCACTGAGGGCATTCCGGTGCTCGACATGGTGCGGGTCAAGCGCGTCCTCGCGGGCTCGAAGACGCGGCTGGTCGGTCCAAACTGCCCCGGCGTGATCACGCCAGGCCAGTGCAAGATCGGCATCATGCCGGGCCACATCCACAAGCCCGGCTCGGTCGGCATCGTTTCGCGCTCCGGCACGCTCACCTACGAGGCGGTGGCGCAGACCACCGCGGTCGGATTGGGCCAGTCGACCTGCGTCGGCATCGGCGGCGATCCGGTCAACGGCACCAATTTCATCGACTGCCTGGACATGTTCCTGGCCGATCCTGCGACCAAGTCGATCATCATGATCGGCGAGATCGGCGGTTCGGCCGAGGAGGAAGCCGCCGATTTCGTCAAGCGGAACAAGGTCAAGAAGCCGATGGTCGGCTTCATTGCCGGCGCCACGGCGCCGCCGGGCCGCCGCATGGGCCATGCCGGTGCGATCATCTCTGGCGGCACCGGCTCTGCCGGCGACAAGATCGAAGCAATGAAACGCGCGGGAATTGCCGTGTCGGATTCTCCTGCGGCCCTTGGCAAGACCATGCTCGGTCTCCTAAATAGATAGCTAGAGCTAACCAATGCCCGACTCAGGACGCACGCCGCCACGTTCCATCCCGCCGGGTTCCGGGCGGCGCGGCGGCCGTGACCTGCCAAAAGGTCGCCAGGTCGATCCGGTCGCACGCGAGGAAGTCGTCAAGCTCCTCGGCGATCGGCCGCGCCGGCGCGATCTGCTGATCGAGCATTTGCATCTATTGCAGGACCATTTTGGTTGCCTGCACGCTCGGCACCTGGCGGCGCTGGCCGAAGCGATGAAGCTGGCGTTGGTCGAGGTTTACGAGGTCGCCAGCTTCTATGCGCATTTCGACATCGTACTCGATGGCGAAAGTCCGCCGCCGGCATTGACCGTACGCGTCTGCGATTCTCTCTCCTGCGAGCTGTTCGGTGCCCAGAAGCTGCTGGCCGAATTGCCGGCCAAGCTGCCGGGTGTTCGTGTCGTGCGCGCGCCGTGCATGGGCGGCTGCCACAACGCGCCGGTGACGGCCATCGGCCACGCGCTGCACGAGCACGCGACGCTCGACAGCGTCGTCGAGGCGGCCAAGGCGACGGAGACCCATCCGCACTTGCCGGCTTATCCTGAATTCGCCGCCTATCGCAAAGCTGGCGGTTACGCGCTACTCGAAGCCTGCCTCTCGGGCAAGAAAACGCTCGACGACATTCTCAAGGCGCTCGAGGATTCGAACCTGCGCGGCCTCGGCGGCGCCGGCTTCCCCACCGGCCGCAAGTGGCGGCTCGTGCGCGCCGAAAAAGCGCCGCGCCTGATGGCGGTCAATGCCGACGAAGGCGAGCCCGGCACTTTCAAAGACCGCTACTACATGGAGGTCGATCCGCATCGCTTTCTCGAAGGCATGCTGATCGGCGCCTGGGCGGTCGAAGCGGCCGACACCTATATCTATCTGCGCGACGAATACCCGCAGTGCCACGAGATCCTGCAGCGTGAGATCGCCGCAATTGAGAAGGCGGGCTTGTCGAAACACACGCGGATTCATCTCCGCCGCGGCGCCGGCGCCTATATCTGCGGCGAGGAATCGGCGATGCTCGAATCGATCGAGGGCAAGCGCGGCCTGCCGCGCAACAAGCCGCCCTATCCGGCGCAGGTCGGTCTCTTCGGCCGGCCGACGCTGTGCAACAACGTTGAGACCCTGTGGTGGATCCGCGACATCGTCGAAAAGGGTCCGGCATGGTTCGGTTCGCAGGGCCGCCGCGGCCGCAAGGGTCCGCGCAGCTTCTCGGTTTCCGGCCGGGTCAAGAATCCGGGCGTCAAGCTCGCGCCCGCCGGCATCACGGTGAAGGAATTGATCGACGAGTATTGTGGCGGCATGACCGACGGCCACACTTTCAAGGGCTACCTGCCGGGCGGCCCCTCGGGTGGCATCCTGCCGGCCTCGATGGCCGATCTGCCACTCGATTTCGGCACGCTCGAAGCGCATGGCGCGCTTATCGGCTCGGCGGCGGTTGTCGTCCTGTCCGACAAAGACGATATGAAGGCCGTGGCGCTGAATCTGCTTAAGTTCTTCGCCGATGAAAGCTGCGGCCAGTGCACGCCGTGCCGTGTCGGCACCGAGAAGGCCGTAATGCTGATGTCGCGGCCCAAATGGGACGGGCCGTTGCTCGAGGAGCTGACGCGGGCGATGACCGATGCGTCAATTTGCGGCCTCGGCCAGGCGGCGATGAATTCGGTCAAATTGGTCCTCAAACATTTTCCGGAGGAGGTGTCATGAGCGACGGCTCCGGCGTGATCGGCGGCTCCATCAAGTTCCTGCTCGACGGCGAAGAGGTCGAGGCCCTGCCGGGCGAGACCATCTGGCAGGTCGCGCACCGCAAAGGCACCGACATCCCCCATCTCTGCTACAGCCCGGAGCCCAGCTACCGACCGGACGGCAATTGCCGCGCCTGCATGGTCGAGATCGAAGGCGAACGTGTCCTCGCCGCTTCGTGCCTGCGCAAGCCGGCGCCGGGGATGAAGGTCCACTCGGCCTCGGAACGTGCCAAGTTCTCGCGCAAGATGGTGTTCGAGCTGCTGGTCTCGGATCAGCCGGCGCGCGACGCCCATCCCGATCCGGATTCGAAGTTCTGGCGCTGGGCCGACAAGGTCGGCGTTGCTTCCGGCCGCTTCCCGGCGACCCATCATCCCAAGCCTGACCGCAGCCATCCGGCGATGGCGGTGCGGCTCGACGCCTGCATCGAATGCAATCTGTGCGTCCGCGCCTGCCGCGAGGTGCAGGTCAATGACGTGATTGGCATGGCGGCGCGCGGCCACGACGCCAAGATCGTCTTCGATTTCGACGATCCGATGGGCAACAGCACCTGCGTCGGTTGCGGCGAATGCGTCCAGGCATGCCCGACCGGCGCGCTGCTCGAGTCGACCTTGGTCGACGAGCGCGGCGTTAACGCCAAATCACCTGACCGCGAAGTCGACAGCGTCTGCCCCTATTGCGGCGTCGGCTGCCAGATCACTTACAAGATCAAGGACGACAAGTTGCTCTACGTCGACGGCCGCGAAGGCCCGTCGAACCTCAATCGTCTGTGCGTCAAAGGCCGCTTCGGCTTCGATTACATCAGCCATCCGCAGCGGCTGACCAAGCCGATGATCCGCAAGCCCG
>DASQGX010000265.1:0-1825 GCA_035632395.1 Allostellaceae bacterium
ACCTCGACGATGCCTTTCTTGATGCCTTGCAGCTCGTCGCCCGCGCCCGGCGCGATCATCAACAGGCAGAGATCGACAAGGTCGGCAACCGCGGTCTCGCTCTGGCCGACGCCGACGGTCTCGACGATGACGAGATCGAAGCCGGCGGCCTCGCACAGCCACACCGCTTCGCGCGTGCGCCGGGCAACGCCGCCGAGCATCGGCCCCGCCGGCGACGGCCGGATGAAAGCGTCATTCTGGCGCGCGAGATCGCCCATGCGCGTCTTGTCGCCGAGGATCGAGCCGCCGGTCGTCTTGGACGAAGGATCGACAGCCAGCACGGCAACACGCCGGCCGGCGGCCAGGCTCATCAGACCGAAGACTTCGATGAAGGTGGATTTGCCAACGCCAGGCGCACCGGTAACGCCGAGCCGCAGGCTGTTGCCACTGGCCGGCAGGATGGCGGTGAGCAACGCGTCGGCCGCGTCGCGGTGATTGTCGCGCGTCGATTCGACCAGGGTGATGGCTTGCGCCAGTGCGGTGCGGTCGCCGGCTTGGACGCGCGCGGCAAGTCCGGCCGGATCGATCATCTACTCCGCAACCGCGGCGACGGCGGCCAGCGCCGCGGCGCGTTCGTCGGCTTCGAGCTGGCGGCGCCACATCGCGGCATAGAGGCCGTATTTCGTCAGCAGCGCCGCGTGCGTGCCGCGCTCGACGACGCGGCCGTGTTCGAGCACCAAAATCTCGTCGGCATGCACGACAGTCGACAGCCGGTGCGCGATCATCAGCGTCGTACGATTGGCCGCGACCTCTTCGAGACTGGTCTGGATCTCGCGCTCGGTCTTGGTGTCGAGCGCCGATGTCGCCTCGTCGAACACCAGGATTCGCGGCCCCTTGAGCATGACGCGGGCGATGGCGACGCGTTGCTTTTCGCCACCGGACAATTTCAAGCCGCGCTCGCCGACCTGCGTCTTGTAGCCGTCGGGCAGCGCGGCAACGAAATCGTGGATGCGGGCGACGCGCGCCGCCGCTTCGATCTCGCCGTGGCTCGCGCCCGGCTTGCCGTAGCCGATGTTGTAGGCGATCGAATCGTTGAACAGCACGGTGTCCTGCGGAACCACGCCGATGGCGTGGCGCAGGCTCGCCTGCGTCACGTCGCGGATGTCCTGGCCGTCGACGCGGATCGCGCCCTGGTTGACGTCATAGAAGCGGAACAGCAGCCGCGACACCGTCGACTTGCCGGCGCCCGACGAGCCGACGATGGCGAGCGTGTGGCCTGGCGGCACGCGGAACGACACGTCGTCGAGGATCGGCCGGCGCGGATCGTAGGCGAACGAGACGTGATCGAAGACGACCTCGCCGCGCGCCACGGCGAGCGCCGGCGCCGCCGGTTTGTCGGTGACCTCCGGCTGCACGCCCAGCAGCCGGATCATCGATTCGAGATCGGTAAGCGACTGCTTGATGTTGCGATAGACCATGCCGAGCACGTTCAGCGGCATGTAGAGCTGCACCAGGTAGGAATTCACCAACACGAACGAGCCCACGGTCATGCGGCCGGCCGCGACACCGCGCGCCGCGAGCCACATCACCACCACCAAGCCGACGGCGATGATCGCGCCCTGGCCGATGTTGAGCGCCGACAGCGTCACCTGGCTCTTGACCGCGGCGCGCTCATAGCCGGCGAGTGCGGCGTCGAAGCGGCGGGCCTCGTGCTCTTCGTTGGCGAAATACTTCACCGTCTCGAAATTAAGCAGGCTGTCGATCGCCTTGGTGTTGGCCTCGGTGTCGCGCTGGTTCATCTCGCGGCGGTACTTGATGCGCCAATCGGTGACCGCGAAGGTGAAGA
>DASQGX010000266.1:0-2484 GCA_035632395.1 Allostellaceae bacterium
CAGCCGGGCAAAAGGCTCGACGCTTGTCGGGCCTGGGGATAACTTTGTGAGGTCGGCGCTCGCGACGGGGTAACGCCGACCGAGAGAGAACGCGCCAGCAAGGCGCGCGCTCCCGCCCATCCGCTCGAGGAGGGCGAATGACGGACCACAAGACGTTGCGCGACCAATCGCGCGCGTATTTTGAACGGTCGAAGCAGGAAGCCGATCCGAAGCTCAAACAGCTGTTGGCGCGGCACGCGATGGCGCTCGCCCAGCTCGCCGAACGGCTCGAACGCCGGGACGCCGAATAACCGCCGGCGCCGGCTGCAAATTACTGCTTCACCAGGATATTGTTCTGCACGCCGACGACACCGGTGACACCTTGCGCGATCTTGCCGGCCTGATCCTTTTGCGCGCGGGTGTCGACGAAGCCGCTGAGCTGCACCGTCCCCTGCATGGTCTCGACGTGTATATCGAAGGCCTTGAGCGATTGGGCCTGGACGAGCTGCGTCCGGACCTTGGTGCTGATGGTCGCGTCGTCGACATACTGGCCGGCGGTCTCGCGGCCCTGAACAGCGGCACAGGCGGCGAGCGAGGCGCTCAAAGCGAAAGCGAGCGCGACGGCGGTCAAACGCGGCAGGCGGATCATAGAGCTCTCCCCAGTGGAAAGACTGGCAGGCGCGCGATTAGACCCCAATGAAGATGCCGGCTGCAAGCACGCAGCCCATCACAGGCGAACAGATCCCGCCGCTCACGATCATGTCATTTTCGCGACACGGGAACAGGTGTGGCACGCCCACCGTTATCGTTATGATGACAATCCACCCGCAACGGAGGTCGGCCGTGCGCAACCTTTGGAAACGTTTCGGTCGCGTGGCGGCAGTGGCCGCGGCCGCATTCGGCCTGGCGCTCGGCGCCGCAACTGCAGTGGCCCAGCCCTATTACACTTGTCCGCCGGGCTACTATTTCGCGCAGGGCTACGGCTGCATCGCCGCGCCGCCACCGCCGGTTTATTACTACTACGCTCCGCCAGCACCTCCGCCGGTCGTCTATCCCGCGCCGTTTTTCGGTCTCGGTTTTGGCTTCTCGTTCGGCGGCCACGACCATGATTGGCATGGTGGTGGCGGCGACTGGCACCACCACTGAGCAACGTGGGGATGACGGACGTTTAGGGGCTCGAGCTTGCCGGCGCCGGCGCGACCTGAATCGCCGTCGGCGGTCCGCTCGCGCTTGCGCCATTACCGTTGTCCAGTCCGGATGGAGTCGCCGGCACCGGTGTAACGACGATGTCGCGCGGCGGACCGCTGGCCACGGCGTTATAAGATGGGCTCGACGCATTCGGCGTATTGCCCGATGCCGGCACGGCCACCGGCGACGATGCCGGCGCGCGCGAAATTACGACTTCGCCCGGCGGGACCGCGGCAAGCATCGCAGCCGGGCCGCTCGAGGCGACGGCCGCCGGTGGCGTCGTCGGTGCGGCCGCAGGCGACACCGATCCGAGCGCGCCCAATGAATGAGGCTGCTCGCCATTGACGTAGCTGACGCCGTTGACCGTCACCTCATTGGAATTCGACGCGGCTCCCGGCGGAGCCGCCGTCGCGATCGCGGCGGGCGGCGTTGGCGCCGGTTGCGGCGCCGCTTTGGCTGCGGCTGGTGGTGCTGTCTCCGGGTGCAGGACGGCGGCAATAGGCGCCGGCAGATCGGCGTCGGCAGTGGACGACGGCGCCGCCTGCGGTTTGGTCGCGACGGTGCGCACCACCGGCTGTGGCTCGCGCTTCGCGGCCGGCAACGGCGGCAACGCCGGCGGCGCCGAAACGATTTGCGGCTGTAGCATGTCGCGCGGCAGATCGGCGTCAGACTTCTTCGACTGCGGCGGCACCGGCGGATGCAGCGTCACGGCAGCATGCACCGGCGACGCAGGCGGTGGCGGCGGTGTTGGCACGGTTGCGGCTGGCGTCGGCGGAATCACCGTTGCGCCTGGCGACGGGGTCACGGCCTCGGCGATCGGCGACGATGGTGTTTCGTGGTACCAGAGCGCAGCGGCCCCCGCCGCGACCAGCAGCAAGCCAGCGGCAACCGGCATAAAGGCCGAACGCCGCCGCGGTGCGCGCGCTTCGCGCCACGCCGCCTCGGGACGGCGCGGACCGGCACCGAATGTAGGATCGCGGCGACCGGGCGGCGTCTTCGGCTCATAGAACGGATCGATCGGTTCGCCAGCTTCCAGCTCCAGGCGCGGCTCCTCATGCTGCATACGGAGACGCGGCGACGGCGGCCCCGGCTCGAGCCTGAACTGTCGCGGCGCGACGCCTGGGCGGTCGCGCGGATCACCAACCATAACCTGCTCTCCTACTCATCGACGACCGCCGCGGCCAACTTGCGCAGCGTGCGCGCTCATTACGAACTCGCAAAGGCGGCCAAGTGTCAAAATCATGGCAAAATCTTGGCAGCCGGCGCCGTTGCGCGCCGTGGTTATCGCCGATTGCCGCCATCAGCAAAAGGATTTCT
>DASQGX010000267.1:0-10889 GCA_035632395.1 Allostellaceae bacterium
TCGGCCATCAACGCGCGCAGCCAAACCGCGCGCGGCGGCGGCTCGATGACAAGTGCCGCTTCAGCGGCGCGTGCGAAGGCGATTGCATAAGCGACGGTGCTGTCGCCCGAAGTGCGGCCGGCGAGTTGCGCGCCGCGCGCCAACGTGGCGCCGACCATTAGTTCCTCGATGCCCTTGTGCACGTAACCCAGCCGTTCTTCGAGGCGCACCACCGTCTCACCGCCGGCATGGAAGCGGAAATTGCCGGGCTCGATGATGCCCGCGTGGATTGGACCGACGACAATCCGATGCAGGCCTTCGCCTTCCGCGGGTCGGAATTCATAAGGCGCGCGCGCCTCGGGCCGCGAATGCGGCCATTGGCCGTGATCGAGCCACGGCCGCGCGTCGCTTGCGCCCTCGGCGATAAGTCCGTAAAGGTCGCGCATAGCGCGCTCGAGCCGGACGGCCGGTGGATGCGCGGCGCTGACCGAGGGGAACCGATGATCCGGGCAGGCGAGGCTCAGCACCGCCACCTTGCCGCTCTCGCCGTCGCGCAGCGCCATATGTGCCGCGTCGCGTTCGCCCCACAAACCGAGCAGGGTCGTGCGCTCGTCAGCGAACGCATGCACCGCCTGCGTCCATACCGTCGCATCAACCACGACGCGCGGCACCGGCCGGTGCGCTGAGACGCGCTTGCCCTTGGTAATGATCTCGTTGAACAAGGTCATGGAGCGCTATCCGAGCAGCTGCGAGACATGCTGGAACCAGGCGACGAGTTGCGGTGGCAGATAAAGTCCGGCCGCCAGCACCAGCGCGAGGTGCGCGAAGAGCGGTCCATAGGACGCCTTGACCGGATGGCTGTGGCCGCGCGGCTCGCCGAAAGCGAGACCGTTCAGGCGCAGAAACAGCGCGCCGAGAGCGATCAGCAATCCGAGCACCAGCAGAATCGCCAAGAGCGGCGCGCGCGCGAAGGTCGAACTCACCATCAGGAACTCGCTCATGAAGATGCCAAGCGGCGGTAGCCCGGCAATGGCGACGACGCCGGCTACCAGACTCCAGCCGAGCCACGGATGCGTCTCGGTCAAACCGCCGATGTCGGCGATACGCTGCGTGCCCTTGGCCTGGGCGACATGGCCGACGGCGAAGAAGATGCCGGACTTGGTCAGACTGTGCATCGTCATGTGCAGCAGGCCGGCGAAATTCGCCAGTGGTCCGCCCATGCCGAAAGCGAAAGTGATGATGCCCATGTGCTCGATCGACGAATAGGCGAACAGCCGCTTGATGTCGCGCCGGCGATAGAGCATGAACGCGCCGAAAATCAGCGAGACGAGGCCCATCGTCACCATCAGCGGTCCGGGCGCCACCGCCGCTACATTCGCCGCCATCAGCATCTTGAAGCGCAGCACGGCATAGAGCGCGACGTTGAGCAGGAGGCCCGACAGCACCGCCGAGATCGGCGTCGGACCTTCGGCGTGGGCGTCGGGCAGCCAGGCGTGCAGCGGCGCCAGGCCGACCTTGGTGCCGTAGCCCAGCAGCAAGAAGATGAAGGCGACGTTGAGCAGGGCGGGA
Organism: Allostellaceae bacterium; assembly: GCA_035632395.1. Lineage (GTDB taxonomy): Bacteria > Pseudomonadota > Alphaproteobacteria > ATCC43930 > CGMCC-115725 > REEB95. The sequence continues at coordinate 1,549 of DASQGX010000267.1, forward strand.
TCGAACTTGCCGGCTTGCGCAACCAGCTTAGTCCAAACCATCGCGTCGAGGCCTTCACCGATCACCGGTTGCGCCGCGACATAGACCAGTATGGTGCCGAATAGCGCCAAGGCGATACCGACGCTGCCGAGGATGAAATACTTCCAGGCCGCTTCGAGCGCCTCGTGCGTGCGATAGATACCCACCATCAGGATCGTGGTCAGCGTCGCGGTCTCGATCGCGACCCACATGAGGCCGATATTGTTGGCCACCAGCGCGACATTCATCGCGCACATCAGCAGCTGGTACATCGCGTGATAGAAGCGCAAATAGGTCGGCGTCAGCCGCCCGGTCTCAAGCTCGTGACCGACATAGCTGGCGCTGAACACGCTGGTCGTGAAACCGACAAAAGTGTTGAGCGCGATGAATACGACGTTGAGATCGTCGACCAGCAGGTACGTGCCAGCCGCGGGATGCGGCGTAAACAGCAGAGACAACGCCGCAATTAAAGTCAGGAACGCGGCGGCGACGTTCAACCGCGCGGTCAGGCGATAGCCGGGCAGCAACGCCAGCAGCGCCGCCGCCCCGAGCGGGATCAGGATCACCCACTCGACCCGGACGAAGACGAGATCGTTCATCGTCGTTCTCCGCGGAACTGGTCGAGCGCTGCGAGATCGACGGTGTCGAAGCGCTCGCGAATGCGGAACAGGAAAATGCCGATGACGATGAACGCGATCAGGACCGAAAAGGCGACGCTGATTTCGACCACCAGCGGCATGCCCTTGGCGCCGGTCGCGGCCAGGATCAGGCCGTTCTCGAGCGACATGAATCCCACCACCTGGCTCACGGCATTACGCCGCGTCACCATGATGAGCAGACCAAGCAACACCACCGCGAGGGCGAAAGCGAGGTCCTCGCGCGCGATCGGCGCCGCTGCGGCCGTCACGCGCAGCATCACCACCATCGACAGCGCCACCAGCGCCATGCCGGCGAGCATGGTCGGGCCGATGCCGACGACGGTTTCAATCTCGCGATGGATGCCAAGACGCTCGATAATGCGGCGCAACGCCACCGGAATGACAATCGCCTTGAAGCCGAGCGCCAGCGCTGCGGTGACGTAGAGATGCGGCGCGTTCTGGATGTCGGCCTGCCACGCCACCGCCAGCGCGAGCACCAGCGCGTGCAACGCGTAAATATTGAGCAGCGACGTGAGGCGGTCTTGATAGAGCAGAACGAAGCTCACCAGCACTAGGCCGCCGGCGAGGAGATGTGCGGTGTCGAAGGCGAGATTCGGCATCAGAAGCTTCCCGACACGAAGCGCAAAAGCGTGCCGAGCAATCCCAGCATCAGCGCCGCACCGATAAATTGCGGCACGCGGAAGACGCGCATCTTGGCGATGGCGGTCTCGAACACCGCGAGCAAGCCGCCGCCGACGACGAGCTTGACGACGTAGGCGCCGGCCCCGATGAGCAGCGCGGCGAAACCGGCTTCGGAACCGGCGATGCCCCAGGGCGCGAAGATGCAGGCAATCAGCGAGATATAAAGCAGGAGCTTCAGCGCCGCGGCGAGCTCGATCAATGCCAGGTGCCGGCCCGAATATTCCAGCACCATCGCTTCGTGCACCATCGTCAGTTCCAGGTGCGTCGCCGGATTGTCGACCGGAATGCGCGCGTTCTCGGCGATGGCGACGATGATCAGCGCGAACAGCGCCAAGCCGAGCGAGACGCGGACGCCGACCATGGGCGAGTTCATCACGCCGGCGATGGTCGAAAGCTGGGTCGAGCCGGCGATCAGCGCCAGCGTGAACACGATCATCAGCATCGCCGGCTCGGCGAGCGAGGCGATCATCACTTCGCGGCTCGAGCCGATGCCGCCGAAGCTGGTGCCGACGTCCATGCCGGCAAGCGCCAGGAAGAAGCGCGCGCTGGCGAGCAGCGCGATAATGGCGATGAGGTCGGCCGACCAACTGAACAACAGCCCAGTGGCGAAGGTTGGCACGAGCGCCGCCGCCACCCAGGTCGTCGCGAAGATCAGATAAGGCGTGACGCGGAACAGCCAGCTCGCATTTTCCGCCAGCACCACCTCTTTGCGGATGAGGCGCAACAGGTCACGGTAGGGCTGGATAATCGAAGCCCCGCGGTGTCGCGTCAGCCGCGCCTTGCACTTGCGCACCAGCCCGACAAGGCCGGGCGCCAGCAGCAGCACGACCAGCATCTGCGCAAACTGCACGGCGAGGTCGTGAATCAAAGCCATATCGCCAGCACCAGCAGCAGGATGACGAGCAGCGCGAACACGAGGCTCAGGTATTTGCGGATGGTGAGGAACTGGAACTGGTTCAGATATCCCGCCGTCGCCGCGACCGAGCCTTCGATCGGCGCATAACACCAGTCCCAAACCAGATCGCGCAGGCTGACGTGGAGCACCGCCGGCCGCGCGTCGCCGGGCCGCGGCATGTCGACGCGTTCGCGCGCGTGGAAGGCGAGGGTGCCGTAGACCCGGCGGATCGGCTGGGCGAAGCTTGCGGCGCTGTATTGCGTCAGCGGGCTCGGATCGGGCGTGCCGCAATCCCACGCCGCCGAACGCCGGAGCGCACGCGAAGCGAAGCGATGGATCGCCGATGCCGAGATCAGTCCGGCGAGTCCGATGAACACGAAGACGAGCAGTCCGTCATAGGAGCTGCGGCTCGCCGCGATCGGCACGATGCTGAGCCACGGATCGCTCGCCTGCACCGGCATACGGCTGCCGAGCAGCGCTTGGCTCACCGGCGCCAGCGCGTCGATGACGAAGCCGGGCAGGATGCCGGCCAGCAAACAAAGCGTGGCGAGGCCGAACATCGCCGCCAGCGAGAAGCGGTCGGTCTCCTTTGCCCTCTCGGCGACCGGTGTACGCGGCCGGCCGAGAAACGTGACGCCGTAAGCCTTGACGAAGCACGCCGCCGCGAGCGCCGCGGACAGCGCGAGCAGCGCGCCGACGCCGGGCACCAGGATCTTCAATCCCCACTGCGGCACCGCCGGGCTCAGGAGGATCGCTTGGAAGGTGAGCCATTCGGAGACGAAGCCGTTCAAGGGCGGCAGCGCTGAAATGGCGACGCAGCCGACCAGGAAGGCAAACGCCGCATATGGCATGCGGTGAATCAAGCCGCCGAGATGCTCCATGTCGCGCTCGCCGGTGGCGGTCAGCACCGATCCGGCGCCGAAGAACAGTAGGCTCTTGAACAGCGAATGGTTGAAGACGTGGAACAACGCGGCGGTGAGCGCGAGCGCGGCGGCGAGCGGCATGGCGTTGGCCTGGAAGCCAATCGCCAATCCGACGCCGATAAAGACGATGCCGATGTTCTCCACCGTGTGATAGGCGAGCAGGCGCTTCAAATCGTGCTGCATCAACGCATAGAGCACGCCCATCACCGTCGTGATTCCGGCTAGCGCCAGCACCGTCATGCTCGCCCACCAGCTCGGCGTGCCGAGCAGGTCAAGCACGATGCGGATGAAGCCGTAGACCGCGACCTTGGTCATGACGCCGCTCATCAGTGCCGAGACGTGGCTCGGCGCCGCCGGATGGGCAAGCGGCAGCCAGACATGGAGCGGCACCAGGCCGGCCTTCGATCCGGCGCCAAGAAGCGCCAGCGTCAGCACCAGCGCCGCGATCAGTGGCGCGTGATGGTCGGCGCGCATGACTTCGAAGGCGTAGCCGCCGGTCGGCCCAGCGAGCAAACCGAACGCCAGCATCAGTGTGAAGGTGCCGAAGCTCGCCATCACCAGATAGATGAATCCGGCGCGGCGGTTGTCGGCGTCGCGGTGATGCGCCATCACCATCGCCCACGACGTCAGCGACATGAACTCCCACGACAGCAGGAAGGTGAAGGCATCGTCGGCCAGCACCACCAGGTTCATGGCGGCGAGGAAGGCAGGATAGAATGGCAGCACGCGCTGCGGTTCCGTTTCGTGCGTGCCGTAGCCGAGCGCATAGAGGCTCGCGGCCGCGCCGCCAAGATCGACGACGACAAGGAAGAACGCAGCCAGCGCATCGATGCGGAAATGCGCGCCGAGCCACGGCAGCCCGAGCGGCAATACAACCGTCGGCGCCGTGGCACCGCTCAAGAGCTGCGCGAGGGCGGCGACGAGCGCGAAGGCACAGGCGGCGAGGCTCAAGCCGTAGACGATCGGCGTGCCGGCGCTGCTGCGCGCAGTGGCAACGCCGAGGACGGAGACAACCAGCAGCGCGGCAACACAGGCGAGGATCACCACCAGAGTCATGCGCGGCTGCAACAAAAAGTAACCCTCATCCCCTTCAGGGGGAGAGGGCAGGGTGAGGGGGACGCCGGGACGATGGCATCCAATCCCAAAAATCCCTCGCCCCCTTCAAGGGGGAGAGGGAAGGGTGAGGGGGTCAAACTCGATTGCGCGGACTCACTCACGTCGAACTCGTCCGTGTCTTCAGCCGCACGCCGCGACCGCCATCGGTGCTCGCCGTGCCTTCGCCGATCAGCTCGATGCCGGCCGCCGCCAGCGCATTGACCAGCTTGGTCAGGGAATCGACGTTGCCGCGGATGACGCCGTCGCTCGCTTCCATGCGCTGGATGGTCGGGACGGACAGGCCGCAGAGATCGGCGAGCTTCTTTTGATCGATGCCGAGCAGCGCGCGCGCCGCCCGGAGCTGAGGGGCGGATATCACGGTTCAGCCATGATAAATGATATCTTAAGCATCACTTATAATGGATAAACCGTGAGTTGGCCTGCGCGCAAGCGCAAACCGCGCGTCAGCCTGTCGCGGCTTGAATTGCCGAACGCTGCCCCTTGTTGATACGAGCGGTTTACCCCGCCGCCGCGACCGCGCGGCGCGCCATCACGCCGACGAGATGCGCGCGGTATTCGGGGCTGGCATGGATGTCGCCGTTGAGTCCGTCCTGCTTCTGCGCAATCGACTTGATCGCGTCGGCGGAGAAGCTCTTCGACAGCGCCGCTTCCATCTCCTTCTGGCGGAAGACGCACGGCCCCGCGCCGGTCACAGCGACGCGCACGCCGTCCTTATGCTTCGCTACGAAGACGCCGACGATGGCGTAGCGCGACGCCGGATTGGGGAATTTCATATAGGCGGCCTTCTCGGGGATCGGAAAGCTCACCGCGGTCACGATCTCGCCGGCGTCGAGCGCGGTCTCGAACATGCCCCTGAAGAAATCGTCGGCGGCGATCTTGCGCTTGTTGGTGATCACCGTCGCGTTGAGCGCCACCACCGCCGACGGATAATCCGCCGCCGGATCGTTGTTCGAGATCGAGCCGCCGAGCGTGCCGCGATTGCGCACCGCCGGATCGCCGATATGCGACGCGAGATGGGCGAGGGCGGGGATCGCCTTCTGCACTTCGGCCGATTCCGCGACTTCGACGTGCCGCGTCATTGCGCCGATCACCACCGCGTTGCCATCGCGCTTGGTGCCTTTGAGTTCGGCGATGCCATTGATGTCGACGAGGTCGGTCGGCTTGGCCAGGCGCTGCTTCAAGGTCGGGATCAGCGTCATGCCGCCGGCGACGAGCTTCGCTTCGCTCTTCTGCGTGACTAGCGCCGACGCATCCGCGACGTTTTTCGCTTTGTGATATTCGAAGTTATACATCGCTTGCCTCTCCCTGAATTCTACGCGGCCGCCTTGCGGCCGTTGATGGCGCGCCACACCCGCTCGGGCGACGCCGGCATTTGGATCTCGCTCACGCCGACGGTGCTCAGCGCGTTCAGCACCGCGTTCATCACGGCGCCGGGCGCGCCGATCGCGCCGGCCTCGCCGCAACCTTTAACGCCGAGCGGATTGTGCGTGCACAGCGTCGCATGCGTCTCGACGGCGAACGACGGCAGGTCGCCAGCGCGCGGCATGCGGTAGTCCATGAACGAGCCAGTGACGAGCTGGCCGTTTTCCGGATCGTAACGGCATTCCTCGAACAGCGCCTGGCCGATGCCTTGCGCCAGGCCGCCATGCACCTGGCCTTCGACGATCATCGGATTGACGATGCGGCCGAAATCGTCGGCGGCGGTCATGCTGATCAGTTGGACCGTGCCAGTGTCGGGATCGATCTCGACTTCGGCGATATGTGCACCCGACGGGAAGGTGAAGTTTTTCGGATCGTAATAGGCGGTCTCGTCGAGGCCGGGCTCGAGCGTCTCGAGCGGATAGTTGTGCGGAATGTAGGCCGCCAGCGCGACCTCGCCGAAGCTCTTTGACTTGTCCGTGCCGGCGACAGTGAACTTGCCGTCCTTGAATTCGATGTCGGCTTCGGCGGCTTCAAGCAGATGCGCCGCGATCTTCTTGCCCTTGGCCTCGATCTTGTCGAGCGCCTTGACCAGCGCCGAGCCACCAACCGGCAGCGAACGCGAGCCACAGGTGCCCATGCCGAACGGCGTCTTGGCCGTGTCGCCGTGCACCACATCGACTTGATCGACGGGCATTCCCAATCGCTCGGCAACCACTTGCGCGAAGGTGGTCTCGTGACCCTGGCCGTGGCTGTGGGTTCCGGTGAAGACGGTGATCGAGCCAGTCGGATTGACGCGGACCTCGGCAACCTCGTAAAGGCCGGCGCGCGCGCCGAGCGATCCCGCCACCGCCGAGGGAGCGACGCCGCACGCCTCGATATAGGTGGCCAGGCCGATGCCGCGCAGCTTGCCGCGCTTCTTGGCATCGTCACGGCGCATGGCGAAGCCCGGGTAGTCTGCGGCCTTCAATGCCAGATCGAGCGTGCTGAAATAATCGCCGCTGTCGTAAGCGAGCGCGACCGGCGTCTGGTACGGATAGGCGTCCTTGGGAATGAAATTCTTGCGGCGCAGCTCGGCCGGATCGGTCTTGAGCTCGGCGGCCGCCTTGCTGACCAGGCGCTCGACGACATAGCTCGCTTCGGGCCGGCCGGCGCCGCGATAGGCGTCAACTGGCACGGTGTTGGTGAATACGCCCTTGACCTCTGCATAGATCGCCGGGGTCGTGTACGTCCCGGCAAGGAGCGTTGCGTAGAGATAGGTCGGCACCGCCGGCGCAAAGGTCGAGAGATAGGCGCCGAGGCCCGCCAGCGTCGAGACGCGCAAACCGATGAACTTGCCGTCCTTGTCGAGCGCGAGTTCGGCATGCGTGACGTGGTCGCGGCCGTGCGCATCGGACATGAAGCTTTCGCTGCGCTCCGCCGTCCACTTCACCGGCCGGCCGAGTTGAGTCGCCGCCCAGGTCACCGCCGCTTCCTCGGCATAATGAAAGATCTTCGAGCCGAAGCCGCCGCCGACGTCCGGCGCAACGACGCGCAATTTGTGCTCGGACACGTGCAGCACGAACGCGCCCATCAGCAAGCGGATGGCGTGAGGGTTCTGGCTGGTGGTGAACAGCGTGTGCTCGCCGGTGGCGCGGTCGTAGTCGCCGATATAGGCGCGCGGCTCCATCGCGTTCGGCACGAGCCGGTTGTTGACGACGTCGAGCTTGGTGACGTGCGCCGCCTTGGCGAACGCGGCGTCGGTCGCCGCCTTATCGCCAATGTGCCAGTCGTAACAGATATTGTTCTTGGCGTCGGCGTGCAGCTGCGGCGCGCCTGGCTTCACCGCGGCGTCGACCGCGGTCACCGACGGCAGTTCGTTGTAGGTGATCTCGACTAGCTCGGCGGCTTCCTCGGCCGCCGTCTTGCTATCGGCGATGACCACCGCGACCGGATCGCCGACGTGGCGCACTTTGCCCGACGCCAGCACCGGATGCGGCGGCTCGGCCATCGGCGAGCCGTCCTTGTTCTTGACGCCCCAGCCGCAGGGCAGGGTGCCGAGGCCGGCCTTGATCAAATCGGCGCCGGTATAGACTGCGACGACGCTTGGCGCGCCGGCGGCGCGCTTGGTGGCGATGGATTTGATCTCGGCGTGCGCGTGCGGGCTGCGCACGAAGACGGCATAGACTTGGCCGGCCCGGTTGATGTCGTCGGTGTAGTGGCCTTTACCGGTGAGGAAGCGGAGATCTTCCTTGCGACGTACCGGGTCGCCAATCATGCGCGCGGTCATGGCCGCGCCTTTGCCATGGCCTCCGCACCCGCTTTTATTGCTTTTACGATGTTGTGATAGCCGGTGCAGCGGCAGAGATTGCCCTCGAGCCACTCGCGGATCTGTTGCTCCGACGGATTCTTGTTGTGCTTCACCAGATCGAGTGCGCTCATCACCATGCCGGGCGTGCAGTAGCCGCATTGCAGGCCGTGATGCTCGCGAAACGCTTCCTGCATCGGATGGAGGGTGTCGCCGTTGGCGACCCCCTCAATCGTCTTGACCTCGGCGCCGTCGCATTGCACGGCAAGGATGGTGCAGCTTTTGATGCCATCGCCGTTGACGTGCACGACGCAGCAGCCGCACTGGCTGGTGTCGCAGCCGACATGCGTGCCGGTGAGGCCGAGCGTCTCGCGCAGGAATTCGACGAGCAGGGTGCGCGGCTCGACATTGCCGGACATCTTCTTGCCGTTCACCGTCATGGTGACGTTGGGCATTTTCGGAACCTCCTCAGGGCGGCGCGCTGCCTTATTGGTTGCGGCGATTGTCGTGCCGGAAATCGGCCCTGGTCAAGCGTCAGCGGGTGAAGAAATAGAGCATCGCCGCGACCAGCGCGGCCAGGATCGCTGCCCACACCACCGGCGACAGGCGTTTGCCCTCCGGTTGCGCAGGCATGACAGTGGGCGCAGGCGGTTGCGGCGCGGTAGGCGCAGCCTCAGCAGGTGCCACTGCCGGCGCGGGCGCGCCGACGATCGCCGCGAACTTAGCGAAGAAGTCGTCGGCGTACTTGCGCGCCGTGCTGTCGATCAGGCGCGAGCCGATCTGCGCCAGCTTGCCGCCGACCTGCGCCGTCACCTTATATGACAGCTTGGTGGCGTCGCCATCCGGCGTCAGATGCACTTCGGCGCCGCCTTTGGCGAAGCCGGCGACGCCGCCGGTGCCTTCGCCGCTGATCTTGTAGCCGTTCGGTGGATCGAGATCGGACAGCGTCACCTTGCCGCCGAAGCGAGCGCTCACCGGACCGACACGCGCCTGCACCTTGGCGGTGAACTCGGTCGGCGAAATCCTCTGCACCTCCTCGCAGCCGCTGATGCATTGCTTGAGGATGTCGGGATCGTTGAGCGCGTCCCAAACTCTTTTCTGCGGCGCGGCGACGCGATATTCGCCGGTCATGTCCATGCGGGCACCCCTGGTCTTTTGTTGCGGAACCGTAGCGCCCGCGCTGGACAGCGACAAGCGCGCGACCTGCCGGGGCGGGTTGCGTGCAGCGCGCAGCCTCGGCCATAGTCGGCGCCGATGGCGGGGGGACTTCCATACGGCAGCCTGATCTGGGGCCTGCCATTCGTCGGCCTGTTGCTCACGCTGGCGATCACGCCGCTCGGTGT
>DASQGX010000268.1:0-3339 GCA_035632395.1 Allostellaceae bacterium
GTCGATGACGCGACCGAGCAGCGCCTTGCCGACCGGCACTTCGCTCGCCGAACCGGCCGGAATGACCCGGGCGCCAGCAGCCAGGCCGTCGGCGTGACCTTCGACCATGAGAAAGGCCCGGCCGCCATCGAAGCCGATGACCTCGGCTGGCACGAGCCGGCCGTTGGCGCTCTCGACGAAGCAGCGCTGGCCGACGCTGACGCGGATGCCGCGCGCCTCCATCACAAAGCCGACGATCCGGGTCAGGATGCCGCTGACGGGAGAAATGCGTTCGGCGCTGGCGAACCGGCCGCGATAACGGTGCAAAGTGTCGACGAGGCGGACGTTGTCTTTGGCGCTGAGCTGCATCGAAAACCGTCAGTCGAACATGGCCAGCATGGCCGCCCGCCAACGGGCTGCGAGCGTCAGATCGCCTTCGAACAGATTGCTGCGCTCGATCCAGCGCCGGTCCGGCCGGGTAGCATGGTCGATGCCGTCCGCCAAAATCCGGCAACCGCCTGGCTCGATGGTGTCATCCGGCACGAGCTCGACCTTGCCGTTGCCGATGTCGGGCAGATGCGTCCGGAACGCGGCGACATCGTCCGGGTGAAGAAGGACGCGCGGCATGCCGGTGTCGATCGGGATTTCTGCCAGAACCTGGCGGATGAGCCCGGCAAGTGCCTCGTGACTGCGTGCCACTTCGGCGCCGATGACCCGGCGCGCAATTTCGAGCGCCAGCGCGACAATGGCGTCTTCGACGGCATCGTCGAGTTTCTTGATCTCGCCGCCGAGCGCGTCGAAGACCTTGGCGACACGGGCAACCGCTGCCGCCGCATCGGCCTCGGCGGCCTGTCTGCCAGCCTCGTAACCCTCGCTCCGACCTTGCGCCCGTCCCTCTTCGACGCCGCGCGCCAGACCTGCGGCGTAGCCTTCGGCGGCTTTCTCGGCGCGCAGCGCTTCGACGGCAGCAGCAGCAGCAGCAGCCGCGGCGGCGACCGCAGCATCTTCGTCCACAGAAGGCAGCGGTGGCTCGGCAGGCGAAGTTGGACGCGATTCCGGCAGCGACGGTTTGGTTGGAGAGCGGACCGCTTCGGTCTCGCCCGGCACCAATGACGGCGCATGCCAGCGCGCAATTCTCGCATTGCCAGTTTTGAGCCGCGCGATCATGAGCGTACACCGCGCCGGACGACCGTCGCTCGCATCCAGCCCCAGGCCTGCGCCAGGATCCAACGGCCGGCGTAGAACAGAATGTAAAGCGCGCACAAACCGACGACACCGATCACCGCGTCGGCAAGCAGCCGCGTCACCATGACCGTGCCGATGCTGACCGGCGATATACCCTCATCGAACGCCGTGCCTTGGGTGACGAACAGCAGCATCCCGAGTGCGGCGCCGGGCAGGAACAGGCGCATCACCGACGGCGTCGCCGACGCCTCGCTCCTCTGCTCCGATCGCTGCCTGCGCCCGAATGCCATGACCGTCGTTTACCGGTTCAAGGATGACCGCCGACCGGCGGTGGGTTTGCCAACGGAGTCGTCGGAGCGCCGGCCGGAAGCACCGGCGCTGTCTGCGGGGCCGGCGTCGGCACCGGTTCTGCCACCGGAGGCTGCGCGCCGCCCAGCACCGGCACGCCGCCCATCTGTTCGTCGTGGTCGGGCGCGACGACGATGATCGAGACGCGCCGGTTACGCGCCATATCGGCCGGCGAATCGTTGGGAGCAACCGGGTGATATTCACCGTAGCCCGCGCCCACTAGCCGGTCGGGCGCAATACCGTCGGTGACGAAACGCTTCACGACCGAAATCGCGCGCGTCGCCGATAGGTCCCAGTTGGAGTCGAATTGGCTATTGTGGATCGGCGCGTTGTCGGTGAAGCCGTTGACCTGGACAGTATAAGGAACGTCTACCAAGGCCTTGCCGACCTGATCGAGGATGGTCAGCGCCTGTGGCGTCAAATCGGCGCTGCCGCTGTTGAACAGCAGCGTCGCGTTGATGTCGATGACGACGCCATTGGGCTGCCGGACGACGTGGACCAGGCCCTTCTGGATCAGGCCCTGGAACTGGCTCGACAGCCGGTCATACACCTTGGCGAGCTGCTGGATGCGCCGTTCGATCTGGCTTTGGAGCTGCGGTGAGATATTGCGCGGCGGTACCGGAATCGGCGCTGGCAGATGATCGAACACCCCGCCCTGCTTGGGCGCGAGGCCGGACTCTTCGTGAATCATCTTGCCGAGGAACGCCTCGGCGAAAACCTGCTGCAAAATGCGGTACTTCGAGACGTTGACGCTCGAGATCGCGTAGAGCATCACGAACGTCGCGAACAGCAGCGTCATGAAATCGGCATAGGAGATAATCCAGCGCTCGAGATTCTCGTGGCGCTCTTCGTGACGTCGCCGCCGTGGATGCCGTTGATGGTCCATGCCGCGCCCCCAGTCAGGCCGTTTTGCGCTCGTCGATCGGCGAATCACGGAATTCGTCTTCCGCGATTTGGTCCCCGCCGTCGTCGCCCTCTTCGCCTCCGGCGTCCGCCGCCGCGACGGTCTCGACCTCGCCCTCGTGCATAAAGCTGCCGAGCTTCATGCCGAGATGCAGGCGCGGTTCCGACAGGGCAATGCCAAGCAGGCCTTCGACGATAATTTCCTGCCGCCGCACGCCTTTGCGGATAACCGTGCGCAGCTTGTTGGCGATCGGCAGATAGAACAAGTTCGCCGAAGCAACGCCGTAGATGGTGGCAACGAAGGCGGTGGCGATACCCTTGCCAAGGCTGGCGGGATCGTCGAGATGCGACATCGTTGTGATCAGGCCCAGGACCGCGCCGATAATGCCGATGGTCGGCGCATAGCCAGCCATCTGTTCGAAGACCCGTGCTGCTCCCATCTCGTATTCCTCGCGGCTATGCAGCCGGGTTTCGAGGATGGCGCGGATCGTCGGCGCCGGAATGCCGTCGATGACCAGGTTAAGCGCCTCTTTCAGAAACGAGTCACGTTCGTCGTTGGCGATCGGCTCGAGCGCGAGCACGCCTTCGCGGCGTGCGATCTGTGCCCAATCGAGGATCCAATCCACCAACTTCGCCGCGTCGTAGGGCGGCGGAAAGAACACCCACGGCAGCATCCGGAAGGCGCGGAAAAAGATCCGCGGCGGCGTTTGCAGAAGGATGGCGCCGGTGGTCCCGCCAACGACGATCAGAAACGCCGGGAAATGCACGAGCGACATGACGCTGCCGCCGTCGAGCGTCATGGTCACAGTGACCGACACGAGTGCGAGCGCAACGCCGATTATGGAAAGCAGATCCATCGCCTAATCCCCTTCCGCGCCGGTTAGCGCATGCGCCGCGGCTTCCCAGTCCGACAGCCGTACCCGT
>DASQGX010000269.1:0-3195 GCA_035632395.1 Allostellaceae bacterium
CCGGTCGAAGATGTCGGCCAGACGGCCGCTCAGGCTTTCGAACAAACCGGTCTCCAAATGCGTGCGCGGCCAGTGCGCGCAACGCGCGGACTGGCCTCCCCCCGTAAGGGGCAACAGGGCTAAGGCTCCCTGAAAGCGGCCGGAAACCTAGGCTCGTGGTTGGATTCTGTCAACCGCGGCAGCCGGCACGTACGGCGTGGTTTTCGGCGGTTTCCGCCGCTTTTGGCTGCCGCCCTTGCTTTATTTGCCGTCGGGATTCGCCTATATCCCTGCGCATGCGCGGCACGCCCTTCATCAAGATGCACGGCCTCGGCAACGATTTCGTCGTGCTCGACGCGCGCGTTCGGCCGATCGCGCTCGACGACAAGGCCGCCGAGGCGATTGCGGCGCGGCACACCGGTATCGGCTGCGACCAGCTCATCGTCATCGAGGAGCCGCAGCGTTCCAGCGCCGCCGCCTTCATGCGCATCCGCAACGCCGACGGCGGCGAGGTCGAAGCCTGCGGCAACGCCGCGCGCTGCGTCGCCGACCTGATCATGCGCGAGAGCGGCGGCGACAGTGTCACGCTCGAAACCGCTGCCGGCCTGATCACGGCACGTGCTGCCGGCAAGAACCGGATCGCCGTCGATATGGGCGAGCCGCGCTGGGGCTGGCGCGACATCCCGCTGGCGCGCGACTGCGACACCGATCATCTGCCGCTTGCGCTCGGTCCGCTGATGGACGGCATCGCCACGAGCATGGGCAATCCACACGCGACGTTCTTTGTGCGCGACGTTGGCGCCGTCGACATCGCCGCGCTCGGGCCGAACCTCGAACACGACAAACTGTTTCCGCAGCGCGCCAATATCGGCGTGGCGCAAATCCTGTCGCGCGACAAGATTCGCCTGCGCGTGTGGGAGCGCGGCGCCGGCCTGACGCCGGCCTGCGGCACGGGCGCGTGTGCCGCCCTGGTCGCGGCCAGCCGCCGCGGATTGACGGGACGCAGCGCCGAGATCGTCGCCGACGGCGGTATGCTTGCCATCGAATGGCGCGTCGACAATCACGTGATTATGACCGGACCGGTTGCCGTGAGTTTCACGGGCACGATCGATCCGTCGCTGCTGCCGGCCTGAGCATGCCGGCGCAGATCGTCACCTTCGGTTGCCGCTTGAACGCCTTCGAGTCCGAGGTGATGCGCCGTCACGCCGCCGCGGCGGGCCTCGACGACGTGGTGATCGTCAACACGTGCGCGGTCACGGCCGAGGCCGAACGTCAGGCGCGTCAGGCGATCCGCAAGGCGCGGCGCAAGCATCCGACCGCGCGCATCATCGTCACCGGCTGCGCCGCGCAGATCGATCCGGCGCGCTACGCCGCCATGCCGGAGATCGACCGCGTCCTCGGCAATGCAGAGAAGCTCAAGGCCGAAAGCTGGACCGGCACGGCGCGGATCGCTGTCGGCGACATCATGGTGGTGCGCGAAACCGCGTCGCATCTCGTTGACGGCTTCGAGCATCGCGCTCGCGCCTTTCTCGAAGTGCAGCAGGGCTGCGACCATCGTTGCACCTTTTGCGTCATTCCGCTCGGCCGCGGCCCGAGCCGCTCGGTGCCGGCGGGCGCGGTTGTCGAGCAGGCGCGGACGCTGGTCGAGAAGGGCTATCGCGAATTGGTGCTGACCGGCGTCGACCTCACCGCTTACGGCGCCGACCTGCCGGGCCAGCCGTCGCTTGGGTCGCTGGCGCGGCGCGTGCTGACGCTGGTGCCCGAGCTCGAGCGGCTGCGGCTGTCGTCTCTCGATCCGGCCGAAATCGACGAAACGCTCTGGCGCCTCATCGCCGAAGAGCCGCGGCTCATGCCGCACCTGCATCTCTCGCTCCAGGCAGGCGACGATCTGATTTTGAAGCGCATGAAGCGCCGGCATACGCGCACTCAGGCACTGGGCATGGCGCGCCGCGCCCGCGATTTGCGGCCGGGCATCGCCTTGGGTGCCGACTTGATTGCCGGCTTTCCGACCGAAGACAAAACTATGTTTGGCCGCACGCTCGATTTCATCGGCGAAGCTGGGCTCGATTATCTGCACGTCTTTCCGTTCAGCCCCCGCGCCAATACGCCGGCGGCGCGGATGCCGCAGTTGCCCAAGACGCTTGTGCGCGATCGCGCGGCGCGGCTCCGGGCGGCGGGTGCGGCGGCGCTCGAACGTTCGTTGCGGGCGCGCGTCGGCAGCGAGGCGCACGTGCTGATCGAGCAGCCCGGCTTCGGGCGCAGCGAGCATTACGCTCCTGTGACTGTCGCGTGCGACGCCGTGCCTGGCGCGGTCGCGTGCGTGCGGTTGACCGGCGTAAGCGCTGAGCGGCTGACCGGCATCGCGGCATGAGCAACGGTTTGTTCGCCCGGCTCAGATCGGGGCTGGCGCGGTCATCGCGGAATCTCACCGACGGCATCGCCGGCGTCCTCACCAAGCGCAAGCTCGACGACGCGGCGCTCGACGCGCTCGAGGAAACGCTGATTGCTGCCGATCTCGGCACGCGCCTTGCGGCGCAGGTCGTCGAGCGGCTGCGCAAGGAGCGTTTCGGCAAGGAAGCCACCGATGCCGACATCCGCACCGTGCTCGCCGACGAGATCGCGCGCACGCTCGCTCCGGCGGAAGCGCCGCTGGCGATCGACGACGAAGGTGCGCCGCGGCCGTTCGTCGTGCTGGTCGTCGGAGTCAACGGCGGCGGCAAGACGACGACCATCGGCAAGCTCGCGAAACGCCTCCAGGGCGAAGGCAAGAGCGTGATACTGGCCGCTGGCGACACCTTCCGCGCTGCTGCAACCGAACAACTTACGATCTGGGGCACGCGCACTGGCTCGCGGGTCATCGCCGGACCGGCGGGCGGCGACGCGGCCGGCCTTGCCTTCGATGCGCTCGCCGCGGCGAAAAAGGACAAGGCCGACGTGCTGCTGATCGATACCGCTGGCCGGCTGCACAACAAGGCCAACCTGATGGCCGAGTTGGAAAAGGTCGTGCGCGTATTGAAGAAGGCCGATCCGGCCGCGCCGCACGCCGTGTTGCTCGTCCTCGACGCGACAGTGGGCCAGAACGCCCAGGCGCAGGCGCAGGCCTTCGGCGACATGGTCGGCGTCACCGGCCTGGTGATGACCAAGCTCGACGGCACAGCCAAAGGCGGCGTGCTGGTGGCGATCGCCGAAGCCTTCAAGTTGCCGGTGCATTTCATC
>DASQGX010000270.1:0-10675 GCA_035632395.1 Allostellaceae bacterium
TCAAGCGCGCACGTTGACCTGGCAGGTACGCACCGCCTTCGAGATGGGCTGCGCCGGCGCCTTCGTCTTCGCCTGGACCGATGAGTGGTTCACCGGCGGTCATCTGATCGAGGATTGGGCCTTCGGTCTGGTCGACCGCGCGCGCCAACCAAAACCCGCGTTCGCCGCCGTGCAGGCGTGCTATGGCGGTACGATGCCGCCGCCGCTGCCGCGCACGCCGCGCGTTTCGGTCGTGGTCTGCGCCTATAACGCCGAGCGCACGATGAAAGCGTGCCTCGAATCGTTGGAGAAGCTGAGCTATCCCGATTACGAGGTGATCGTCGTCAACGACGGCTCGAAGGATCGCACGCTGGCGATCGCTGAGGCGTTTCCGTCCTGCCGCATCATCAGCCAGCCGAACAAAGGCCTCTCAGTGGCGCGCAACGTCGGCGCCGAGGCCGCCACCGGCGAGATTGTCGCCTATACCGACAGCGATTGCGTCGTCGATCCCGACTGGCTGACCTATTTGATAGCGCGCATGGTTGCGGCCGACCTGCACGCATGCGGCGGTCCCAATTTTCCGCCGCCCGAGGACAATCTGGTCGCAGCCGCGGTCGCCGTATCGCCCGGCGGGCCGACCCATGTCCTGCTATCCGACGACACTGCTGAGCACATTGCCGGCTGCAACATGGCATTCCGGCGCGATACGCTGTTGAAGCTGGGTGGCTTCGATCCGGTGTTCCGCGCCGCCGGCGACGACATCGACATCTGCTGGCGATTCCAGGATGCCGGCTACACGATTGGCTTCGCGCCTGCGGCGATGGTCTGGCATTTCCGCCGCAACACCATCGACGCCTATGTCGGTCAGCAGAAGGGCTACGGCAAGGCCGAGGCGCTGGTCTATTCCAAGCATCCGTTCCGCTTCAATCTGTTCGGGCAGGCGAAGTGGCTCGGCCGCATTTACGGCGATTTGTCGACGGCGCTGCTGCTGTCGCGGCGGCCGCTGATCTATTCCGGCGTTTTCGGCCGCGGCCTGTTCCAGACGCTGTACGAGCCGTCGTCGTCGTTGGCGCAATACCTGCCGCTGACCTTCGAATGGAATGTGGTCGCGATCGTTCTGGCGGTGATCGGCCTTGCCGGCGGTGGCTGGATGTCGCTGCTGATTGTGCCGCTCGCCGTCACCTGGGTCATGTGCATCAACGGCGCACTCAAGGCGCCCATCGACAAACGTTTCCGCAGCCTCAAGGCGCGCGCGCTGATCACGCTGCTGATCTATCTCGGGCCCCTGCTGCGCGGCTGGGAGCGGCTCAAATGGCGTTTCCGCGAAGTGGAAGCGGCTGAGCAGGCACATTTCGAGCCGGCAACGCCGGCACCGATGCAAACGCCACGGCGCTCATGGCGCGAGCGCGCGTTCTATCTCTCGTATTGGAGCGACCGCGGCGCTGAGAAAGAGGTTCTGCTCGGCGGCCTGATGCGTTTCCTTGCGCCGCAGAAATATTTCGTGATTCCCGATCAGGGCTGGGACGAGTGGGATCTCAAGATCGCTCGCGGCCTGTGGAGCCGCGCCCTTGTACTGGTCTGTGTCGAGAACCACGGCGGTGAAAAACGCTTGCTGCGCGTGCGCTGCGCCATGCGCCTGTCGCGGCTTTCGGCGTTCCTGCTGCGCGCCTGGGCGGCCGCGACCGCAGCGGCGCTGATCCTCGATGCGCCGATGGCGGCGGCGGTGATCGGCGTGCTGGGTCTCTGTCAGGCGGTGCTGATCGCCTATCGCACCCTCGAATTCGGCCGGCTGATGCATGGCATCATCGAAACCGTGGCGCGGCGCGAAGGCCTACAGCCGCTGGCGCCAGCCGGCGCACCGGCCGAGCCGCTGGCGCAAGCCGCGCAATAGCATGGGCCTGCTGGTCAAGCTGCTGCCGTTCCTGCGGCCCTATCGGCTGAATTTTGGCTGGGCGCTGCTACAGGTCTTCATCATGGCCGGCTTCAACCTGTTGAAGCCGTGGCCGCTGCAGCTGGTGATAGACGACGTGCTCGGCGGCAAGACGGTGACGCTGCGGCCGCTTGCCGGCTTGTCGGGTGCGACACTGCTGATCGTCGCCTGCGTCGGCTTGGTCGTCATCAATCTCGGCGCTGGCCTGCTCGAGTTCCTGCACAACCGCACGACGATCGCGGTCGGCCAGAACATGGTCAACGATCTGCGTGGCGCGCTTTATGCGCAGCTGCAGCGCTTGTCGCTTGCCTTCCATAGCCGACAGAAAGTCGGCGATCTGATGCACCGCATCACCGCCGACGCCTTCGCGGTGCAGACCATGCTGATGAATGGAATGCTGCCGATCCTGTCGGCGGTGATCTTGCTCGGCGGCATGCTGGCGGTGTTGATTCCGCTCGATGCGCGGCTGACAGCGCTGTCGCTCACCATAGTGCCGGCACTTTTCGTACTCATCGGCACGTTCAATCGCAAGATCAGTACCATCGCCACCGAGGTGCGCGAACGCGAAACCCTGGTCTACTCACTTGTCCAATGGGCGATGCAGTCGATCAAGATCGTCCAGGCCTTCACCCAGGAGGAGGGCGAGTACCGACGCTTCATGGGCGCGAGCGAGGCCAGCCTCGGCGCGACGCTGCGGCTCTATGGTTGGCAAACGCTCTATTCGGCGGCGGTCAACGGTCTGGTCGCGGTCGGCACCGCCGCGGTCGTCTATGTCGGCGCGCGCAGCGTGCTGGCCGGCGAGCTCACCATCGGCCAGCTCGTCGTATTCATCTCGTACTTGGCCCAGCTCTATGCACCGGTGAACCAGTTGACGCAGAGCTGGGGTCTGATCGCCGGTGCGCGCGTCGGCGCCACGCGCTGCTTCGAGATTCTCGATGTCGAAGCCGACCTCAAAGACGGTTCGCGCGAATTTCCGGCGGCGGGTGCGCGCGGCGAAATCGAATGGCGCGGCGTCAGCTTCGGCTATCACCGCGACATGCCGGTGCTGCATCAGGTCGAGCTGCGCGTGACATCCGGCACCAAGGTCGCGGTCGTCGGGCCGTCGGGCGCAGGCAAGTCGACGCTCTTGTCGCTGCTGCCGCGCTTCTTCGATCCGGCGGCCGGCAGCGTGCTGATCGATGGCGTGGACGTGCGCGAATACACGCTCAAGTCGCTGCGCCGCCAGATCGCCATGGTGCTGCAGCCGCCGCTCATCTTCCCGATGTCAGTGCGTGCCAACATCGCCTATGGCCGGCCCGAGGCGACCGATGCCGAGATCATCGAAGCCGCGCGGCTTGCGCGCGTCCACGACGTGATCGCGCGGCTGCCGCAAAGCTACGACACTGTATTGGGCGATACGGCGACGCTGTCCGAGGGCGAGAAGCAGCGCCTCACGATCGCCCGCGCCATCCTGCGCAATGCGCCGATTCTGGTGCTCGACGAGCCGACTTCGGCCCTCGACGTCGAAACCGAGGCGCTGGTGATGGCCGGCATCGAACGGCTGACGCGCGGCCGCACCACTTTCATCATCGCCCACAGGCTGTCGACGGTGCGCAATGCCGATCGCATCGTCATGCTGAAGGATGGGGCGATCGCGGAAGAGGGCAGCTTCGCCGCGCTCATCGCCAAAGGCGGCGCCTTCGCGAACCTCTATAACACCCAGTTCTTCGCCGCGCCGGCGCAGAAAACCGCCTAAGACGCTGCCGCCGCGACCTGCAGCGAGCCTTCGTAGATCATCCGCAGCGCGACAAAGGCGACGATTGCGAGGCCGAGCCAGGCGAGCCAGCGATGACGCTCGAGCAGCTTGGCCAGCAATTGCGATGCCGCCGCCATCAACGCCACCGACAACAGCAAGCCGCCGGTCAGAATCCACGGGTGGTTGCGCGCCGTACCGGCGACCGCCAGCACATTGTCGAGCGACATCGACAAATCGGCGATCACGATACGGGTGACCGCGCCGCCGAGGCTGTGATGACGCGTGTGGCCGGATGGCGCTGCAGCACCGTGCGGCGCATGCGCGGCGAGATCGCGGTAGAGCTTCCACGCCACCCACAACAGCAGAATGCCGCCGGCGAGCGTCAGGCCGATGATCGCCAAAAGATCGACGGCGGCAAGCGCGAGCAGAATGCGCAGCACCGCCGCCGCGCCGATACCGGCTAGCAGCACGGTCCGACGCATATCGCGCGGCACCAGCGCGGTCGCCATGCCGACGACGATGGCGTTGTCGCCGGCCAGAACGATATCGATCAGAACGACCGAGACGAAGGCGCCGAGCGCGCCCCAATCGGCGAAGGTCCAATTCATCGGCGATGAGTGGCCGGCCGCCGCCGAGTCTGTCAAGCACGCCCAGTCGGGGTTGCGCCGCTGCCGGGCGCCGATCACACTCCGGCGCCGTGTCGCTCGCGCTGCGCCTGTCGCTATTCTACGGCGGCTTCTTCCTGTCCGCCGGTGTCCTGCTGCCGTTTTGGCCGGTATGGCTGGCGTCGCGCGGCCTGACCCCCGGTGAAATCGGCGTGGTACTGGCAATCGGCCAATGGGCCAAGGTCGCCGCCACGCCCGTCACCGGCGGGCTCGCCGACCACAGCGGCGACGCGCGGCGCGTCATGCTGGTGCTCGCCGCGATCGCGGTCGCCGGCTTTGCGGCGTGCTTTCCGGCGCATGGCTTCGCGGCGCTGGCGACGCTCAATGCCGTCACGGCCGCGAGCCTGGCCGCGCTCTTGCCGGTCGGCGATTCCCTGGCGACGACGGGGACGCAGCTCGGTCACATCGAATTCGGCCGCGTCCGAGTCTGGGGCACGATCGCGTTCATCGTCGCGACGCTACTCGGCGGCAGGATTCTCAACGGCCGCGCCGCCGACGTCGTCCTGGTGCTGGTGATTGCGCTGACCGCGCTCAATGTTGGCAGCTGCTTGCTGCTGCCGCGCAGCGCGACACATCTTGGCGCGACCCTCGCCGGCGGCAGCGCTTGGCGGCTGATCACGACGCCGCAGTATCTGACCTTCCTTGTGGCGACGACGATGCTGGCGGCGAGCCACAGCGTCTACTACGCTTTCGGCTCGCTGCATTGGCAGGCGCAAGGTTTTTCTAACGCCACGATCGCGTGGCTGTGGGCGGAAGGCGCCGCTGCCGAAGCCGTGTTCCTCTACTGGGGCGCGCGGGCGGTGACGCGCTGCGGGCCGGTGCCGCTGATGGCGCTGGGCGCGGCGAGCGGCGCGGTGCGCTGGACGGTGCTCGCGTTCACCAGCGATTTGCGTCTGCTGGTGCTGGCGCAGCTGCTGCACGCCGGGACGATCGCCGCCGCCGGGCTCGGCGGTGTCTATTACCTGGCGCGGACAATACCGGCGGCGCGCATGGCCACGGCGCAGGCGATCAGCGCCGCGGTCATCGGCGGCATCGGCTACGGCGTGTTCATGCCGCTGGCCGGCGCGCTGTATGGCGCTTATGGCGGTCTCGCTTATTTGGCGATGGCGGTGCTCTCGACCGCATCGGCGGTCGCAGCGATGGTGTTGAATCGGCTGCCAGCCGCGGCGCCCACCAATTCTTAACGCCTCACCGTCATGCTTCGAACATGGCAGCATTTCAGGAAGGCCGTGCACCGGCGCCGCTACGGTCCGGCGACGACGGTTTCGACATCCGGCGCATCCGGCCGTTGCTGGGCGCCGCCGCCGCACCGTTCGCATGGCCGAGTGACGATCTGAGCTTTCTCTCCGAGGTGCTACGCACGCAACATACGCCGTTGCCGCTGATCGAGCGCCTGATCGCGCACGCCGCCGCGCCCGACCGCGTACTGTCGCCGGCCGAGCGGCTCGAGCACGCACTCGCCGCGCATTTCCGTTTCCGGCCGCTCGACGAGATTTTGCGTCTGCCGGCGTTGTTGATCGTCGGTCCGCCGGGAGCGGGCAAGACGGCGCTGGTGGCGAAGCTGACGGCGCGGCTCGATCCGCGTCGTGCGCTGGCGGTCAGTGTGGATACCGGCAATGCGGCCGGACTCCTACAGCTCGAGGAATACGTCAAGGTGCTCGGCCAGGCGCTCGCCGTGGCGGAAAATACGGCGGCTCTGCGCGATACCGTCGCCGGTGCCGAACGCCGCACCGTCGTCATCGACACGCCGACTTCACGGCCGGGCGATGCGGCCGCCGAAGATCTTCTGCGCGAGTGGCAGAGCGCCGCCGGCGCCGAGATCGTCTTGGCGCTGCCGGCGGATCTCGATGCGGCAGAGGCCGAAGCGGTCGGCGCCTGGGCCGGCGCGATGGGCGCCACGCTGATGGTTGCAACGCGGCTCGATCTGGTGCGGCGCGTTGGCGCGGTGCTCGCGGCCGCCGATGCCGGCGGTCTCGCACCGATCGCCGCTAGCATGGCGCCGCATTTCGCTTACGGCCTCAAAGGACTGACGCCGGCGCTGTTGGCGCGGCGCATCCTCACCGGCGCGCTCGACTCCGAGCGCTGGCAACGGCGCTAAATCCGTCGGTCAGTGTGTTGCCGCGGTGTGTTCGTCGACGCAGGGGCGGAAGTCGCTCTTCTGTTTGGCCATGAGGTCGGCCACGAACTGTCGGAATTTCTCGCCAGCGAGCGCCTGGGCGTTGGCAAAATAGCTCGCCTTCTGTGCGCAAAGCTCCGCCGTCGACATCTGGCCGTCCGCTTCCGAAACCTCGTTCGCCGCATGCGTCACGTAACGGTCGACGGTGTCCTCCGGATGCCGGTCGCCGGCTTCGCGGAAATGCGCGACCAGGTCCTTATGATAGGCGTCGAGCGCCGCGAAATTCCGTTTGATGAAGCTGTCGTAGACGTGCATGCGGCAAGTGTCGCTGAGCACCATCAGCTCGGTCATGTAGCGCACGGCCTGCCAGGCTTCGAGCGCGTCCTTCTGGAAGCAGCTCGACGCCGCGAGCGCCCCGTTCGCCGACAGCAAAAGCGCCGCCAGCGTAGCCACTCCTCGCTTGAACCACATTGTCCCCACCCTCTTATATTGACGAAAAGCCTATGCCGATGACGAGCGATGCGCAACCGTGTGCCGCCGGCGGCGGCGATGCAGGCGATGCACCACGTGCGCACCGATGAGCAGCACCGCAAAGCCTACCAGCATGGCGAAGCCGAAATCGCGGGCGATCTCTCCAAGCATATTGCGTAGCTCGCGGCCACAGAGGTAGCCCGCGCCGACGAAGACCGATGCCCAGATACCGGCGGCCATGAAATTGAGAATCATGAACCGGCGCCAGTCGATGCCGCTGATGCCAAGCGCAAACGAAGAGAAATTGCGTACGCCGTAAATGAAGCGGAAGCTCAGGATGAACCAGATGTCGAAGCGCTTGAGCCAGGCGAGCGCATTGTCGACGCGCTCGCGCCATTTCGGCTGCCGCGCCAAGACGCGCAAGCCGAAACGCCGGCCGATCCAGAAATAGCACTGATCGCCGGCGAAGCTGCCGAGCCAGGCAGCGACCAACAACAGTGGCGCGGCGAGCAGCCCTTCCGCCGCCGCGAACGCCGCGAACAGCACGAACGTTTCGCCTTCGAAGAACGTCCACACGAAAGTGATCGGATACGACCACGCGCCGTGCTCGGCGATGAAGTGCTGAACGTTCATGCCCGATGCATTTTCCCCCGGCCCCGTCCGAAGGGTGGCTCGATCAAAACATGCTCCGTCCCAAAGGTCGAGCCTAGATTGGGTGCGGTCGCAAAAAAATTACCGTGCACCGCGGCTTCATGTTGCAATGCCAAACGCGACGTAGGCCGCGCCACGCGCGGCTTGGGGGCGGGGCGGCGGACGTGTATCCTCGCTCCGGCCATGACGGTTGAATCCGTTCCCTCGCTGCGATCGCTGCGCACCCAGACGCTGGTCGGCGCCGTCAGCCTCGGCCACGGCGCGACACATTGGGCGGTGGCGACGTTCTTCCTGCTGCTGCCGGCGATGAGCCGCGATCTCGGCTTGAGCTACACCGAAGCCGGTTTGCTCGCGACCGCCTATTACATCGGTTCGATGCTGTCGAATTTGCCGAGCGGCATCGTCGTCGATCTCACGGGCAAGCGCATCCGCTATCAGCTCTTGGCGCTGCTGCTCGGCAGTGCGTCGCTCGCCGCGCTCGGCACTACCGGCGGCTTCGGTGCCTTATGGTGCTGCCTCGTTCTGCTCGGCGCATCCAACATGCTGTGGCATCCGGCGGCGATCTCGTATCTGTCGCTCCATCTGCCGCGCAATCGCGGCTATTCGATGGCGATCCATTCGCTCGGTGCGCATATCGGCGACGCAGCGGCGCCGCTCGCCGCCGGCTGGTTGCTGCTCAGTTTCTCCTGGCAGCACGCGGCGCAGATCAACGCGGTGATGGGCGTGCTCTGCGCCGGATTGATCATGCTGGTCTGCGGCCGCGACGACCCACGCTCGCAGCCGAAGCGGCGGCCCGGCGAGAATTACTGGAAGGGCCTTGCCCTGCTGCTGAAGTCGCGGGCGCAGTGGAGCTTCTTCCTGATGTCCGGCTTCCGCACTATGACCCAGGCCGGCCTACTGACCTTCCTGCCGCTGTTCCTGGCGAACGAGCTGCACATGAGCCCTGTATTGATGGGCGTGGCGATGATGGTGCTGCAGCTCGGCGGTATGGTGGCGACCCCGGCGGCCGGCATCCTGTCGGATCGCATCGGCCGGCGGCCGATCGTGATGGCGGGCATGTTCAGCACGACGGTGATCGTCGTGCTGATGACTTTCATCACCAATCACGTGGCCTATGTCGCCTGTATCTCTGTGCTGGGGTTCTTCCTCTATGCGATGCGGCCGGTGATCCAGGCCTGGCAGGTCGACCGCTCACCGCCGGAACATCTGGCGGCGATAACCAGCGCGCTGTTCACGGTGCAGGCCGTGCTGTCGGCGCTGGCGCCGGTGGTCGGCGGCTTCCTCGCCGACCGGTTCGGCCTGATCTCGGTGTTCTATTTCCTCGCGGCGTCGGTGCTCGCTGGCAATGTCCTTTGTTTCCTGGTGCCCAAGACCGAGCACGGCGATTGAACGCATGACCAAGCTGCCGCTGGCCCGCTTCAAGGTGGTCGATCTGACGCGCGTGCGCGCCGGCCCGACCTGCGTGCGTCAGCTCGCCGATTGGGGCGCCGACGTCATCAAGGTTGAAGATCCCAAAGGCGATTCAGGCTTGGGCGGCGATCCCGACGGGCCCGATTTTCAAAACATTCACCGCAACAAGCGCAGCCTGACGCTCAACCTGAAGACCGCCGAAGGCGTCGCGATCCTGAAGAAGCTCGTCGCGCAGGCCGACGTCGTGGTCGAGAATTTCCGGCCCGACGTCAAATTCCGCCTCGGCGTCGATTACGACAGCCTCAAGGCGGTCAATCCGCGCCTCGTCTATGCCAGCATCTCGGGCTTCGGCCAGGACGGTCCCTATCGCGAGCGGCCCGGCGTCGACCAGATTGCGCAGGGCATGGGTGGGCTGATGTGGATCACCGGCGAGCCCGGCCGCGGCCCAATGCGGGTCGGCATTCCCATTGCCGACCTGACAGCCGGACTCTTCACAGCCATCGGCGTGCTGATCGCACTGCTCGAGCGCGAGGAAAGCGGCGAGGGGCAATATGTCGAAAGCTCGCTGCTGGCATCGCAGATCGCCATGCTCGATTTTCAGGCGGCGCGCTGGCTGATAAAGGGCGAGGTGCCGGGCCAGGCGGGCAACAACCATCCGACCAGCATTCCGACCGGCGTGTTTCCGACCAGCGACGGCTTTATCAACATCGCCACGGCCGGCGAAGAACTGTGGCATCGCCTCGCCGACGCGCTCGGCAGGCCGGCACTCAAGACCGATTCCGACTACGCCACCGCCGCCGCGCGGCGCAAGAACCGCGACAAGCTCAACGCGCTGATCGCCGGCGTGACCGCGGGCAAGAGCTCAGCCGAATGGGTCGATCTGCTGACCAAGGCGGGCGTACCGTCGGGTCCAATCAACAAGATGAACGAGGTCTTTGCCGATCCGCAGGTCAAGCACCTCAAGGTGGCGCGCAAGGTGAAGCATGCGCGGCTCGGCGAGATCGAGCTGGTCGGTCAGGCGGTGAGCCTGTCGCGCACGCCCTGGGCGCTCCGCCGCGCGACGCCCGATCGCGGCGAGCATACCGTTGAGGTGCTGCGCGACCTCGGTTATGCCGAAGCCGATATCGCACGGCTCAGGCAGGACGGTGTGGTCTAGACGCGGCCTAATGCGCCGCCGCCGGCGTAAAGCGTGCGAAATGGCGGTAATGGTCGACGCTGACGAAGATCAGCCAGCTTTCGCCCATGCCGCGCACGAAGATTAGGCGATGCACGCCGCGATGGCCGCCAACGTAATCGAGATCGGCTTCGACATAACGGCCGCGCCATTGCGCGGGCAGGCGATGCTCGCGGTCGCTGTAACGGTCGCCACCAATCGCATCGCCGGCGGCGACTGACCACAGGTCGCCGCCCGGACGCCAGCCGTCGTTCTCGGCGGCGCGCTTGGTCAGATAACAGGGCGGCAGCGCGCCGTGGTCGTGGACGTAGATCACGACCTCGCGGAAGGCGTCGGAGTCAGCAAGATCGAGGCGATGGGCAAACGTCAGCAGGGCCGCGTCCTGCGGTGACGAGAGATGCAGATCGTCGCCGCAAATATCCGCCGCGAAGGCGGACGCTGGAACAAACGCGATAACGAGCGCAACAATTGCCGCGCGAGCGACGCTGACGAACCTCAAGCCGCTGCCACGCCGACCGGGCAGCTCACGCCCGTGCCGCCGAGG
>DASQGX010000271.1:0-5628 GCA_035632395.1 Allostellaceae bacterium
GACTCCGAACGGTCACGGTGACATCGTCACCTTCGACCCGACGAACCAGATGGTCTATGTCTCCTTGAAGGATGACGGCATGGCCGTCATCGACTCGCGGACCCAAAAGGTCGTGCACGTCTTCAAGGACATTCCCAATCCCAACGCCAATTACTTCGACGACAACTATGTCTACGTCGACGCGGCCGAGGGTCTTCCTCAGGGCATGAGCGGCGCCAATAACGGCACCGGCTTCGGTACCAGGAACGAGCTCGTCACCATCGACAAGCGCACCTGGCAGATCACCAGCCGGATCGACACCGCCTATACATCGCCGGACGGTCTTATTGCCGGTAACGGTAAGATTTACGTGGTCAGCGACGACAACAACAAGGTCATGGTCTACACCACCGGTGCGACGCCGCAGTACGTGGGCTCGTGGGATCTCTACCCGCAGAATATCAACCATTGGTGGATTGACACCATCGACTCCACCGGACCGGACGTGAGCTGGCTCTCGACGGCTCGCCACAGGCTCTATCAGTCCGACCAGTCCTACATGGAGACGTTCGATACCAACAGCGGTCAGATGTTGGCCGAGGTTGACACGGGCGTTCCGCTGACCGGCAAGGGCGGCACCAAGGGTTCGTGGCTCGACGAGAAGACCAATCTTCTGTGGGTCGCCACGACCACCAAGAAGGGTGGCCTGCTGATCCTGAACGGCGACACGTTGCAGGAAGTGAAGCGGCTTCCGGCTTCGTCGGGCAAGGACCAGCTCTCGGTCGATGACAAGCTGGGCATCGCCTACACGTTCGGTGGCAGCGGCTTCGACGCCTATGACATCGGGACGATGAAGCACCTCGCTTACGTGAACACGCATGTCGGCACGACGCACTCGGGCGACGTCAGCAACGTGACCCATGCGGTCTATGCCTATGAAGGCAAGCGGGCGTCCCTCGGCGTGTATTGCCCGGTCGCGGGACCTGGCACGAACGGCGAGTGGGCGGTTCCGGTCGGCTCGGCAGCGGGAAATCCCTGCGGCACGGGTCACTATGCAGCAGTCGCCGCGGCGAACTACACCGTCTACTTCGAGTTCAACAAGGCCGATCTGACGCCTGACGCACGCAAGATCGTCGGTGAGGCGGCCGCTGCGGCCAAGCGTGGAACGGCGCGGATCGAGGTCAACGGCTACACCGACCTCGCCGGCACGGCGCAGTACAACCTCGGCCTGTCCAAGCGGCGGGCGGAGGCGGTACGGGCCGCGCTCGTCGCCGACGGTATCTCGGCGAAGCGCATCAGCATCGAGGGCTTCGGCAAGACGCATCCCGCGGTGCCGACGCCGGATGGCGTGCGCGAGCCTCGTAACCGTCGCGCTGTGGTGATCATCGGGCCGGGCTCGACGAGCTGAGGCAAGACGATCTAGGTGTAATTAGACGGCCCGGCAAAGTTGCCGGGCCGTTTTCTTTTGCGCATACGGGTTGCGTGCGTCTTCCGGGCATACCGCAGTGCGAAACACGGCTGCGTATGCCGCCGGGAGTTAGGCAAAAAAGATTTCAAAGCGCCGTCAGGTAACGGTAGGCTTCGCCACCCTATAGTGTTGGGAAGGCGCTTGAGCGGGATGCCATGCCAGCGGCCGCTGTGACCACGATGGGACGTTCGCCAACGAAAATTCTTGAGCGGAATCGGCTATCGGCCCATTGGCAAAGGGCCATGGCATAATGTATACCAGAACCAATAAACAGCCGTGGATGCACCACGCGCAGGGGAGGAAACATGGCCGGAATTTCGGCCGCACGCGCCCAGAGGGGCGGGTGCGCGGTGTGCTGGAATAACATCTCGATGTCGCTGATCGCGCGCAGCGCGTGTCTGCGTTTTGACCTTTTCGGAGCGACGCCATGATCGGTCGTCGCTGGTGGCGTTATGGCGTCGTCGGCCTTGCCGTCGGCCTGGTCGGCTGCTCGACCTATACGCCGGAGCCGCTTCCGGAGCGCGCCAACTTGGTGTCCAATCTGTCGCAGCTCAATCTCGCGATCCCATCGCAAAGCAAGGTCGATGCGGCGAAGCCGGTGACGCCCGACCAGGTCGGCTTGCTGGCCGTGCTCAACGATCCCGATTTGGCGTCGCAACGCGCGAAGATTGAAGCTGCCCATGCCGACGTGCTCGACGCTTCAATCCTGCCGAATCCGTCCGTCAGTCTGGGCTATGCGTACCTGACCTATGCGCCGCCGGCCGCCGGTGCAATCGCCGATGCGCTGACCGCGTCGATCTCGCAAGACATTGTCTCAATCATCACCTACGGGCCACGGGTTGCCGCCGCGGAAGCACGCTTCAAGCAGGTTGGCGCCGACGCGATCTGGGACGAATGGCAGGTCGCGCAGAAGGCGCGGATGGACGCCATCGCACTCAACGCCGAGGACCACGAAATCGCCCTGCGGCGGCACGATCTCGCGTTGCTGACGAACGAGATCAAGGAAGTGGAGAAAGCGACGCAGGCCGGCAATCTCGATTTGACGACCTCGGCGCCGCTGCTTGCCGAGCTGGCGGGTGCCCAGCGCGATCTCGCCGCCCTGCAATTGCAAGAGGTGAAGGATTGGCAGGATCTCGATTCGCTGCTCGGACTTCAGCCGACGGCGCGATTCGTCATCAGCGAGCCTGAGGAGGTCAAGCTGCCGCCGAGCATCGATCCGCTGATCGCGTCGCTGCCGAACCGGCGGCCCGATCTGATTGCACTCAAGCTCGGTTATGAAGGGGCGGAGGAAGACGCCCGCGCTGCCATTCTCGCGCAGTTCCCCGCATTCAGCCTCGGCGCCGCCGGCGGCTCGGATACGTCCGAAGTCGTCTCGGTCGGGCCGCAGGTCACCTTCGACCTGCCGATCTTCAACCGCAACCAAGCCAAGGTCGCGGCGACTAAGGCGACCCGCGCACAACTCCACGCCGAATATCAGTCGCGGCTTGACGATGCCGAAGGCACCGCCCGCAGCCTGCTGATTCAGTTGCAGTCGGCCGAGACGAACCTCATGGCCGCGCGCAAGGCTCGGGATTCGGCGAAATCGATCCTCGATGCAGCCGAACGCGCCTATAGCCAGGGCAATATCGATCAACGCGCGCTCTCGGACTTCCAGTCGACGGCGCTCGACCGCGAGGTCGACGTCATCGATTACGAGCGCCAGTTGCAAGAAAACGCGCTCGGCCTCTCGGTCGAGCTCGGCGTCGGCTTCCCACCAACCTTGATTACACGTCCGGACCAGGAGACACGGTCATGAACTTCCGGAAATTTTCCGCGCTCGCTCTCGCATCTTGCCTGGTTTTCGCCGCCGCCGCGGCGCAGGCCGACGACAGCGACAATTCAAGCGCCCTGGTCAAGCTGGCGCCGATGAAACAAGGCAGCTTGCCGACCTACGTGACTGCCTTCGGTCAGGTCGAGCCCGCCGCCACCGCGCGCGAGGCGATCACCGCGCCGTTCGGCGCGCGGGTCCAGACTGTCGCGGTCCAGACCGGCCAGGAAGTCCCCAAGGGCACGCCGCTGGTCACTGTGGTCCCGGGCCCGGATACCAAGGCGGCGTATAAGCTCGCCAAGGACACGTACAACCGGACGCTGCAGCTCGCCAAGGCGCATCTCGCGACCGCCAACGACCTCGCCAAGGCGCAATCCGACCTCTCCGTTCTGGAGGAAGAAGGTGCCAGCGGTCCGCTGACCATCAAGGCGCCGTACGACGCCATCGTTCTCAAGGTTGACGCGGCGCAGGGCGCGATCGTCTCCCATGGCGATTCGCTGCTCGAGATCGCGCAGCCGAATGGCTTGGTGGTGAAGGTCGGCGTCGATCCGGCCCAGGCGCTGTCGATCAAGGCTGGCGATCCTGCCACGCTGACGCCATTCACCGGCGCGGGCGCGTCCGTGCAGGGTAAAGTCAACGTGCGCTCGGCGGTGATCAATGCCGATACCGGCTTGGTGCCGACCGAGATCACCTTCCCGCCCGGTAAGCTGTTGGTCGGCGAGATGGTCCGCGCCCGCATCCAGAACGGCGAGCAGTCGGGTTTGGTCGTTCCCCATTCGGCGATCCTGGTCGACGACGACGGCACCATCTTCGTCGTGCAGTCGGACAATATGGCGGCGAAGAAGGTCGCTGTGCAGATCCTCGCCAGCGACGGCAGCCAGGACGTGATCTCGGGCGACGATTTGGATCCGAAATTGCAGATTGTGCTCGAAGGCAACAAACAGCTCGACGACGGCACGAAGCTTCGCGTCGCCGACACCGGGGGAGCTGGCTCGAAGGGAGCCGCCGGCAAATGAATTTCATCGACTGGGTTGAGAAGCACCGACGCTCTCTTGTCTTCATCGCCTTCGCGCTGACGCTGGCCGGCTTGTTCGCCGGCATCACGCTGCCGGTCGGACTGTTCCCGACCGTCAGTTTCCCGCGTATCCGCGTCGAGGTCGACAGCGGCAGCATGCCGGCCAAACAGATGCTGATCGACGTGACCGAACCGTTGGAAGAGGTCGGACGCGCGGTGTCCGGCGCGGTCGACGTCGAATCGACGACGACGCGTGGCTCGGCGGAAATCTTCATCGATTTCCCGTGGGGCTGGAACATGACGCAGGCGCTCCAGGCGGTTCAAGGAGCGTTCGCGCAGAAGCTGCCGGATTTGCCGGCGGGCACTGGGTTCGACGTGTTGCAGATGGCGCCGACCGCAATTATGCCGTTCGTGTCCTATGCGCTGATCTCGGACAAGGTTTCGCCGGCCGATCTGCGTCAGCTCGCCATCTACCAGATCACTCCGTTGCTCGACGGCATTCCGGGCATTGCCAAGGTCGGCGTGCTCGGCGGCCAGACGCCGGAAGTCCAGGTTTACGTCAATCCGCAGAAGCTTCGCGTCTACGGCCTGACGATGAAGGACATCGATACCGCACTCTCCGAGACCAACACGCTCGACGTGACTGGGCCGCTCGAAGACAACTACCTCCAGTATCTGACGGTCGTGAACGGATCGTATAAGAACATCGACTCGATCAAGGATGTCACGATTCGCACGGGTAAGAGCGGGGTCGTCCGCCTCGGCGATATCGCCGATATCAAGATGGGCGCCGTGCCGCAAAAGCTGCTGGTCAACGATAACGGCCAGCCGGCGGTCACCTTCGACGTTTTCCAGCAGACCAGCGCCGACTCCGTGGCCCTCGCTCGGCAGGTCAAGGCGCGGCTGGACGAATTCATGAAGACCCAGCCGAAAGCGGTTAAGCTCTACAAGTGGTACGACCAGACCGAACTCGTTCACTCATCGATCGAGGCGGTCGAAGAAGCGATCGTCATCGGCCTGGTATTCGCCGGTTGCGTCATCATGGGCTTCCTACGCAACTGGCGGGCGACGGCGGTCGCAATGATCGTGGTGCCGATGTCGGTCCTGGTAACCTGCGTCTTGCTGTCGGCGCTCGGCATGACCTTCAACATCATGACATTGGGCGGCATCGCTGCCGCGATCGGTCTGTTGATCGACGACGTCATTGTCATGATCGAACAGATCGCACGCCGATGCGGCGTACCCGGCATTGCCGAGCCGCAACGGGCGGTGATCGGCTCGGCGAAAGAATTCCTGGCGCCCCTGACCGGCTCGTCGCTGGCCACCATCATCATGTTCATCCCGTTGGCCTTCCTCGAT